>CAYYNW010000031.1:10388-13948 GCA_964473145.1 uncultured Halobacteria archaeon
GACGGGAATGAGTTGACGGGAATGAGTTGACGGGAATGAGTTGACGGGAATGAGTTGACGGGAATGAGTGAACGCGAAGGATGTATGAGGACCTGAAGGACGAACTGAAGACCTTTAATGCGAAGAAGGTGCTCGTGGAGATGAAGGATATCTCCGGCTCCATGCTCGATCTCGCGTATTCCGCGGTGCTCTACAGCAACCCGGAGATTGCGAACGAGGTCTTCCGGCAGGAAGAGAAGATGCATTCGCTGCTCTATAAGCTGCGCATCTCGATCATGCTCGCCACGCGGAGCCTCGAGGACGCGCTCGAATTCGCCGGCATCTTGCAGATCGCCTCGGCCGCGGAGAAGATCTCGAACGCGGCGGGCGATATCGCCAAGGTCGCTACGGCCGTCGATATCCGGAGCTATCTGGACCGCGAGGATTTCGAGGAGGCGATCCTCAACGTGCGGATCAAGCCCTCCTCGGTCTTGAAGGATAAGGCGCTCAAGGACTTACAGCTTGAGACGGAGACGGGCATGCATGTCCTCGTGGTGAAACGAGGCACCCAGTGGCTCTATTCGCCCGATAAGGACGAGCGGCTGCGCGAAGGCGATCTCGTGATCACCTCCGGCCCCACGGAGGGCATACCCGCCTTCTGTAAACTGGCGACGTGTATGGAGTACAAAGGGCCGGTGCGAGAGGAGGGCGCGGAGGAGGAGGAAATCAAGCGAAAGACGCTCACCGAAGAGATCGCGGACCTCCTCGCGGATATGAAGAATATCTCCGAGCTGATGGTGGGGCTCGCGTATTCAGCCGCCACGTTCCACAGCAACGAGATCGCGCAGGAGGTGCGGAATCTGGAGGAGGCGATGGACCGAATGAAGGAGGAGCTGGAGATCCTGGTGATCGAAGCGGCGCGCGGAGTGACGAAGCGGAGCAATTTCGCGGAGTTCCGCGGCCTGCTGCACATCGCCTGGTCCTCGGAAATCCTCTCGGACGCGGCATATGAGATCGCCGATGTGGTGCTCCGGCAAATCCCGCTCCATTCCGTCTTCCTCGCCTCGATCGAGGAGTCCGATGAGATCATCCTGAAGATGGAGGTGAAGAACCCGGCGATCTTCGATCGCACACTGAAGGTGTTACGGATCGAGACGCGCACGGGCATGTTCATCCTGGCCATTCGGCGGCACGATGGCCGATGGGTCTATAATCCCGCGGGTAGTGCGGTGATCAAGAGCGGCGATCTGCTCATCATGCGCGGCCCGCGTGAGGGCGAGGTCATGATGCGCGAGATCTGCGGCGACGTCCTGCCGCCCTCCTAATTTAATAAAGGATTGGCTCTACTGGTATACTGGAGGGGTCGTGGCCTAGTCCGGTAGGGCAGCGGGCTCCAGACTCGCCGGTCGTGCGTTCAAATCGCACCGACCCCACTTACTCTTAACCTGTAGCGAGACGCCGCGGCGGGAATTCGAGAAGCATCAAAAAGTCGCGACAAGCTGAGCAGGGTGGCTTTATACATCAAAATGTATATCTATTTAACTAGCGTTATACATCAAAATGTATAAGCAACGATGGCGGGCCTTGCTAAAGATCTCACGATACGGTATGTGTTGACGAAGCTGGCGGAAGCGCCAACGCTGGCCAGAAGTTATACGGTAGCCGATGGGCGTAAACTGAGGTACCGGAGAACATATTATCGGATTGAAACGTATCTGAGTGATTTTTTGGCGGGGAACGTTGAAACTAGGCTTATTATCTTACCAGGCCTCAGGGGTGTGGGGAAAACCACGCTCCTCTTTCAGATCTACGATCGACTCTTAGCAGGGATGGGGATTGACCAGGATCGAGTTCTCTATCTTTCTGCTGACGAATTAACGACCTTTTTTGACGGAAGAATTACGAATGTTATCACGGCGTTTATTGAAGACATTCACCGTACATCCTTAGTCAATTTAGACAAAGAGCTATTCCTTCTCATCGACGAGGCTCACTTTGACAAAGAGTGGGGGTTAGCAGCAAAAGTCATTTATGACAAAACCAAAAAAGTATTTATGCTTATTACCGGCTCATCAGCATTAAGCCTGGAGATGACCGTCGATGTAGCGAGGAGATCAAAGCGCGAAATTATGTTCCCCCTGAACTTTTCAGAGTACCTTATGTTGAAATACCGTATTTTCCCGCCACGCGGTTTAGCAGAAAGTCTGTGTGACTTGATCATCTCTCCGCTTGGGAATATTGAACAGGGTACAAGGGTAGCGAATGAATTACAGCGGCGATTGATTACTCTAGAGCGGCCCCTGGAGACGGAGTGGGAGGATTTTTTATCCTTCGGTGGCTTCCCCTTTGGATTGCGCATGAGCCAGATAGACACCCACGAACGGCTTATCAGTATGGTTGATCGGATCATTGAAAAAGATATTTTCACCTTACAATCCTTTAGCACAGAGACGAGAACCAGCATAGCGCGAATTATCGCTTTTCTGGCACTGCAAAAACCAGGTGGGACTTCAGATGCGAAACTTGCAGAGAGATTGCACATCTCGCCGACACTTGTTAGAAACATTTTGACAGTTTTAGAAAAAACGCACCTCATACTCAGCGTGAAACCGTATGCAAGTGCAGGGAAGCTTGTTCGAAAGCCGTGGAAGTATTACTTTTTATCACCTTCACTCAACGCTGCTTTACGATTTAAAGTGGGCATGTATGATCTCAGGGACTGGGAAATGTTGAGCGTGTTAGCGGAGAATCTCGTCGCGAGCTCTCTCTTCAGGCTGAGAGAGACCCTGGGGATGCCCGCGGGATTGTTCTATGACCCGGCGAAAGAAGGCGTTGATTTCCTCCTGCTCACGGGAACGGGTGATATCGTGCCCGTCGAGGTGAGCATCGGTAAAAAAGGTGAGAGCCAGATCAAACAGGCCATCGTGCGCTATCATGCCCCCCATGGGGTAATCATCTCCGATACCGAAACGATCACCCTCGAGGATTCGGTAGTTCGGATACCGTTGCGCACCTTTGCATTTGCGTGACCTGGCCGGCTGGCCGGGTGGCCCCCGGGGCAGTCATTCGCCCACGTGCTTCACCATATGCGCGATTTCAGGCAGGATGATCTCCTCCACGGCCAGTCGCACCGCATCGGGCGACCCGGGCAGGCAGAAGATCACTTTACCGGCAATGACCCCGGCGATCGCGCGGCTCAGCACCGTTGCCGTGCCGATCTCCTCATAGCTCCGCGACCGGAAGAGCTCGCCGAAGCCCGGGATCTCCTTCTCCAGCAGCTTCGCGACCACCTCGATGGTCACGTCGTGCTTCGTCAACCCGGTGCCGCCGGAGGTGATGATGAAATCCGCCCCACTCTGCAGCGCCTCCAGGACGCCCGTGTAAATGCGCAGCTCATCATCGGGCACGACCGCATACGAGACGATGGTATGTCCCTCGCGTTCCAGGAGCTCCTTTGCACGCTCACCGGAGAGATCGCCGATCTCCTCCGCACCCTGCGCCCGCATCGCGTACTTCGAGGTGCTGATCGTGAGCAGCGCGCAGGAGTACCGCGTCGGTATGCCGCTCTTATGCTTCGCCGG
>CAYYNW010000032.1:0-13859 GCA_964473145.1 uncultured Halobacteria archaeon
AGTAAACCTGTCAAGTGCATGCTAATCGCGTAATCCCCTACAACGTTAGTTATATGCACGAGGATAGTAATATAGTTTTGGAGCCCGAGCAGGTGGCCAGGACGTGTGGGTGCAGGGCATAAAAATATTGGAGACGTCGCTAAGCAGAGGCGCATCGAAGGTGAAGCATGCCCGTAATACGGTTACGGGATCTCCATAATCGGCCGATTACCGCTACGATACAGCGAGGCAAGACGCTATGGGAAAGGAGATAAACGTTTGGTTCGACAGCGAGAGTGACTACCTCGAGGTTATCTTTGAGCGCCGGAAGGGCTTTTTCAGGGAGACGGAGAACGATGCGGTGATGGAGAAAGTGGATGAGGAAGGAAACGTTATCGGGTTCTCAATCCTCAGAGTGAGCGCGTTGAAAGAAAGGAAGCCGATTTCGATCTGCCTTTAGGTGCATAGAGACCACCAAGAGATCCTCCTCACGATGTGCTCAATCACCCTTAAAATTAGGGACACTACCAAACCAACGGATTATCACAGATACCTCCGGGCAAATTGGGTCAAATTGAGAACCTCAAACTCGACAAGTCTGGAGATATCTTCCGCCTCGGTTAATAAGACCTCGGCATAAACCATTGCAGTAGCCACGATGGGGCAATCAGGCAGATCATTCAACTTCTCTTGAAGTTCGCGTACAAGTGGCAAGGTATCACGCGTAAAAATTGGTTTGATACCAATTTTTGATAAAAGAATACTCTTCATGCCGGTATAAAACCGCTCTTTTGCTGCCTCATTACCCGCCATGTGCCTGCTCGCTTTGCCAAAGAGCTCAAAGAGTGAAAGCTCATTAATGATGAGCGAGTGGTTGGATGAGAGCAATTGTTCAAGCATGTCCGCGGGCAAATCAACCTCGATACCAATGGCCGGCAAGAGGTACGTGGTGTCCAGCAGGACTTTCATCGTCCTGCTACCTCCGCGGCGAGTTTTCTGTGCTCCTTTTCAAACTCCTTTACGGTCGTCTTGGCGAATTTTGGCAGCTTAATCGCGGTAAGCAGGTCGGGAACAGGCTCGACGATCAGTTTTGAATCTTCTACTCGATAAATGACCTTGCTGCCGCTCTTCAAGCCGATCAGGTTCCGAATATCCTTCGGTGGGAAAAGCTCTCCTTTCTTGCCAACGATGCCCTCAGCGATCACCGCAGCAGCACCATAGAAGAGTAAGGTTATCTGATATAAAAGCTTTTACCGGAATGAGTGCGGCTACCGGAATATGTACGGGTGGTCGAGTCGTGAGCCGGATCGGCACTCTCCGTAACCTGCATTGCTGCGCGCGGAACGTCTGGTAATTCTGCGGCATCGCGATCCTCGCCGACGGAATCATTAGGGCAATTCGACTCTAAGCTCTAATGATGTTCTTCTCACGCAACTCGTCGTCGAGCGCGTCGAAGAACTCACCAGCGTGTGCAGGCGCTTGGGTCCCCAAGCTGACCACGATGAAGGTGACGCTTGTACAGACGAAGCCCCATATGCCCGGCCACTGCCCCAGCGGATAGATGTGCCCGAAGTAAAGAGCGGCGGTCACGAGTCCACCGGTGATCATACTGGCGAGTGCGCCCGAAGCGGTTGCTTTCCGCCAGAAGAACGCGCCGATGAGTGACGGCGCCAGTGCCAGGAGTCCCGCGGACGACAGAACCGAGAGCTCGACGATGAGCCCGACCGGTCGCCAGGAGAAGGCGATGAGCGCGGCAGCCATCACCAGGATGATGATCCGGCCTACCAGCATCTCCTTCTGCTCGGCGGCCGTTCGCCCTCCTACCGCCTTGTAAATGTCCCGGGCAACCATTGAGCCCAGCGTGAGTATGATCGAGTTTGCGGTGGTAACTGCGGCAGCGAGTATGCCGAGGGAGATGAGCCCAGCGGCGATGGTGGGCGCCTTCTCCGCGAGCAGTGTGGGCATTACCGTGTCGGGCGCGGTCAAAGCCGGGTAGAGCACGTGCGCCATCAGGCCGAAGAGGGTGCAGATCACCGTGTAGATGAACCCGAAAATGAGGAACCCCCAGATCATGGTCCGGGCGGCGCCCACCGATTTGGGGATAAAGAGCCGCTGGGATACCTGGGGGTTCGTGAGGGCGAAGAAGAACCACGGCAGGGTGAGACCCAGGAACTTGGGGAATTTGAAGTAGGCATTCGGTCCTGGCGTGGTTAGCAGCGCCGGATATTCGCTCTCCAGCGTCGTGAAGAGCGCCCCCCAGCCACCACATAGCTGGTGGACAAGGAAGACGAGTAGCGCAGTCGAGGTGACCACCATGACGAGTGCCTGTGCCGCATCAGACCATGCAACGCCTCGCATGCCGCCCCACCATGCGAGAACTGCAATGACGACGCCGGTGAAGAGCAGGCCGGTTTGATAGGGTATCCCGCCGCCTGTCAGCGTGCTCATCAGGTAGGCTGAGCCGGTGGCTTGCACCGAGACGTAGGGAATCAGGAAGGCCAAGCAGAGCAGGGTTGCGATCACACCCACCGCTCTGTTCTCGTATCTGCGGCTGAGCAGCTCGGTCGGCGTTACGTACCCCCACCGTCTTCCCGCGAGCAGGAACCGAGGAGCAAAGATGACGAGGAGGAGTGCGGTACCCATGAGGTAGGTTAACTCGAAGCCAAGTGCGCCTACGCCTCCAGCCCAGGTGTATCCGACGAGACCCACCATCATAAAGGCGCTATAGGTTGTCGCGCTGTAGGTTAACGCCGAGACTAACCCCCCAATTTTCCTGCCTGCAATGTAATACTCCTCCACGCCTTTGCCGGTTTTAACATGCCCGTAGTGGGCGATCAGAAACATGCAGAGGAAGAAGAGGCTTACCGCCATATACAGGTACACCGGCTCGATCATCTCAATCCCTCCACGGCACCGTGAGTACACTAGCAGAGAGTATAACCGCGAGCGTTACCACAACCCAACATAGGTATGCACCGTACATGGTAGCAACATGAGTTAAAACGGTATAGGGTATGAGGTAGCTGCAGGTTATCATGAAGCTGAACCAGCTGAACCATACTATCTGCCGTTTGGTAAACGGTGATTGAGCGGCGCCCATACGTTATTCCAATCCTCCATGTAGTTGTTATTGAGCGACCAATTAAAAGAAATCAGTCAGCGTCCGTTGGTTCTTTACTTCCTTATCCTCTTCCTTGCCAACTTCGTCTACCAGCTCAACCTCTCGTTTCTTTATGCGCTTCTCATCTTTACCAGCGGCCATAACCACCTGAGGTGCTTCTCCATGACGTTCCGCCACTTTCCGTGCCATGACGGCCCGTGCAGCCTGGTAAATCCGTTCTGCGCGCTCCGTCTCACCCTCGCGCACCAGCGCGGCTATCTCCGTGACGTCCAGCCGCAGCGCCGCGGTGATCTCCGCGGCTTTTCGGTCCTCCTCGAAGAAGATCGGCAGGAACGGGAGGATGAAAGAGAGCGCACGACTCTGCGGCACCTTGACATACCGAGCTATCTTCGCCGCGATCTCCTCATCCATCGGGCCTGACGCCCGCTCCGCTTCATCGGGCAGTCGAGCGCGCTGCCACGGCGATTTGAAATACCGTGGCCCCGGCGGGTTCCAGTCAGGCCCGCGGCAGGTCTTCATGACCTGTGCCGAGAGCATGCTGCCAGCCATTAAACTTGACGCGTAGCGCCAGAACTTGTAATTCTCCCGCAGCCGCACCCGGGCCAGGAAGAGGTCCGCACGGCTCAGGTACTCCAGCCCGTGCAAGAAGCGCGCGTCGTCATAGTTGTACGTGAAATTCTTATAGACCCACTGGATGCTCTCTTCAGGCGTCTTATCAAGGCTGTAGAGCGCGGCAAGCACCTCCTGTAACTCGCGCCCCTCGGTGCTGAAGATGAGCTTCAGGACACCGAAGATATCTTCCTCCCGATCGCGCCCGCCCGTCACGATCTCCTCTGCTGAGATCCGGTCACGGGTCTGCGCGGTCATCGCGAGCGCCTGTAAGTCGTTGATCGCGGACCGCAAATCACCATGCGCGTTCTTTGCGAGCGCAATCAGCGCGTTATTCTCAATCGCGAGCCGCTGCTCTTCACTGATCCGGCGCAGCGCGCGAAAGACCATCCCTGCTTTGATCCGCTCGAAGGTGATCACCCGGCAGTTCCGGGTCAGCCCACCGCCGACCTTGTATTTATCGTTCGCCGTGAGGATGATCGGCTGCGTGCTCTGCTTCACGATCTCCGTGATCGCCTTCGTCCCCCCGCGGTCCTCCGAGCCGTGGAGGTTGTCCGCTTCGTCCAGAATGATCAATCGTGTTTGCTGTGAGAAGGTCGTGCTGCTCGAGGCAGGACCAACGATACTCCGGATCACGCCCTCGTTCCGCTGGTCCGAGGCATTCAGCTCGATCACCTCCCAGCCCCGTTCTGAAGCGAGCGCGTAGGCCGCGGAGGTTTTCCCGCAGCCCGCGGGGCCGTGGAGGAGCGCGGCTTTCTTCGACTTCGGCTTGGCCAGCTCGTCAGCCCACGCACGTAACTCCTCAATCGCCTTCTCGTTCCCCACGATGTTGCTCAACCGCTTTGGCCGGTATTTCTCGGTCCATTCCTCGCTGTTGATGCGCCGCATGAACGCTGTCAATGAGAGGTTGGCGTGGAACCCTTAAGAGGTTTCGGGAGAGCGCCGGGAACTCCACAAGCTACTTATAGAAGCAGGTACTACTTCCTCTGAGAGCTTATTTATGGGCGAGGATCGAACGGGGCTGAAACGGGAACGTGCAGCAGCATCCGCCGTCGCACTCGTTACCAACGGTATGGTGCTCGGGCTCGGTACCGGCTCGACGGCGGAACGTGCGATCCGTCTCATCGGGCAGCGGCTGCAGGCTGAGCGGCTCGAGCTGGTAGGCGTCTCCACCTCCTATCGTACCGAGCAGCTCGCCATTGCGTGCGGTATCCCGCTCACCACACTCTCGGCGCACCCTGTACTGGACCTCTGCATCGATGGTGCAGACCAGGTGGATTCCCGGCTCTCGGTGCTCAAGGGCGGCTGGGGCTCCCATACCCGGGAGAAGATCGTCTCCTACGCCGCGAACCGACTCATCATCTGCGTGGATGACGAGAAAGTAGTGAGCCAGCTCAGCAAGCCCGTGCCCCTCGAGGTGCTCCCGTACGCCGCGAAGGTAGTGGAGCGCCAGGTGCAGGAGCTTGGTGGCACGCCCGTGGTGCGGCTTGATGGGAGGCGCGGGGGCTACTTCATCACCGAGCACGGTAATCTCATCCTAGACGCGGATTTCGGCGTTATTCACGATCCGGTGAACCTCAGTCGCGCGCTCTCCACCGTGGTTGGCGCCGTTGAGCACGGGCTCTTCACGAACGTCTCGGAAGTCCACGTGGGGACCGAGCGCGAGGTTAAGATATTAAGGAAACGGTAAGTAATCAGTAAGTCAGAAGTGGCGAAGCGATGAAAGTGCTGGTAAGTCCAAAAGACGTGGAGGAGGCGAAAGTGGTCATTCGTGGCCGTGCGGACATTATCGATGTGAAGAACCCGACCGAGGGCTCCTTGGGCGCGAACTTCCCCTGGGTCATCCGCGCGATCAAGGACCTCGTGGAGCAGGAATGCGGAGATGGCATGGAGATGAGCGCGGCCATCGGCGATTTTGATTATAAGCCTGGTACCGCCTCGTTAGCCGCGTTAGGCGCTGCGGTCTCCGGCGCGGATTACATTAAGGTCGGGCTCTACAAGATCAAGACGCGGCAGGAAGCGATCGAGCTGCTGACCGCCGTGTCGAAAGCGGTGAAAGGCGTTGATCCCGCGAAGAGAGTAGTCTGTGCCTTTTATTCTGATTATCAACGGATCAATTCGATCTCGCCTTTCGAGATTGCGCAGATCGGGCCTGAAGTGGATATCGATGTCGCGATGGTGGACACGGGCATCAAGGACTGCCGGTCGACCCTGGAGTTCCTCAGCGAGGATGACTTGAGAACCTTCGTCTCAGAATCGCGAGCGCTCGGACTCATGACCGCGGTGGCTGGCGCGCTCACCTTTGCGGATCTGCCAGCGATCAAGCGAATCAATCCAGATATCCTCGGGGTACGGGGTATGGTCTGTGGTGGCGATCGAGCCGCACGGGTGCGTGCCGAGCTGGTGCGTGAGTTGAAGCGCAAGGTTGCGGAGTAACAACACCATCTCTCGTGAGCTCGGGCGAATCTTTGGATTAGCCGCGGACCACGTGCACGGCTGTCGCCTTGAATGTAGCGTAGACCTCGGTTCCCCGCTTCAGGCCCAGCACCTCACGGGATTGTGTGGTAATGAGCGCGATCAATCCACAATCAAGCTTTATCCGGGTTAACGGGCCCATGTCCTGCAGCTCCACGATACGCCCTCGCAGCACGTTTCGGGCGCTGCTTCCCTCGCCGATACGTTCAGAGAGGACAATGTCTTCGGGTCGCACGAAGACCTTCACCGCGCCCTCGCGATACCCCGAAACGGCATAGATCCTCACGCCGGCATTCGCATCGATCGTGGCGAGCCCCTGCTCATTGCTCTGCACGGTTCCCAGGAGTATATTCTCCACGCCCACGAACTCAGCCAGCTCCTCGTTGAGCGGCTTATGAAAGATCTCTTTGGGCGCTCCCACCTGCACGATTTTCCCGTGCATCATTACCGCAATGCGGTCCGCGAGCACCATCGCTTCCGTCTGATCGTGCGTGACATGGAGCATCGTAATTCCGAGCTCCTCCTTCACCCGTTTAAGCTCCTCGCGCAGATAATCGCGCGTCCGCGGGTCGAGCGCGGAGAGCGGCTCGTCCAGGAGCAAGACGGAGGGCTCGATGGCTATCGCGCGTGCAATCGCGACTTTCTGCTGCTCGCCGCCGCTGAGCGTCGCGGGGTGTCGATGTGCAAGATGCGCAATGCCCAGCCATTCCATGATCTCCCGCACACGCTCCTTATTCTGCGGTGCAGAGGACTTTCGCGCCTTCAAGCCGAAGCGGATGTTCTGCTCCACGGTCATGTGCGGGAAGAGCGAATAATCCTGGTAGATGAAGCCAATCTTCCGCTGTTCCGGCGAAATGCGGGTCACGTCGTGGCCGTCGAGCCAGACCTCGCCGCGATCGGGTATGTAAAAGCCGGCGATGGTCTCGAGGAGCAACGTCTTGCCCGCACCCGTCGGGCCAAGGATAACGAAGAACTCGCCCTGCTTGACCTCCAAGTTGATATCCTGGAGCGAGAACTCCTTCCAATCCTTGTACAACCCCTTCACCCGGATCATCGCTTCCTCCAGCGGGGCAGCCGCAGGATGATAAAGATGACCAGGCAGACGGAGATGAGTAAGACGGATATGGGCCGAGATGCGCGCAGCCCGAAGGAGGTGAACTTCTCATAGATCAGAATCGGCGCGGAGATCGGATGGTACGCGAGCACGAGCACGGCGGAGAACTCACTAATCGCGCGCCCCCAGCTGAGGATTGCGCCGCTCAGGATCGAAGGAAATGCGAGCGGGAAAGTAATTTCTCTGAACGTGCGCCAGTGCGATGCACCCAGTGAGCGCGCGACATTTTCCAGCCGCGGATTGACCTCCTTGAAGCCTTCCCGGGCCGAGTCAACCAGGTAGGGGAGGCACATGAAGAGCATCGCAATCACTATGCCCGGGTAGGCGTCCGTCACGACGATACCAAACGTGCGGAGCCTCATAGTAACATCTCCTAATAGTACTACTAGTTCATGTAGGCGTCCGTCACGACGATACCAAACGTGCGGAGCGGTGCACCGAAGACTCCGTAGCGCATGAAGACACCGTAGAGCGCGATACCGGCGACGATATGCGGGATCATCAAGGGAACATCCACGATCCCTTCGATGATGCTCTTGCCCCGGAAGTTCTTGCGTGCGAGGAAATAGGCCAAGGGGACGCCGAAGACAAAGGCAACGAGGGTGGCGACGAGCGCCATCGAGAGGCTTATACCGATCGCTTTGAGCACCACCGGGTCTATTGCGATCGCGATGAGCCCGGGTATGTCCTTCGCCTGTTGATAGAACATATTGGCGAGCGTAATCGCCACGAACGCGATGAGCACGAGCCCGGCCAGGAGCGAGAGAATAAAGATCCGCTCACGCTTCAGCAGCTCCACTAACCAGTTCAGCATAGCACCCATCGCCTTACACCCTCCTATTCGCTATCTCGTTTACCACCACGTCTCTCAGCTCATCAGGTACGTTTTCCAAGATATCAGCCTCAGCAGGGCTCGGTGGGTGATGCACCTCCCGGAGCACGTTCTGCCCCTCTTCGCTGAGCATGAAGTGCATAAACGCGACCCCGAGGTCGGGGTTCGGTGCGTTCTTCGGAACGGTAATCCCGTAATAGATCGGTATGCCGACCCGTTCGATCCCCACGGAGGTGAACCGCTGAAAGCCGAGCCTCACCCGCACCGCTTCGTACCGTACACGCTGCTCCGGTGACCGGAGGTCAATCTCCGCGGGCAGCTCCAGATACCGCAGTCCGTGCTGCTCCGCCACGCTCTTGTACTCGAAGGCGTAATCAATCCCCCCCCCCGAGCTCGAGCAGTGCCAGTAGCTGCACACTCCCACCCCGGATCGTGAGCTTATCGCCCTGAGGCTCGAATACCTCGGGTGCGAGCACGGTGTACGTGCCATTCTCCGCAAGGACCGCTATCGGCGGGTCAAACTGGCGTGCAATGAGCTCCTCAAAGATCTGATCATCGTGATAGTACCAATCACTATAAAGTCTTTTCGGTTTTGCTTTCGATGATCCGAATTCGGAAGTGGGCACCCTCGCCGGGGTGTTATAATCTCTTGCTCGCGAGGCAGCTCAGCCCCGGCGTGTCTTCCGCAGAATAACCACCAGGGCGAAGAAACCTACGATGGTAATCACGATCGGGACGGTAATCACGATCGGAACCCACAGCCATGAATCACTAATTAGCGCGGACGGCGATTTGGGCGGCGTGGGTTGGACGGGTGCTGGTGAGGGCGTGAGGGTAGGGGTAGCTGTGGCAGTGGGCGTACCACTCGGAGGTGAAGCTTCAGTCGTCACTGGTGGCGGAGCTATCGTAGCTGGCGGCGTTGATACGGGTGGCGTATAATAGTAAACGCTGCCGCCACCGCCCCCACCGCCTCCAGACGCGGGTGTCGGCGTAGGTCCACCAGGAGACGTAACCATGAACGTCCCGCTGGTAACATTGTATGGGATATCATTACATTCGGGCGTCGCATCGGTGAAGTTGTTGACCGTGATGGTCAATGGGCTCGTGCTGCCCGCAGCCCCAACTGCGGTGAGCGTGATAGTGGCGAGAAGGACCGTACCGTTCAGGCCGGGCTTCGAACCTTGAAAGGCAACGAGCGTAATAAAGCCGGTGGAGCTCCTCTCCAGATTGGCAATAGTCACCGCGAACTCTCCGGTCATTACCTGGGTCACCGTTACAACGGATTGAACATAGGTGAAGTTAAGATCGATCGCGCCGACATTCGTCGCGTTGTGGATCCGCAGGGGTACGACTATCGAGCTTCCGGTGGGTGCGCTGATATCTTCAACCCGTAGCTCGCTGGCGGTGCCCGATACGACGAGCAATACGAGAGTGCAGACCAGAATGAGTACTGCGGCACTACTTGCGGTCACGAGGCACTTCTTCACGTGTCGCGTTCCTTCTCTTCGGCGAGCACAGCGAATCATGTGAAACGACACCGTTAGTAAAGGCACGTAGGGCAGAGTGTTATTTAAGTTCCTCGAAGCCCGAGATGCCAACAATATGCCTGGCGAGATACCTAGCGTCCGAGATATCGATCTCACCGTCACCGTTCGCATCCCCGTTTCCCATCGCACAGGTATCGGTATCCGTAGTCCCGAGATTATCCGTGGCGGTCCTTCCCACCTCCTAGAGCATCAGCGACGGCCGCGGATCGATATGCAAGGATAAACATGTCGACATATAAGCGTTTCGTTTTTGTTCGCGCGCCATCCGCGGAAGGTTTCTATGAGCACAGAATAAATAATAATACGGGGTAAGGGAGAGAAATGCCGTTAAGTGCCCGGAATAAACTGAAAGGTGTGATCAAGGCGATCGAGAAGGGCGAGGTCGCCGCGACCGTCAAGATCGAGATCACGCAGCCTGCGACGATCACCTCGATGATCACGAAGGAGGCCGCGGAAGACCTCAAGCTGAAGGTCGGCGATACGGTGGAAGCGGTGATCAAGGCGTCCGAAGTGATGGTCTTCAAGGACTAAACTACCTGCGCCAGCCGGCAGGTTTTTAGATGGCGTGACGGCGGACTGTACGGAGGGTGGAGGAAAAGAACTTATCGGCTGAGCATAAACAGTACTTGAGGTGAGCGAAATGGGCGAGTTCGTGATCAAAATCCCGGATCGATTCAACGTGGACATGACTGACCTGGCGAAGGGTGTCGAGGAGTTCGTCAAGTTGCGATTGACGCGCGATCTCATGCTCGAGCGGCTCGATGAACTGCTCAAGGGGAGTGAATTGACGGAAGAGGAGTGCATTGACCTCGGCAGAATGGTAAAGAACGACCGGTTCGAAAAACTCAAGCAGCTGGGGCTGGTGTGAATGAGACTGGTCGTGGATACGAACGTATTGTTCTCCTTTTTCAAGCGTGAATCCGTGACGAGGAGGTTATTGGCGAACTTCGAACTTATCGAGCCAGTTACCCCTTCGTTCTGCATTGAGGAGTTGGCTGAACACAAAGAGCTCATCTGTACGAAATCCAAATTGTCAGCCCGTGAATTCGAAGAGGCCTTGGGCGACCTGTTCATCTTTGTGAAGGTTATCCCGCTCTCTGAATACAGGACGTTTCTATCGGGAGCTAAGAGCATTTCGCCCGATCCTGATGACATTGAGTTATTTGCCGTGGCCGTGAAGCTCGACTGCCCCATCTGGTCGAACGAGAAAGCGTTCAAGAACCAGTCCGAGGTGAGGATATACTCAACCGCTGAGCTGCTCGCGCTCGTCTCGTAGCTTCCGCGCTCTCCAGTAGGAACGGCGGACTGTGCCGAAGGAGAAGAAAAAGAACTTATGGGCTGAGCATAAATGGTTTCAGAGGTGAGCGAAATGGGCGAGTTGAGGGTACAAGTTCCTGAGGAGCTTGAAGAGAAGCTCAAGGAGTTCACGGAATGGGAATCGATGATCCTCGAGTTCATCAGGCTCAAGATCTTCGAGCATGAGTTGCAGAAGTCAAAGGATCTCCAGCGGTTCGTGCTCGAATCGTTAGCCGCGAAGAGCAAATTGACAGCGGAGGATGCACGCGCGCTCGGTGAGAAGGTAAAGGCAGGTATGCTTGACGAGCTCAACGAGCAGCAGGTACTGTAAATGCGTGTGGTCGTTATGATCCCTCGCGCCTGAAACTTCCCCCCTCACATAAAAATTATTTATGTCCATAACTCGAAAGGAGATAGATAATACCAATGGCGGAATTCACGGTGGTCATACCGGAAGATTTGAAGCGCGAGATGGACCGCACCCCGTTCATTAACTGGTCTGAAGTGGCACGAGCCGCTATACGTGCGCAGGTCACGAAGGTAGCGCGTCTCAAAGCACTCGCCGCGAGGAGCAGGTTATCCGAGCAGGACGCCCTGGAGCTGGGTACAGAGATAACGAAAGGCTTGCACGCACGATACAAAGAGCTGTATCCCGAGTTGAAGTAATCCGGAACGATGCTCCTGGTAGTGGATGCCAACGTGCTTATTTCAGCACTTATTGCCCGGGGTAAAACCGCCGATTTGCTCTTCTGTGAGCAACTCCAGCTCATCGCCCCTGAATTCCTCCTCATCGAGGTCGAGGACCATAAAGACGAGATCATGGTGAAATCTGCACTCCCTGAGGCGGAGGTCGAGGAGTTCCTGAGCATCTTGAAGGCTATCTGTCCGGGAGGAACGGCGGAGTGTACTGGGGGGAAGGAAAAGACTTATCGGCTGAGCATAAACAGTACTAGAGGTGAGCGAAATGGGCGAGTTCGTGGTTAAGGTTCCGGAAGAATTAAGGGCGGACATGGATGAGTTTCCGGATGTTAAGTGGCAGGTAGTGGTGAGGAAGCTGCTCAAAGCTCAGGTGGCGCGCATGCGTGAGTTGAGGGGCATCGTCGCGAAGAGTGCATTCACTGAGCAGGACGTCGTGGAATTGTCCGCAGAGGTTGACGAAGCAGTAGCACGCCGATTTCGCGCCGCTCGCAAGGAGTGAGTGACCGGGCGTGCTCGTGGTCGTAGATGCGAATACGATCTTCTCTGCACTCCTGTCTAAGGGCAGAACCTTTGAGGTCTTTTTAGACAACAGTCTCCTCAGACGCGTTGAGTTTATCGCGCCGGAATTCCAGTTCCTCGAGATCGGCAAGCATATTGATGAGATACTCGAACGAAGCAGTTTATCGTCCCAAGAACTGGCCCGTGTGTTCGGATTCATCAAAGAAGAGATCGAGTTCATTCCATTTGACGAATTCATCCGCTATGCCGCGGAGGCGGAGACGTTGGCACCCCACGCAAAAGATGTCCATTACTTCGCCCTGGCACTCGCGTACAATGCCGCGATCTGGTCGAACGAGAAAGCGTTCAAGAACCAGTCTGAGGTGAGGATTTACACAACCGCTGAGCTGCTCGCGCTCGTCTCGTAGCCTCGAGGCGTTCACGCCTATGTTCTCCCCACATTTCTTCTTTTTCCGCTGCCTCTGCCCACGACCTTTTTTATGGGCACAAAACCAACAGCCACGTAGAGGTGAGGAACTAACACATGCCATTGAGTGCCCGAAATAAACTGAAAGGTGTGGTGAAGGCGATCGAGAAGGGCGAGGTCGCCGCGACCGTGAAAATCGAGATCTCGCAGCCCGCAACGATCACCTCGATGATTACGAAGGAGGCGGCGGAAGATCTCAAGCTGAAGGTCGGCGATAAGGTGGAAGCGGTGATCAAAGCGTCCGAAGTGATGGTCTCCAAGGACTAAAATCCCTGCGCCATCCTGCAGTTTTTTAGATGACGTGTGATGGCCGATCGATTCGATTGAGTTCGCGGGCTTCTTTTAACGCTGGCGTTCGCCAGTTCGCCCCTCTTTGCGAAAGCACCGCAAAAGCGGATTATGGGTGAGCAACAGTACGGGCATATGCGTCTCTTATCTTGCGTAACGTCGGCACACTACTCCGCTCCGATGAATGCAACGTCCGCGAAATTCCTGAAATGCTCATCGCTCGTGACAAGCGTTGCAGCCTCCCGCTTTGCCGTTGCATACACAATCGCATCCGCCATGCCCAATCCTAACTCCAGACTAAGGTCCGCAGCTTCAAGGGCTAAGCTCGCATCCAGCGGGATTACTCGCGCTCGCATCAATTGTGCATAAGCCGCCAATGCTTTCTCCTCGCCTCGTTCCCGCTTTATCTTCTTGTACACTTCATAAAGCACGATCGTGGGCAGTACTGTCGTGTCAGCACTCACCTGCTCCACATAGCTCGCGTACCTCTCCGCGAGGGGTCCGTCGGCGAAATACTCGATCCACCCGTAAGAATCGAGGAGAATCACCAGCGTTCCTCCTCTTCTCGCAGCTCTTCGGCACGAACGCCCTTGAGAAAACCTTGCAGCTCATCGAGTGGACGCTGAGGTATGAGGTAAATCACGCCTCCTTTTTCGAGCACCACCACTTTCTGCTTCGCTTTTATGCCCGCTTTCTCGCGTATTTCCTCGGGAATGACCACCTGAAACTTCGAGGATACCGTCACGGTTTTCATCGTTGCCACCACCGTTTTACGTATTGTAAATCGATACAGATAAAGTTTTACGAAGTCCGCGCGCAGACCAATGGGTGCTCACCACATCTGCACCAGGAACGGGGCTTTATAGTCATCCGCACAAGAAAGTATAATTTTTCCCTTTTAGAAAGCGCTTAAT
>CAYYNW010000033.1:0-1550 GCA_964473145.1 uncultured Halobacteria archaeon
GAAAAGTACGGCACGCAGATCTTTATATTCCAGGACGATGACCTCTTCATGCGCACTCAAGAACACAGACAATGGCTTAATCAGTTCCTTAATGAGCTATGGGAGGCGGATTTGGCGGATAAGATCTTATGGCGTGTTTCCTGCCGAGTCGACGATTTGGATTCCGACTATATCCAGAAAATGAAGCAGTCTGGCCTTGTAAGCATTTTCCTCGGAATTGAGTCTGCCAGCGACAGAGAGCTGACAACCTTGAACAAAGGATACTCAGCCAGGGATGTTTATCGTGCAGTCGATATGCTGCATGAAGTCGGCATGCCCTTTGAGTTCGGATTCATGTTATTCACCCCTGACAGTACGCTGGAGACCGTGGAAGAAAATATTGACTTCCTCAAGTTCGTATCTGAAAATGGCGATACGCTCGTTCATTTCTGCAAGATGGTTCCTTATGCCGGCACATCCTTTCAGGGTCGACTCCGGCAGGAAGGCCGACTTGAGGGTTCGCTAGCATCCCCCGATTACCGCCTCCTGGATCCTAAGCTAGACCTTCTGCAGGCGTTCTTCGCTCAGACATTTAATTACCGCAACTTCGATGACAATGGTCTTGTGGAAGGGTTGAGGTTTGCCAAGTTCGATGTATGCGTCTTGAGGCGATTCGGGTCATGTGGATACAACATTGACCTTTACGAGGCGGCCGTCAAGGAGTTGATCCGACGATGCAACGAGTCAGCACTTGATGTGATGGGGTTCGCCTTGGCGTTCATCAAAAAGAACAGCGAAGACAAAATAATGCAACACTGGCACATCCTCGAGGATTTCCAACGACACGAATTAGCGACTGAACAGGTGATCAGATTCCATTTGGACTGCCTCAGGACTGAATACGGATTCTCCACCCAGGGTGCTACACAAAGGGGCCAGGGTCAAATTTGCACCGGTGTACACTGCTTATCCCCGCTGAAGTCAGCCCCGCTGGGTCAACAAGCGCTTCTACACTAAGTTCTCCTTCCCGACCTAACGCCCATTGCTGTGCTCCGCCGGATACCAAACACGATCGGAATCAACCCGTACAGACAGCTTTAGACAATTCTAGACAACTTTAGCGGGTGACGTAACCCCCCCTGCGACTCGTGCAATCGCCTGGGGGAATCACCCCGTCACTGAGCTTAGAACAGCGAACGGGGCAACAGGGAAGCTTATCGGTTTTAAAAGGCTTATGAAACTATTAACTGATAGGATAATGAAGGTGAAGAGCGAGAAGGTAAAGAGCCCGCGCACCTGGCGGTTCTTGACGCTCTGAAAAGCGCTGCTCAGGTATGCCCGCAGGTCTTCGCGGTTACGCGGCTCGGGGCTGGTCAGCGAGGTCGTGACGAGCATGCCCACGGGCACCGCGAGGAGGGGAAGCGCGAAGGGATAATACCAGGCGAAGGAGGCGAGCGCGCCGCCGATGATGAGATAGCTGGGCACGGCGAGGTTGAGAATGCTCGCATTGTAGCTCAGCGCGGTCGCGAGCTGGCGCTTGGTGTACAGATCGGCAATGATCGTGAGGTTCA
>CAYYNW010000033.1:1650-11810 GCA_964473145.1 uncultured Halobacteria archaeon
TCAAAAATAACCCTTTTGAGAAAAGGGTTAATCGAAAAACCCCCGTTGGGAAGAGGTTGATCAAAAACCGAGCGCGTCAACGATCCTGCCCAGTTCCGGACCCGTCGTCTCAGCACCGACCGCGAAGCCTTTGCTATTCGCGAGCAATGCGGCGCCAATCAAAGGAATGCCGAAGTTCACACTCCCGATCTCCACGGGCAGCCCGAAGATATCTTCCAGGTAGGTCAGTTCCGCATGGGTCGCGTACTTGTGCGCGAGTACACCCTTGTTCGTCGCGACCGCGGCCATCCCGACGGTCTTCAAGCCGCCGAGGGTGCCTCGGTAGACCTCCACGCCGAGCGTGTCCTTCACAGCCGCCACGGTCTGCTCGGAAAGATCAGGATGGATGAGCGCGACGGAATCGTTTGTCAGGATGATATTGCCCGCTGCGGTCATCTGATCGCCCTTCGGCAGCCGACCAAGTTGAACTGGAATCCCCGCAGCGCAGGTGAGCGCGTCGAGCCGCTGCAGCTCGCTGTCGAGCGTATAGGGCGAGCAGAGAAAGCCGTTCGAGTTACCGGCAGCCAAACAGCCGAGGAGTGATGTTTCCGCGATCGTAATCTGAAAGGCTTTTACCTGAAGTGCATGCTCCAGCTCGGCCACCGTTCGCGGGGAAGCACGCGGCGGCACAAGGACCATAGTTTCGGTGCAGGTGGAGAAGACACCGATAAAGGAGCTGCCGTCGAGGCTGAAGAACCGCTGGATCTCACGCTCACCTCGCCCGTTCATCACCATACCTTAGTTAGCTATTCGACCAGTTCGGCCTTAATAACGTCCTCTTCTTCGGTTACCTTGACCCTGATCTTTGAGGGCGGCTTCTGGGCACCGCGCTCCCAGACCTTCTCGTTGATCGACCGATCGATGAGTATCGCATCTGATTTGGTATGCCGCACCAGGTACTCGCGTATCGCGGAGATGGCACGAGTGCTCCGGCGCCAGCGCGGCACACACTTCACCACACGGAGCGGAATGGTATAGATCCGTTCACGGGCCCCTGGGCCCTTCTCTTCTCCCATTGTGCTTGATCACTTCTCTCCTTTCTCACAGTTTGAGCTTTGTTCGCCGCCAGTTGCGCCGTTTCGGATGCGTGGTGACGTGGCGGTTCGTGCGTACCATAATCCAGGCAGGGACGCGCCGGTTCTGCGCGTTCGCTTTGGCGAGCCTGATCTTCCTGCCTCGTGTGTTCTTCCCCTTGGCCATGGCTTCTCTCTACTATCAGTAGCTATCAAACTAATTGATAGGCGCCTTTTTATATAAAGTAAAGCTCCTCGAGTCTGAGCAGAGCAGGCGGGCAGAAGGAGATCCGGTGAGATGAAACTAGGAATAACCACCCAGTTCAACGCCGCGCATACGCTCGCACGGCATCTGGGCAAATGTAAGGCGCTGCACGGGCATACCTACCGGGTGGACGTGGTGGTCTCGGGCGAGCAGAAGCGGGAGACGGAATGCGTGGCGGATTTCGCCGTGCTGAAGGCCGTGGTGGATGAAGTCCTCGAGCTCGTGGACCATAGGTACCTCAACGAGGTGATCAGCTATCCAACGAGCGAGAATATCGCGCTATTTCTGAAGTCAGAGCTGGAGAAGCGGCTGAGCGCGTCACCCGAGGGTGTCTCGCTCCACTCGGTCCGCGTCTGGGAAGGGCAGGACAAGTGGGTACTGGTCGAGGCAGAGCGAACGTAGCGGCGCGCGGCAGTCCTGGCGGGCCGTTACGCTCGTTACGACGGCAGCAGCTCGAGCCGCAGCAGCTGCAACTCGTACCGCATGTTGGGCGCGTCGTAGGCGAAGCGGCCCTCAGCGATCACTCGATCACCCTCCTGTAACCCAACGAGCGCCGGCTCAGCGGTCAGAAGCTTCACCCGCAGTCGGTACGTGCCGGACTCGTCGCGGATATAGAAGAGGGTCGAGTAGCGGTCATCAAGATAGCCGGTGATGCGCAGCTTTTCACCCTCATACCGCTCAGGCTGCGCGGCCACCTGCGTGACGAAGAGGATAGGAAGCGGGCATTGCTCTACCCGCCTGATCGCTGTCTTAGTGCTTATAAGCTCGTACGCGCCACGGTAGAGCTGCACCTGGCCGTCCACTTCGAGCTCATCACCGTAGCTCAGATTCACGAGCGTTTCAGTCGTTCCCGGCGGCTGCAGAAAGACGACCAGCTCCGTATGGTTAGCCGCGAGCGTCAGGAGCACGTTGCCCGTGGTGGTGCGCGAGAGATCCGTAAGGGTGCCTCTGGTCCGCACCATGGTGCCTTCATAGCGCATGAGCGCGTCCAGGGGCACGGTTGGCGGCTCAATGAGGATGGCGATACCACTGAGGAGCACGATGCCGAGCACCGAGAAGAGTACCACGATCTTCCCCAGGTTGTTCATAGCTGGCAGGTGGCTACGAGCCAAGTAACTATGGCATGAGCATATATAAATTGCTTATCGTGAGGGAGGTACCTGCAGGGCGCGTCCGCAGAAGATCCACAGCACCTCAGGTCATCGCACGGTGCGCTGCGCCATTCGTTCCCGCAGTGCCGCGACGATGATCGGCAGTGCGATGGTGGCGTCCGTGTGTACCGTAACCGTTTTCGCGCCCCCGCTGATCTTGCCCCATGATCTCGCTTCCTCTAAGGTCGCACCACTCAGACTCCCGTCCTCCGGGGTGTGCGTGGTCAGCTGGATCGCGTAGTCCAGCCCCTCGCGGCCTTCAGGCCGCGGTGCAACCAGCGCGGCCTGGAAGATGAAGTTCTTCGGCACACCGCCGCCGAGTATGATCGCCCCGGTTCGATTCGCCACGGAGAAGTGCTCGATCAGCTCCCGCATATCCGCGAAGACATCGACTTCGAGGCGCCGGGATTGCATGTAGATCCAGGCGTGCAGCCCGATCATCGAATCGGCAAGCGCGGGACAGAAGACGGGCACGTTGCTCTCCACGGCGCACCGCAAGATCGAATTTCGGTCTGAAATATGCTCACCGATCGCCGTGAGCAGTTCCCGGATCGTGTATCGTCGCTCATCCAGCCGCTCGAAGATCCCGTGCAGGAATGCTTCTAGCTTCGCGAAGGCCTCGTCATGGACGACGAGATCGTAGATCCGATCGACGTTGTGCCGCCGGAGCCAGACATCCTCCGGCACGCCGCCCACCGAGGTCTGCTCGATCTCGCGGAGATAGTGATGCGAGCCGAGCGCCTCGATGATATCGTGCACGAGATTCGCACCGGTGGTGACCACGACATCCACGTACCGATCGCGAATCAGGTCAGCTAAAACCGATCGCATTCCCGCAGGCACGAGCGCGCCAGCGATGCCGAGAAACTTTGTCGTCTCCTCGGTCAGCATCGCTTCGTAGATCGCCACCGCCCGGGCCAGCCGGCCAGCGCCGAATGCGCAGCCCTGTAACCCGGTAACCAGCTCTCCAACGGTTGTGCGGGCTCCGATTCGGATCGGCTGTACCGCACGCAACCCTGCGAGCTCCTCGTTCCGCGTATCCTCCATCATGGTTCGTGCAGCACCCACTCCCACTAACTAAAAGGAGCGGCACACTAATAAGTAGCCATTTTAATACGTGGAGGACTAAGTAAAGAGAAGTAGGAGCGGCGGGGCTGTAGGGTAGCCAGGACCATCCTCCCAGCTTGGGGTGCTGGTGACCGGAGTTCAAATCTCCGCAGCCCCATTCATACTACTCCTTCGTGAGTGTGTGCGTGACTGACGAGGGTGCGATACAAGAGGAGATGAGCAATGGGCGTATCGAACTATGCGAAGGTATACGCGCGCATACGGGCGCGTGTGGGCGCGCTCGTAGAGGAAGGGCGCGTGCGAGAGCTGCTAGAAGCTCGTCCGAGCGATTTCTTACCGGCTCTGCTGGATACCGCGTACAAAGAGCAGTTAACCAAGTCGGGCGTGACGACGCTGGACGCGCGGCGTATCGAGCAGTCCTTGAAGGCGGAACTCATCGATCAGTATCTCATGGTGCTCCGCTCAACGAAGGGCGCGATACGGGACGTCTTCGAGGAGATCCTCAGACGGCTGGAAGTGAAGAATCTCAAAGCGCTCATTCGCGCACAGGCGGCCGCGGCACGAGCCGGCACGACCGGAGCAGTGCACTTCTACCCCGTGGAGGAGCACTTCAAGCGCTGGTTGAGCCGCCTGGTCGATGCGAAGTCCCTGGCGGACCTGATCGCGCAGGTGGAGAGCCCGTATCACGAGGTGCTGGAGCCGGTCTTCCCGGCGTACGAAGCGACGCAGCGGTTGCTCGTGCTTGAGAACGCGCTCGATGAGGAGCTTCTGGGCTCGATCTGGGCGAAGATTGAGCGATTAGGGCGTACGGATAAGGAGCTCGTGCGTCGAATCGTGGGCACTGAAGTGGACATCGTGAATCTCATGACGCTGCTCCGGTGCAAGGCGGAGGACATACCGGTGAGCCCGATGCAGAGCTATTTCATGCCCTTCGCGTACACCCTCGACTTTGGGGCTGACGTGATGGATGAGGTCGTGGAGGCGGAGAACGTCGCGACGGCAATCAGAGCGATGCCCGCCTCTCAGTACAAGGACGTGCTGAGCAAGGTCTTGCCGGTGTATGAGTCTGAGCGGAGCCTCTTAGCCTTCGAGGACGCGCTCTGGCAGCAGTTCTTCGGAACGGTCCGGAAGACCTTAAAGGGCTATCCGATCAATATTGGCACGATCATCGGCTTCCTCTACCTGAAGGAGCTTGAGATACGGAACCTGTGCACGATCGCGGTCGGTAAGGAGAATAACCTGCCCCCGGATGAGATCGCGAACCTGGTGCTCGGGGTGTAGGTGGCGGCTCGGGGCGTGTATGTCTCCGTTGCTCAAGCTTGGACTTAGAGCCCTTCTGATGTCCGGTGCGCGCGCTGCGGGCGCTCCAGCTGCGGCTGGACCGGCGCGCTGCAGCAGCAAGGTGGAAGGTTTATCTGTGCCCGCGGGTATACGTATCCATTCAGTCTCTAAAAGTCTACCCACGCACGGTGGGAGAAAGGTGAACGAGCATGTTTGACGAACCGGTAATCGAAATAAGTACGAGAGACGTGGTGACCATCACGCCGGAAACGACGGTCGGCACGGCGGTCGCGCTCATGGAGAAGAACAAGTTTCACAATCTCGTGGTGACGGCGAGTGATGCGCTCTATCTCGCGTACCTCCATGATCTGCTCCTTTCGTCCAATCCCGACTCACACGTCGACGAATTCATGTTCAAGCCGCACGCCATCCAGGAAGCCACCCCGACGATCGACGCGATCGTGGAGCTGATCGATAGTGGTCAGCGTGCCGCGCCGGTGATCGATATTACGGGCGCGCTGGTGGGCATAATCACGGAATATGACCTGATGAAACGGGGCGCGGAATCGCGTATCTTGAAGGATACGAAAGTCCGCCGGGTGATGACCCGGGATCCCGTCACGGTCAGAGAGACGGACAGCATCGGTAAAGTGCGGAGTTTGATGCGGAAGAACAATATCGGGCGCGTTCTGGTGGTGGATGAGATGTCGAGGCTCCTGGGCATTGTAACCCGGGGCGACATCCTGCGTAAGATTTACAAGCCGCAGCAGCGGATGACGGTGGGCGAGTTTAAGGGCGAGAAGGCGACACGCATGGAGCAGCCGGTCGCCCTGATCATGACCACTCCGGTAATCACTGCGGACATTGATACGAACCTCGCGGAAGTCGCGCGTCTCCTGCAGGAGCATGATATTCGCGGCGTCCCCATTGTCCGGGATCGGGTGCCGCGGGGAATGGTTACCATCCTGGACATCATGCGGTATCTCCGTGAGCTGCGCGAGGAAGCGAAGGTGGAGGTGGAGATCCAGGGCACGCTCGATGAGGAATATCAGGATCTCGCGGAACGGATCATCGAGACTGAAGTGCGGAAGATCGCGAAATTCGCGCGCCGGGTGCACTGGATCAAGATCGCGATCAAGAAGGAACGCGACCGCGGCGGCGTCCCGTATTACAAGATCAGCGCGCACGTCAAGACGCCGGATAAACTCTATGTGGGGCAAGCGGAGCCGAAGCCGATCAAGGAGATCACCGCGGAAGGCGGAGACGTCGTGGAGGAGACGAAGGTGCGGAAGCGTCGCTGGGACTTCCTTGAGGTCTTAAAAGATGCTCTCCTCTCGGTGGAGCGGCAGATCGAGGAGGACCGGGAACGGAAACGCGAGATGAACCGTAAGGTGGTCCACGAGTAACTAACCCACCGGCATCCATGTTCGGTACATTCCCCAGCTGAGGCTGCGACTGCGAAGCGCGCATAGCTCAGAGTGCGAACTCAGCCAGGTCGAGGTCCAGTTTTACCTCGACCACGTCCAGCTCCACCGCTTCCGCGGGGCTGCCGAGCAGTCCGGTCAGGCTCGGGCTGGTGCGTCCCTCGTCGCCCGAAACGAGCTCCTTGATATAGAGGCCTGCATCGCCCGTGACCTCCAGCACGGCACGGCCAGGTTCGAATGCGAGCACCCGCGCGGTGCTCACCTTGCGCTCGCGCACCAGATCCGCGCGCCGATGCACGACGCGCGTCGGTGTCCGCTGCTCGATCACCGCGCCCTCCAGAGCGGTTACCGCGGTTTGTAGCGCGCGTTCAGAGACCGCTCCTGGCTCACTGAATGAAATGGTGACCTGGTAGGTCTTTTCCGCCTTTGCGGCTTTGAGTGCCGCGACCAGCCCCTTCTGCACGTACCGGAGATCGGACACTTCGATCTTCCCGCGATTCTCGGCGTTCACCTTCGCGTCCACGGTGGTGAGCTCGATGAACCGCTGGTGCGGCTCCTTGATCTCCAGCACGAACGGGCGCCCGGAGCCGAGCATACGTGCATCAATGTCCTCGCGGCCGCATCCGTGGAGAGTCATGTCCGAGGCGCCGAAGAGCTCGAGCAGCGAGTTGCAGATCAGCTCCTCGACGGATTCCGGGTACATCTTGCCCGTATAGTCGCAGCGGTCGCAGCCACGGCCGCGACAGACGCGGCAGAACCAGCGCGTTTGCGGCAGCCCGCGTGCGAACTTCCGGTACCGGCCGTAGAGGAATACCGCGTTCGACTGTAGCTCGACCTCGTCGGTCCAGAGATTGAGGACGACGATCAGATCCGGGTTTTCAAAGTTCGCGGTCTTGCCCAGTGCGCGTTCGAGCCGTTTACCGACCTCGCGGTTCACTTCAGCCTTGAGCGGCTCGGCGAAGGTAGCCTCGAGGAGCTCCCAGAGCAGCTCCTCGTTCGCTGCGAGCAGGCCGCTGACCTTCGTGCCTACGAGAAACGTCGTGAATTCGTACTCGCGCAGCGCCTCCTGCGCCCGTGCGACCCAGGAGTCGAGGAGCAGGAAGAGGCCGTTGCAGACCCAGCAGGTGCCTTCTGGAAGCTCGACGCGCGCATCCCGGAGGGCTGCTTTTACCTGCTCACCCCGTTGCGCATTCGTGAGCCCGGACGCGATCTTTGCGAACTGGCGGCCGAGGCAGTGATTGCAGATCGGGCCCTCGCGCACTATGCGCGTCGCACGAGCCACGATCTCCTCGCTCGCCAGGTCGTGCAGTGCCCTAAAATCGTTGTTTGCCATGCGTTACAGTATACTCTACCGTGCAACCTTTAAGTTCTATCGTGCTGTACCTATTTGCAGACGCGTGTTCTTACACGCAAGCACGCGTGCTCCTATCTACCGTGAGGTGAGGACTACGGGACAATGTTTTTCTTCGGACATCTGGGGATTACGCTGGGCATTGCCGTGCTGGGCCTTTATCTCTTCAAAATCGAGCCGACGCGGAAGCTCTACGGCGCGATCCTCCTCGGCTCGGTGCTCCCTGATCTGATTGACAAGCCGATCGGCGAGATCATGCTCGCGGATTCGCTCTCCAGCGGCCGGCTCATGGCGCATACGCTCCTCTTCGCGGGCTGCTGCGCGCTCATCGGCCTCGCGCTGTACCGGCGCAGGAGCGACCTGAGCGGCCTGGCGCTCTCCGGTGCGGTGCTGCTACACCTCAGCGAGGACCAGATGTGGCAGATCCCGGAGACGCTCTTCTTCCCGCTCTTCGGGCTCGCCTTCCCCCAGGGGTTAGCAGAAGCGCACTGGTGGGAGTACTTCATTGCCGCCTTCTTCCGCACCTATTCACTCGCGCCCGACGCGGCATTCGCACTGTACTCGGAGTTGATCGGCATGACCGTTTTAGCACTCTTCGCGGGCCAGCGGCTCACGCTCAACCACCGGAATGCGCGCCAGCCCAGTTCATAGGGCGCTTCATGCTCACCTGCACTCACGTACGTACGTACGGTTCGAGGCCGGCCGCTTGCCTGCGCACCGACGCTGTGCCAGGCTGGCAGCGCGTAGAATGATTGAATGCCTGAATGACGAAATGACTGTGTGAATGAATGAACGACTGAGGGATCGGCCCATGCACCTGAGAGCTACCGGCAGTTGGAAGAGCCCCCGGAGGCTCGCGCTCATAGCTGCAGGACTGGCGCTCCTCACACTTGGCGTATGGCTCAGCTTGCCGGGACCCGAGCGTGATATCCTCGTGCTCGATGCATCGGCGATGACCGTAGTACTGGATGAGCTGCCGGCGACCGAGCAAGATGCGATTGCCTGTGCGGCAGAGGAGATCAGTAACGCCACAGGCGTGCCGGCAAAAGCGGTTGACCGGTACTTCACGCTGCGCTCCAGCTCGCGTACATGGTATCAATGGCGACTCGTGTATAATGTCACGGACAATCCAGACCTCGCGGTCTCGCTCACGCTCCGGATCTCGCCAGAAGAGGGCTTCGCTATTGCGGATGAGTACCTCCGCGGACTGCTCGGTACCAGGTATTTCAGCGCGCATGTCACCCCTGAGCGGTTCGACAACACGACGAATACCGCGCACTACACCTTCGCGTACTCCCTGCCAGATGATGAGCTCGTGCTGCCAATGTGGGTACTGCTGAGCTACGAGCGGACCGTAACCGGCAGCCAGGTGGTGAACGCGCCGCAAAAGATCGCCGTGACGCGGGCAGAGGCAGAGGAGCTTGCACGACAGCAGGGTGTACCAGATCCGGTTTCGAGCTCGCCGGCCATCCGGAACGGCATTATCTGCTGGCGGGTCGTCTGGCAGCACATACCGACCGAGGAGGATTACGATACGGAACGGCTCTACGGCGTGGATATCCACGCCAGGACGGGCGAACCCCTGGCGACGCTCCGGTACGTGCGTGCGAAGCCCTTGCCGCCCGGACCGATCGTGGTCGCGCAGCTCACAGCGTTACTCGAGCAGCTGGGTGTGACGGGCTTAGAAGACGGCGCGAGCTTTGAAGTGCGCGTCACCAACAGCTCCAATGAAGTCTTCACGGTGACCCGGAGCTTTGGCCGGCTCGTGGTGCAGCAGGGCGCAAATCCCGACCCGGACATCACGCTCTGGCTCGACCGCGAGCTGATTGTGCAGGCGCTGCAGGCGGAGGATACACGCGCGTATCTCAAGGAGCACGGAGGTGGCGGGAATGTCCGCGTGGAGCTGCACGAGAACGTGGTGGTTTTGCAGAAGAAGGGGTATATGCAGCTGTATGCACAATTGAAGGGGTAGGCGGTGCTTGCTGTTATCTGTGCTTTTTTCACGTTATAGCAACAGGGCTTCGAGATTTACCGACACCAGTACCTGCTAGCTAGCGGTATGGCACTTCCTCCAGGGTAGGATAGGATTGATGAGTGGAGAACTGTACGTTTGACGTCTTCTCGGCTTGAA
Source organism: uncultured Halobacteria archaeon (assembly GCA_964473145.1). GTDB lineage: Archaea > Halobacteriota > Syntropharchaeia > Alkanophagales > Methanospirareceae > JACGMN01. The sequence continues at coordinate 11,374 of CAYYNW010000033.1, forward strand.
ATCCTGAACCAGAGTCTGCTTCATTCTTTCTCGTGCTCGTTGATTCTGAGCATAGTGGTCTCTTCTGGAGCTCCTCTCCCTGTTTAGAGCTCGACTGCTTCTTCGAGCACTGCAGTGATGAAGGGATTTTTAGCACGCACCAGCTGCTCAAACTCCGCCTCGGTATAGCAGAGCGGCTCGATGGGCAATTCGGTCAGATCGAGGACCGCACCGATTCGTTTGTGGAACCGCTCCGTAAACTCGCCCACGATCAACAGGTCAATATCGCTACCCTCGTTCAACTCGTGCCGTGCATAGGAGCCGAAGGCGAGTATCTTGCTCGCCCGGTAGCGTGTCCGCAGCTGCTGCGATTGAAAACATGCCCACTCATAATCACCCGATACTAAGCTATTTCGCGCGCTGCTCAGATCCTTCTCCGCCTGCTTGAGCCAGCGCAG
>CAYYNW010000033.1:11910-13609 GCA_964473145.1 uncultured Halobacteria archaeon
AAGGAAGGGACTGAAGCGCCGGCGCCGGGCTCGGGGCTGAGCCTGCAGCGGCGCGTAAGCGAAACCGTGACGTTCGATGGCGTGCACGGCCCCGGCTGGGATACGGATATTAACGCTGCGGATTTCTTCGTTGCGACGCCGGATCCGCGGCATGACGACTTAGCACCGGTCCCCCCGATACCCGAGCTCGCACCGCTCATCCTCTTCGCGATCGGACTCTGCACGTTAGCCGGGTACATGCTAATCGCACGGCGCCGCGTTCGGTGACCTGTCCAGCATTATGCAGATCGCCGGCGCAGGAGGAGTATGCATGATGTGCAGCTACGCGCGCAGAACGTTCTGAACTGACCGAAGACTGAGCTTGGAAGCGGTCACAGGCGCTCAATCAAGCTGCGGCCCAATTCTCTTCGTCACCTGCTCGTCAGTACTCTTGAGCACGGACTTAAGGTATGCCTCTACGCCAGTCGCTGACCGAGATTTTTCTTCTGTGCATCCCCGCACCAAGAGTAGCTGTGCGGAAGCGTAGAGCGGTACGAAGATGTGATGTTCCGCTCTCACCGACCAACCACGATTACATTTAGGGTATCGAAATGCTTATCAAACGTATAAATCTCCTCTATCATTTCCCTTTTCATAATGAGATAAGCAAGTGCATCATTGATACTAACTCGCTTCTCTTCTGCCAGTACCACACTCTCGATATAATCGGTATCGCTTACCTGCTCGACATGAACATTCCGTTTCAGCAGTATATCCTTCACGAAGGAGATCGAGAAGGTAAGATTTGCGGCATCCTCCATGAGATTTGCAACCTCGCTCAGGTGTACCACGGTTGTTACTACTTCTTCACCATCGTTAACTCGCTTGAATATTGCTTTTGAAGCACTTTTGAGCCTCTGTTCGTGCTCCTTTAGTTCTCGCGTCGGTTTGAGTACCGCGTAGATGAAGACGTTGGTATCAATGAACCTCATTTCTTCCTCAGTGCCTTCCTCAGCTCGTGATAGTCATCGAACGTCCCCACCTCAACGTCTACCGAATCCACGTATTTTGAGAGATCCACGTCTCGTGGAAAGATCTCAACCTTCTCTTCCTTCTCCACGACCACCATTTCATCGTCCCCGCGGCGCCGCCACGATACGGGCAACACGATCCTCCCATGGGCATCTATCTTCTTAACTTCCACTTTCATGCTTAATCACCAGTTTATAGGTAAACTTCCCACTATTTAAACCTCGATCCCGGCTGGCACGTTCGTGCCCAGCACCCGCGCAGCCGCTCGTGAGCAAATTGAACACTGAAAACAAGCCTCCGCAGGATTGATAACGAAAGGTTCCGGGTAGTGATTATCGCGGGAGTGCTTCTGCGTACGCGGCAGCGAGGGCCGTTCGAGCCAAACCTTGTATAACCGTCCGAATAGGTAACTTGGAAGCGGTCACAGGAGCTCAAGCTGCCGTCCAATTCTCTTCGTCACCTCCTCGTCGTAACTCTTAAACGGGATCGTGAACTCATCCGCTATCTGACACGCAATCGCATCCATACCTCGCAGCTTCAGCTGAATAGCGAGCTCAGCGGCGCGGGCCATTCGCTTCTTCGTCAGCTCGTAGAGCTTTATTTTGCCTTCCGCGATCCACCCGTTCATGATCTCGAGGGCCTCGCGAGCTGCCGTTTCAGTGACCCTCCTGCTTAATGCTCCTGCGAG
>CAYYNW010000034.1:0-13556 GCA_964473145.1 uncultured Halobacteria archaeon
CTCAGACGAACGTTTATCCCCACGCATCCAATATATATATAGGTTCCTCAGGTTCTGCTTTCTCTACTTTACTTACGCCTGACCGATAGCCGTTCTGAAGCACGTTGGAGCGCAATCGTCTTCTTCGCTGAGCTGAACTGAGCTGAGCTGCGCTGCGCTGCGCGTAGCGTGACTTCGCGATCATAGCGCGTGCAGAGGTCGCACCTGAACCGCAGACGTGTTCAGCCTCCACCGCGAACGGCGGCTATGTCGTTCGTTAATAGACAAAAGCGAGCAGCTGGCCGCCGAGGCCGCTCTCCATCGCTTTCTCATGCGCCATCACGCCTTTCGGCGTGGTCACGATCAGCATCCCGAAATCGTGCGCCGGGAGCAGTCGCTTCTCCCACTTCTCGAAATCGCGCATACGGACGTAGAACCGCGGCTTGATCGCATTACAGTCGTTGATCGTGCCCCGGAGCTTCACCTTGAAAAAACCGCCTCGGCCATCCTCCACGAATTCGAATTCAGCGAGGTATCCGCCCTCCTTCATCACGCTCAGCACGTTCCCGATCAGCGTGGAGGCCTGCTTGATCGTGCACTCCATCTTCCCCACCCGTTCGGTGTTCTTGATGTGCGTGAGCGCATCTGCAAGCGGATCATTGAGCGACATGTTTACCCTCCTCTTCTCTTCCCTACTTACTTCACCCTCAGGGCATAAAAACCTGTGAACGTGAATCTTCCCGGACTCAATTTCAATTATACTTCCTGAACCCCACCTGACTCGCGATCTCGCGGAAGCACTGCCTGCAGAGATAAATCCCGTACCGCCGCACCAGGCCACTCTTTCGGCCGCATCGCCTGCATGAGTTCGCGCCCCGTCCAAACTTCTTTGTCCGCTCCTTCACCATCTTCTCACCAATGCTCCTTCCTTGCTACTCCATTCCTTCTATAACCTGCTGATAAAAATACTTATAGTCATGCCACCTTTACGGTCCGGGTTGCATGGTCGGGTGTTCCAGCAGCTTTGCCAGGTGAGAACGTCCCGCTTTTGGGGTTCCACTTGCCGTCCACACCGAGTACCACGGGGCCGAGGTACGCGGGCAGCAGCTGAGTCGGCGATTTCGAGACCTTTTCCCGCTTCACCTTCGCCTTTACGGGCAGAAGGCAGCACGGCGACCAACGCGAAGAAGAAGAGGCGAGAGCGACAGGTAGACGGATCACGCTCCTCACCGTTCTTCCACAGCCGCTTCGTGAACAGTAAGCAAGGGTTTAACACTCGGCTCTGTACCACACGTTTGGATTACACCACCTGCACATCGCACTGAACAGTACAGTACGCTGGCTATACCGTTGGTACAGGTAGTGAGGGCACGTAGAAATTGGCAAGCATGCAGCTACATGCCTCGTTCACATCCGCTTCAGGGTGCTGTCTTGTCGCGGCCAATAATGCCAGCGTAAGAACAAAGATAGCCCGCTCATGCTCTTCCAAGCTCAGATGGACCTGCAAGGGTGAGATACTCAGCTCTTTGTACTTCGTGAAATCGCAGTCAAAGCCTTTCGCTTCACAGTACTTCTTAAACTGAGCCAATAACATATGGAGGTGTACCAGTTCTGTTTTTTTCATTGCGACCTTTGACCTTTCAATTCCGTTTGAATTTCTTAAAAAATGAAAGAGAAAGCTATAGAACCGCTATAGCTTTGGAATGTATACGAGTAGTGTAATGATTTTTATCCCGCAATTAGTTCTGCGAATCCAACCTTCCATGACACCTTATTTACTCGTATTTTCACGCTATCCCCTTTCTTCGTTTTGGGTACGAAAACCACAAACCCTTCAATTCGAGCAATCCCATCGCCTTCTCTACCTACCTCTTCTATCGTGACGTTGTAGGTCTTACCAACCTCTATGGGGGCTTTAAAACCCCTTCGTTCTTCTCTAACTTCCATACCTTTCCCAACCTCTCGTTCGTTTTTAGGTCGTGATACAAACGAAAAATCGCTTTTTTGGGTAAAAAAGTCGCTTATTCCTCGCTACCACTTAAAACTACTATCTCGTTACTCATATATAAAGGAAGGGCATGATTGAGTGGACAGAGCATAACCAAAAAATGATGTGGTATTCAAATAAATCTCTTTTTCTCCACCGTATGCTTCAAATAAGCCTTCTTTTTCCGTTCCTCGCTTTCCATCGTGCTCTTCAAATAAATCTTCTTTTTCCGTTCCTCGCTTTGCCCATCGCGCTCTTCCTCTCTCCGTTTTGCTCTACGTGCCTTACTACCTTTACCCATAATCCGCTCCGAACCACTTCCACGAGGCCGCAGTTACATGAAATGGATATGCGCAGCATATAAAACCACGACAGAGATGCGGGATACATGGTGAGGAATGAAACGTTACGCTTCACCCACATACATTCGTGGATTGCACCGAAGTAAACGTTGTTTTTAACCCCTTTCAGCAATCACCGCACTCACCATACGAACGAGGTGATAACCCTTCTTTCCATTCTTGGCTCTTCGAAACTGGAAGTTAAAGAAAGCTTTCCATGTAACGCTTCTCAGATGGCCACTTCCGGTTTTATGGTTATGGCAACGTGGTTTGTGGATAATGGTGGCGGTTGTTAAAAGTAAAAGAAAAAAGGAAAAAAAGGGAAAAAAAATACGTTGTAGCACGAGGAAAAATTACGCTAATCTTTCCTTTATGGCGTATTCAATCGACTAAAATCTCTTTGGTCGATGATTCTGGTAACACTCTTGACAGTAAACAGGTCTGGTGCCATCTGGTTTAAATGGTACTTGACATTCTGCCCCGCAATCCGCACACGTCACGGTGTGCATCTCCCGGGGTGCGCGATCAAAACTCTGTCTTCTGCTGTCAAAGTTTCTTGTTCTCTCCATGGTATATGCCTCCTTGTAGTACTAGGCCCGTGGTATTTAAATACCTTGGCGCTTCTCCACCTTGAGGATGAAGATCGCGGTCGCCGGAAAGGGCGGAGTGGGGAAGACCACCATTGCCGGCACGCTCGCTCGGCTCTATGCACGGGACGGCGAGCGCGTCATTGCGATCGATGCGGACCCCGCGATGAACTTGAAATTCGCACTGGGGATCGCAACCAATCCGCCGCCGATCTCTGAGCTGAAGGATCTCATCTTTGACCGAACGGGCGCGTATGCCGGCACGGGCGTGTACAAGTTGAATCCACAGGTGGACGATATTCTCGAGAACTACGGCGCACGCGGGCCGGATGGTGTGACGCTGCTGGTAATGGGCACGATCGAGAAGGGTGGAACCGGCTGCACCTGCCCGGAGAACGCTTTTCTGCGCGCGCTGCTCCGCCATGTGCTCTTCAGGGAGAGCACGGTCATCATGGATATGGAAGCGGGGATCGAGCATCTGGGGCGTGGCACGGCGAAGGGCGTGGATCTCATGATCGCAGTCGTGGAGCCCGGGATGCGCTCGGTGGATACGGTACGCAGGATACAGAAGCTCAGTGCGGATATCGGGATCCGAACTCTCGTGGCCGTGATCAACAAGGTGACGGATCCTGCACTGCTTGCGCCTATTGAGCGTGCCGTCGCGGCACTGGCGATACCCGTCGTGGGCATCATTCCGTACGATCCGGCCTTGATAACCGCGGACATCGAAGGGAAGGCGCCCCTCGAGGTGGATGGTGTGGCGGTGGACCGCATCAAGGCGATGAAAGCCCGTATTGAAGCGTTTCTCTCAGCTGCTGCAGCCGCGGCTCGTGAGTCTCGCTGAGGGGATGTTCTATTCGGTCGTCCCGGCGTTTCTTTCTGGCCGCTTGGCGATGACCACTTTGGAGCTTCGCAGCACCTTCGTGCCCAGCATGTAGCCCCGCTCCACCTCCTCCACCACCGTGTCCTCAGGGGCATCTGGATCCAGCACCGTCATCGTCACCTCGTGCTTGTACGGGTCGAACTTCTCACCCACCGCCTTGATCGGCTTCAAGCCTTCCTGGCTCAGCGCATCGATGAGGTCCAGGTAGATCAGCTCGATACCCTTCACGAAGGAGGGTAAATCACGGCACTCCTTCGCGGACGTAAAGGCCGCCTCGAGCGTATCAAGAATTGGTAATATGCGCTTGATCAGCCCTTCCGTCGCGCACATCTGGTACAGCTGCCGCTCACGGGCGACCATCTTCTTGTAATTCTCAAACTCGGCCTGGAGATATTTCAGACGTGAGAGATACTGATCAGCGAGCGCGGTCTTCTCCTGCAGTTCCTGGTGTAACTCCTCGACTTCCGCGTGCGTCTCTTCCTTCGGTGCCTCTCCGGTTTTCTCCTTCTGCCGATCGGTGCTCAACCTGCTGACCTCCTTTCAGCACATCCGCGATAAAGATGGCTGCGGGGCGTTAAAAATTTTTCGCACGCCAATCGGGACTGGACGGCCTCAATGCGGCGTCGAGCGGCCGCAGCGCGGCGGATACTTTTATATGGCATGCGCGGCGTATGTACTACTAGGGAGGGTGATAAGCATGGGTTTTTATGCCGTTCAAATCCCAAAACGGGTGGTTTTTGGTGACGCGGTCGAGGGCACGATCGGGGCCGAGGCGAAAGGATTGGGCGCGAAGCATATCTTCCTCGTGACCGACGAGGCGATAAAGAAAACGGGCATGATCGAGCGAGTGGCGAAGCCGTTGAAGGAGGTCGCGGAGGTAGACGTGTATGCGAACGTGCCCTCGGAACCGACCCTGGCAGCTGCGGAGGCGGTGGCAATGGCCGCGCGGAGAACGAAATTTGAGGTGGTCGTGGGTGTGGGAGGAGGAAGCGTCCTGGATATGGCGAAGGTCGCTGCTGCGGCGGTCGCCAACCCCTGGCAGGCGGTGCATGAGTTCCTCGGTGCGAACAAGATCGTGAATCCGAGCGTGCCGAAGCTCTTGTTGCCCACGACGGCGGGTACCGGTGCGGAAGCGACGCCCTACGCGCTCGTCATTGCGGACGGCAAGAAGAAAGCGATAGCCAGTCCGTACAACCTTGCCGAGGTGATCATGCTCTCCCCGGCGTTCACCGCGACGATGCCACCGGAGGTGACCGCCTCCACGGGCATGGATGCGCTCAGTCACGCGGTGGAGGCGTTCCTTTCGCGTGGGGCGAACCCGCTGACTGATTCCTTCGCGCTGGAGGCGATTCGCATGATTATCGCGAATCTGGAGGAGGTCTTCGTCCACGGCACCAATCTCCAGGCACGGTTGCACATGTCTCTGGCAGCCATGCTGGGGGGACTGGCCTTCGGAAATGCGGGCGTTATTGCCGGGCACGCGGCTGCGCATACCGTCGGGGCGCGGTACACTATTCCCCATGGTGTTGCCTCGGCGCTCGCGTTGCCCTATATCATGGCCTTTAATGCGCAAGATCCCGTGGCTCAGGAGCGGCTGGCGCTGGTCGCGCATGAGATGGGCGAGGAGGTCAGGAGACTGGCGCAGGAGGAAGCGGCATTCAAGGCCGTTGAACGGGTGGAGCGCCTGCTCGAGACCTTGAAGCTGCCTACCCGGCTCGCGGATCTCAACGTGCCGGAGGCCGATGTGCCGCAGCTGGCCGAAGCACTGCTCGCGGAGAAAGGCTACCTTGCTCGGAACCCGCGCAACGTCGCGAGTGAGGAGGCACGAGCGCTCATAGCGCGGATGTGGCACGGGAAATAGATCGAATCGTTGTATCCCGTGGAAAACCCGCTCCGCAGCACAGAACGAATCCGGCTTAAGGTCACGGGAGGGCGTGTGTACCTGCAGGGGTGCGAGCTTCAGGGTCCGCGTCCGTACTCAATTATATAGCTGGCCGCGCTATACACTTAACGGGTGCAGATGGCGAGCGACGAACAGCGAGGAACGGATAAGAGACGCGAAGAGTACGTGGATGGGCTGAAAAAGACCCTCGTTCCGGTCGTATTAGGGCTCCTCGCGGGGGTCATCGCCTACTTCGTAGCTCCAGATCCCGTATCGGGCGACGGCTTGCTCATTGCGTTCCTCATGGTCATCACGCAGCGATTCCTCTTCCCGATCATCCATACGAAGTTAGAGGGGCCAAAGGACTGGCTTTACGTCTCCTTCATGACCCTCTTCTCATGGTTTATCGCGTTCACCCTGCTGCTGAATCCGTAGGGGTACGCTGAGCACCACATGCGTGGCGGCGATCGCGAGCGCATCAGTGACATCATCAGGTCGGGGGGTCTGCTCAAGCGCGAGCAGCTCCTTTACTCTACTCGCCACTTCAGTCTTTGTTGATCGGCCGTAGCCGGCGATCACATTCTTCACCTCTGAGGTGTTATACTCGTACGCCGGCAGGCCGGCGATCGCAGCGGCCAAAAGACAAACGCCACGCGCTTGACCGACACTCAACGCGGTCTTCACGTTCGTGTTAAAGAAGATCTTCTCGATCGCCATCACGTCCGGGGTCGTTGCGGCAATCAAGTCCAGGAGCGCGAGATAGATCTGCTTCAAGCGCTCGGCTCGCGACTGCGTCGTGCTCGTCTTGATGCACCCGTAATCCACCGAGGTCAAGTGGCCATTGGTGTACTCCACGACGCCCCAGCCGGTGATCGCGGTCCCGGGATCTATGCCTATCACCCGCATACCTAAGTAATATATAGAAGAGCACCGAAGTATTAAGGGAAGAGCGAAAGGAAAGTGTGAGACGTACATGGAGGAAGAGAAAGGAATCGTTGTACCTGGTGATTTCCTGGGTACCTCTGAGGAGTTCACCCCGGGCAAAGGGGTTTACGATGAACAGGGTAACATCTATGCCGCGCAGATCGGCGACGTGCATATCACGGACAAGCGAGTGATTGAGGTGCTGCCCCGGGTAGAAACACCACCAATGCTCCAGGAGGGTGATGTGGTGCTCGGCCGGATTGAGGACCTTCGCGAGAGCGTTGCGGTGGTGAGTATCGCGTGTATGCAGGGCAAGGAGGAGCGCGAGATCGCCTCGACTACCCAGGCGGTTATTCATATCTCGAACGTCAAGAGCGGCTATGTGAACGATCTGCAACATGAGTTTGGCTATCTGGATCTGGTGAAGGCGAAGGTGATCGACGCCAAGGCCTTGCGGCTCAGCACGGAGGAGAGACAGCTGGGGGTGATCAAAGCCTTCTGTGCGCGATGCCGCGGCGATCTGAGACGGAAGGGCAACGTGCTCACCTGTGAACGGTGCAAGCGGGTGGAGTCACGGAAGCTCTCCGAGGATTACGGCAAGGGGATCGTGTAACTGCAGTACTGGACCGGCGTGGGTGAAGGGTGGTATGCATGCAAACCGAGACGGAAACGTGTAAGGTGCGGATTCTGGAGGAACGCGATAAGCTCCTCAGGGTGGAGCTGGTGGGCGAGGATCATACGCTTGTAGCGCCGCTCACGTCCAAGCTCCTCGAGAACGAGCAGGTGGACCTCGCTACCTACTCGGTGCCCCACGCGCTACGGAGCAGCCCGATATTAATGGTGAAGATGAAGGTGGGCGATCCACGGGAGGCGGTGAAGGCGGCACTGGCCTCACTGGCTTTGGAATTTGAGGAGTTCGAACGCACCTATCGTGCGGCAATAGTCTAGCGGTAGGACATGGGCTTCCCAACAACCTTTTTATGAACCCGGCAGGCGGCTCACCAAAAGGTTGGGAAACAGCCTATAACCCGGGTTCGAATCCCGGTTGCCGCATAGATACCACTTTCTTTATAAGAATAAGAAAGAGTCACCAAAGAACAATGTGGGTCTCGAACAGGAAGGCAAGCATCTGTGAGGCGCGTAAAGCACAAACCCCACGTAGTAGTGATAGCTAACGACTGAATGAAGATGGATCAACTGAAGAAGTACGAATTCCGGAAAATATTGGAAGAACTGAGGAAGAAGAGCGGGCGAGGCACCGAGCTCGTCTCAGTCTACATCCCGCCCGATAAGCAGATCTCGGACGTCACGGGGCAGCTCCGCGATGAGCACGGCCAGGCGATGAACATTAAGAGCAAGATCACGCGGACGAACGTGCAGAGCTCGCTCGAATCGATCCTGGCCAAGCTCCGGTACGTCGCGGTGGGCGAGAATGGCCTGGTGATCTTCTGCGGTGCGATCGATAAGGGCGGCGACAAGACTGATATCGAGACGTACATCGTGGAGCCGCCGGCGAAGCTCTATTCCTATATTTATCACTGTGATTCCAGCTTCTTCCTCGAGCCGCTGGAGGAGCTCGTGGAGGAGAAGGAGAAGTACGGCCTGCTCGTGCTCGACAAGCGTGAGGCGACGATCGGTTTCCTGAACGGCAAGGTGATCGAGCCGGTGAAGCATCTCACCTCGTCCGTGCCGGGGAAGATCCGGAAAGGTGGGCAGTCTGCACAGCGGTTCCAGCGGCTGCGGGAGATCGCGACCGACGATTTTTACAAGCGAATTGGTGAGCACACCTCGCAGATCCTGCTCCAGGTGCCGGATCTCCAGGGTATTCTGATCGGCGGACCGAGTCCGACGAAGGATGATTTCCTGAAGGGCGACTACCTCCATTACGAGCTCCGGAACAAGATCCTCGGGGTGTTCGATGTGGCATACACCGACGAATCAGGCCTCTATGAGCTCGTTGATGCCGCGGAAGGCGTTTTGGAGGGGCTCGATCTGGTACGCGAGAAGAAACTGATCGCGCGGTTCATGAAGCTCGTCGCGAATAACGAATCGCTGGTGGCGTACGGCGAGCGCGAGGTGCGAAAGAAACTGGAGCTCGGCGCGGTGGAGACGCTGCTGCTCTCTGAGGAGCTCGAGCCGGACTTTGTGCACGAGCTGGTGGCGCAGGCGGAGCTGACGGGCGCGGCGGTGGAGTTCATCTCGACCGAATCGGAGGAAGGAACGCAGTTGAAGCGCGCATTTGGCGGCCTCGCCGCGCTCTTGCGGTACAAGACGGCGGAAGAGACGCGGTAACCGCGGCGCGTACGGCATTACTGCTTTATACCGTGTGGGGCTAGTACGAAGTGAGAGGCATGCTGGGGGCAGAACGGAGATGAATGAGCGAACTGCCGAGACGATTACCCTAGTAGGAACTGGTCACGTCCTGGAGAAGAGCGTGAAGGAGGTCGCGGAGGTGATTGAGCGCGAGCGGCCGGACGTCGTCGCGGTTGAGCTCTGTGAGATGCGGTACCGTGCCCTGAAGGGTGAGGTGCAGGACTTCTCAGCGAAAGAGCTGCTCAGCTCCGGGAATCCGTTCCTGCTCATCACGCACTGGCTGCTCGCCTACGTGCAGCGGAAACTGGGTGCGGAGTTCGGCATCGAGCCGGGAGCGGACATGCTCGCGGCGATCAAGAAAGCAGAGGAGCTGGGCATGGAGATTGCACTGATTGATCGGCCGATCCAGATCACGATGCAGCGATTCTGGAAGAAGATGCGGTTCTGGGAGAAGCTGAAGATGCTCTTCTCGATTATCTTCTCGATCGCCAGCGTAGGTCGCGACAAGTCAGAGGAGGGATCGGAGGGCGAGCAGCAGAAGAGCATCACGCTCGGTATCAAGGGCGTTCCGGAAACGATCGAGCTCGATCGGCTCACGGACGATGATGTGGTCACGCAGTTGATGAAGGAGCTGCGCGACTTCTCGCCGGGTGCGGCAACTGCGCTGTTAGACGAACGCGACGCGTATATCGCGCGCAGCTTGCTGGATCTTCAGACGCAGCCTCGCGTCAAGATCAATCAAACCGTGTCGTCTCAACCGCTCGAGACGTGGGATCAGACGACACCCCGTACGACACGGAGGATCGTTGCGGTCGTCGGTGCGGGGCACGTGGCGGGCATAAAGAATTTCCTGAGCCATCCTGACTTGATCCCGCGAAAGGAGGAGCTGCTCGCGCAGCCGAAGAGGCGACTCCATCTCTCGCTGGGTAATCTGCTGGGCGTTGGCCTGGGAGTTGCTCTCGTGCTTATTATCCTCGCGGTCGTCTTCATGGATATATCCACCGATGTGCTCGTACACGCGTTTCTCTGGTGGTTCTTCATTACCGGAACGCTCGCTGCGGCTGGTGTCGTGCTCGCGCGTGGTCATCCTGTCTCCGTGTTAACCGCGTTCGCCGTCGCCTGGCTCACCACGTTGAATCCCTTCCTAGCTGCGGGCTGGTTCGCCGGGCTCGCGGAAGCGCATTTCCGGAAGCCGACGGTCGATGATGTGAGGGGCATGTTGAACGTGGAGACGATCCGGGACTTGCTGAGCAACCGGCTCTTTCGGGTCATTCTCGTCGCGGCACTGGCGAACCTGGGGGCCACTGCGGGGACCTTCATCGGGCTCTACGTGGTGGGGCAGGTGGTTGGTTTCGATATCCACGCAGTGTGGCTGGGTGTGAAGCACGCTGTCGAGACACTTTTTCTTTAGGCTATTTCTTGAGCAAAGATGCTGAAAGCGCGTTTGAAAACGTAGAGCTGGAGCGAGAGATTTAAGTTTTCGTGCGTTTTTAGAGAAGGTATCTCACTTGGAACCTGGAGAACCGTGAGGTAGCGATGAAGAAGATGGTCATCTGGCCGGCGTATCTCGCCGCGGGTAAGACGAAACGTGAAGGCAGGCTCGTCGCGCGCAAGCACGCGGTGAAATCGCCGAAGGTCGAGGAGATCGAGAAGGTAGCGAAGAAGCTCAATCTCGAGCCGGAGGTGGAGCGAGCGAAAGCGTATCCCCGATCGCCCTGGGAGCGGGGCGGTCGCGTGCTCGTGCTCAAACGCGGCAGGAAAGGGGAGCTCCTGCGCCAGATCGCGGACGGCATCAAAGTAAGCAGAGAGAGTTCCAGGAGCGGAGGTAAATAGCGGCGATGTACGATTTCCATACCCATTCTTTGCTGAGCGATGGCGAGCTCCTGCCCAGTGAGCTGATGCGGAGGGCGGTCGTTCACGGGTACGAGGCCGTGGCGATCACCGACCATGTCGATTTCACCACTATCGAGCACGTGCTCTCGAGCTTAGAGAAATTAGAGCTCCGGGAAGCGGCGACCCGCGAACTTGAAGTGATATGCGGGGTGGAGATCACGCACGTCTTTCCGGAGAAGCTCGAGAAGCTCGTCCACAAGGCCCGGGCACTGGGTGCGGAGCTGGTCGTGGTGCACGGGGAGACGATCGCGGAGCCCGTGGAGAGCGGCACGAACCGAAGCGCGGTGAGTATCCCCGAGGTGGATATTCTCGCACATCCTGGGTTGATCAGCGAAGAGGAGGCGGAACGAGCGAAGGAGAACGGGATTTATCTCGAGATCACCTCACGGAAGGGGCACAGCCTGGCGAACGGCCATGTCGCGAAGGTTGCGCGACGGGTAGGGGCGACGCTGCTCCTCAATTCCGATTTGCATTCACCCGACGACTTCCTCAGCCCCGAGGTGGGCGCGCGCATCCTTGCCGGTGCTGGCCTGGACCCTGCGGAGGTGCGAACCGTGCTTGGTGAATATCCCCCTGAGCTCCTGAGGCGGCTAGGCCGGTAATCGTCGCGGTTTTTTATACTACTCACGCACATACTATTTACCATGGATGCAGAGGCGAAGAAAAAGAACGCCTTAGCATATTTTGTTGACGAGCTCCTCGCCAGAGCGAAGGCTAGAATAGTGAAGATCATCGTCTTTGGGAGTTTTGCAAAGGGCACGGCAAGACCGGAGAGTGATGTGGATGTACTCGTGGTCTTCCATGGTGATGAAAAAGAACTCATAGATCTGGTGAGTGAGCTCAGTTTCGACGCTGCTTTGCTCTATGGTGAATCAATTGAGCCGTTCCTCATGTCGCTCTACGAGTTCAGAGCGAAGAAGCATAGCTTTTTTATAACTGAGGTGGTAGAATCGGGACAGGAGCTCTATGAGATGGGTGATGAGGCATATGTGCTCGAGGCACAGGGCTATGTGGATCTGGCAGATGAATTTTTGACCTATGCACGTGACGCCGTGGAGCGAAACGAGCTGCGACCGGCACTCGATGAGGGCTATAATGCAGTTGAACTCCTGCTGAAAGCGCTGATCTTAGCGAAAGGGAAGAGCCTGGCAAGCTCTCACGGGGGCATTGTGCAACAATTCGGGCAGCTCTACGTGGTCGAAGGCGAGCTGGAAAAGGAGATAGGGAAGCGCGTGAGACGGGCATTGACCTTGAGGAACAAGGCAAGGTATGATCCTCACGCGGATCTTAAAGAGGAGGATGCACGTGCGATCCTTGAATTGGGCGCTCAACTCATTGGGGTGATCGGGGCAATTCTCACCGCGGGCAGGTGAGCGGGGGCTGTGAAGAGCGGGACTCACGCTATCCACCGGCCTCGCATCGCCTCTACCTTAATCAGCGTGAATGCAGTTACGTTAGAGCGAGATAAGGAGTCATGAGCAGAGGTGGAGCACCATGTTTAGGTCCATGAACGAGGTTGTTGAGCACGAGCAGCGGTACATCATGCCGACGTACCGAAGACAGCCGATCGTGATCACCGAGGGCACCGGCGCCAGGGTGAAGGACATCACGGGCAGAGAGTACATCGATTGCGTCGGCGGCATTGCGGTCAATGCCGTAGGCTACAGCCATCCGGCGGTCGTCAAGGCGATCCAGGCGCAGGCGGCGCGGCTGATGCACGTCTCCAACCTCTACTATACGGAGCCGCAGGTCGCACTGGCGGAGAAGCTCACGGCACTGACCGGCATGGCGAAGGCCTTCTTCTGCAATTCCGGCGCGGAGAGCGTGGAGGCCGCGCTGAAACTGGCCGGTAAGCAGACGGGTAAAAGCGGCTTCATCGCCGCGGAGCAGGCCTTCCACGGCCGGACACTCAGCACCTTGAGCGCGACGTACGAGCAGAAGTACCGGCGCCCCTTTGCGCCGCTGCTGCTCAAGACGGTCACGTTCGTGCCCTATAACGATGCAGAGGCGATCCGGAAGGCGATAACTGAGGAGACGGCCGCGGTGATTCTGGAGCCCATCCAGGGCGAGGGCGGTATTCGAATCCCTGCCGCGGGCTACCTGACCGAGGTGCGGGAGATCTGCACGGAGCACGACGTCCTGCTCATCCTGGACGAGGTGCAGACGGGGTTCGGTCGCACTGGGCGATGGTTCGGGAAGGATCATGACGGCGTCGAGCCGGACATCATGACGCTCGCGAAGGCGATGGGCGCAGGCTTCCCGATCGGCGCGATGCTCGCCCGAGAGGGGCTCGAATTCGGGCCCGGTGAGCACGCGTCCACCTTCGGCGGCAATCCACTCGCCTGCGCGACTGCGTTAGCCTCCATACAGGTGATCGAGACGGAGCACCTGGTCGAGCGCTCGCATGAGCTGGGCGCGTACGTTCTCGAGCGGGCCCAGAGCATGCTGGCATCGTGTGCGGTCGTGCGGGAAATCCGTGGCAAGGGGCTGATGATCGGGCTCGAATTGACGAAGCCCTGTGCAGATATCGTGGCGAAAGCGCTCGAGCGCGGCGTGTTGATCAACTGCACCGCGGATACCGTGATCCGGCTGGTCCCGCCGCTCGTGATCCCCAGAGCGGATCTGGACGCCGTGATCGTGCTGCTCTCCGAGCTTATTGCATAAGCAGGAACATTTGCTGCAACGCTTTTAAATCAGCGTGGACCTGTGCAACATTATAGTCATCCGCACAAGAAAGTATAATTTTTCCCTTTTAGAAAGCGCTTAA
>CAYYNW010000035.1:0-13172 GCA_964473145.1 uncultured Halobacteria archaeon
TGAAGGACTGGATGAGATACGAAGAGAAGGAAGAGATGCTAGGAATATTTGATACATCACCTAAGGAGTGATCAGCACCAATGCCCGAGCCCGCGCGAGCCGTACTGGAGATCGTGAAACGGAACAGGATAGACGTCGTCTCTACGCTACCCTGTGAGAAACTGAGCGCACTCCTGCAGCTCGTTGCCGCTGACCGGGCACTCAGGCACGTGGGCCTGACCCGTGAAGAGAACGGTGTGGGGATTTCGGCGGGCGTTGCACTCGCCAGCGGCAGGCCGCTCATGATCATCCAGAGCACGGGCATCGGTAATTTGATCAATGCGCTCATGTCGCTCACCCTCACGTACCGGCTCCCGTTGCCGATACTGGCGAGCTGGCGCGGCGTTCATGATGAGCAGATAGAGGCGCAGGTCCCCCTGGGCGAGCGACTGCCCGCACTCCTTGCGGCACTCGGCGTGAACTACACGATCATTGGGTCTGCCGCACAGCTCGACCTGCTGGACATGGTGATCCAGGACTCCTTTCTACGCGAGCGGCCGCATATCGCGCTCATCTCGCCCCGCGCATGGGTGCCTGAGGCTCAGGCACAGGAGGCGCCTCCCGTGTGCCCGCAGAAGCCCATGACGGTGAGGTATTCACGCGCAGGGGACGCACCTGAGCTCACGCGCTACGAGGCGATACGCATCATCTCCGAGTATCTAGCTGACGAAGCGATCATTGTAAACATCGGCGTGCCGAGCAAGGAGCTCTATGCCGCGCGAGACCGTGCATTGAACTTTTATATGCTCGGGAGCATGGGTCAAGCGACACCGATCGGACTTGGCGTGGCATTGAAGACAAAACGAGAGACGATCGTGCTCGAGGGCGATGGCAGTCTCCTGATGGGCTGCTGCCTGCCCACGGTCGCGACGATCAGCCCGGAGAACCTGACGATTATCTGCCTGGATAACGGCACCTGCGGCAGCACGGGCGATCAGCCAACCCCCTTCACCGGCGATCTGACAGCAATGGCCTTGAGTGCGGGTATAGCGAACACGAGAGCGGCGAGGACGGAAAAGGAGCTCCGGGCGGCGCTTGCACAGCGCTACGATAAGCCCGGCCCCCGATTTCTGCAGGTAATGGTCAAGCCGGGCAATGCCACGGTGGCAAACATACCGCTGACAGCGGAAGTGATCAAGCAGCGCTTCATGGCCGCGCTCAAGTATGCCTAAAACGATAAAATGCCACCCAATAAGGGCACGATATTCTACAAAAAGGTGGTCTTTTGGCCGAAAAGGAGGGGGGTTTTTATACCGCCGGCGGAGATGGACGTACGTACGTGGATGACAAAAGCCCTGCAAGCTGAGCAGGGCACGTGAGTAACGAAAGGAGGATGAGTGAAATGAACCAAAAAGGGGTTATGAGTCTCGTGGCGATCGGGGCACTCATGGCGGCCGTACTTGGTATGGCTTGCGTTGAGGAACCGAAGATAGAAAAGATCAACATCGGGTACCAACCGAGTAGCCATCAACTCGCCGCGATGATCGCGGCTGAGAAAGGGTGGTGGGAGGAGGATCTGAGTCCCTATGGGATCAAGGAAGTGGAGCTCCATCTCTTCCCTACCGGGCCGCCGGAGATGACCGCGATGCTCGCCGGGGATATTGACGTTGCGTACGTCGGGGCAGCCCCACCAATTGCCTCGATCTACGAAGGGCTGGATGCGAAGATCGTCGCTGGCGTCCAGACCCAGGGCTCAGCGATCGTTATCCGGCCCGAACTGGTCGAGGAATACGAACGTGATGGTGTCCTCGCGCTGAAGGGAAAGAAGATAGCCACCTATCCTCCGGGCTCCATTCAGCATACGATCCTCGTGAAATGGCTCCTGGAGAACGGCATAGATCCGGGAAAGGACGTGGATTTGAAGGCAATGACGCCGAGCGACGCCGCTTCCGCGATCGGTGCGAAGGCCGTTGATGTCGTCTTCGTTCCCAGCCCCCACCCGGAGATCATCGAGCAAGAAGGCACGGGTGTCATCGTGAAATGGTCTGGTGAGATCTGGCCCAATCACGCCTGCTGCTGCCTTGTCGCCAGCGGGAAGTTGATCGAAGAACATCCTGAGATCGTCACGCAGATCATCAAGACGCACATCAAGGCGACCGACTATCTGAAGGCGCATCCGGACGAAGCCGCGGAGATCTTCGCCAAGTGGCAGGGTGCGGATGTCGAGACGATCAAGTATTCGATGAACACCACGGACGCGCAGTGGATCCATGATCCGCACCTCGAGGTGGAGAGCTCGCTCGAGTACGCCCAGGTGATCTACGAGCAGAACCAGGAGCGGTACGAGTCCAAGGGGCTCAAACCACTGACCGAAGCGGAGATCTTTCTGCACCGCCTCTACGACGCGATCGTGCACTAGTGATGAAGCTACCCGCGGTGCTTCGCGAGAAGGGGATCTGGGTAGTTCCCCTGCTGATTGCGCTGGTCCTCTGGGAGATCGTGGCAGCCTATGTGGTGCGGAACCCCGCGCTGCTGCCACGCTTCTCAGAGGTTATCTTCGCCTTCTACCTGCTCCGGCACGATATTGTGCCTGATATCCTCGTGAGCCTCCTCCATTTCACGATCGGGCTGACCATCGCATTCGCACTCGCACTTCCACTCGGTATCGGCATGGGCTGGTTCAGAACGGTCTTCAAAGCGGTGGATCCCATTATTGAGATTCTGCGGCCCATCCCGCCACTCGCCTGGATACCGCTCGCCATTGTCTGGTTCCACCTCACGCACTATGCCGCGGGCTTCATCATCTTCCTCGGCGCCTTCTTCCCCATTCTTATCGGGAGCTATACCGGCTTCCGCGACGTTCCGAAGGTGCTGGTGGAGACGGGCAAGGTGCTCGGCTGTATCGGCCACCGGAAAATGATCCGCCACGTCGCCTTTCCGTACGCACTCCCCTCGGTCGCCACGAGCACGCGCGTGGGCATGGGCGTTGGGTGGATGTCGCTCGTCGCTGCGGAGATGTTCGGCGTGAGCACGAGCGGGCTCGGCTACCGCCTCTTTAACGAGTTTTACTACTGGAAGCAGATGGACTTTGTAATGGCCTACATGCTCCTGCTGGGCTTGATCTCGTTATTCCTGGATCGCGTATTCCGGCACGTGGTGGAGGAGCGGTTCTTCAGATGGAAGAAAGGTATCGTGAAATAAAGCAAGCATGAACCATACGCTCAGACTGCGGAACGTTACGAAGATCTTTGAGGCCGAGAATGGGCAGCGTGAGGCACTGGACGCGATCAATTTGGTGGTGAAGCTGGCGGAGTTCTTATGCATCGTCGGCCCCTCGGGCTGCGGCAAAACGACCCTGCTGCGCATGATCGCGGGCCTTGATTATCCGACCAGTGGTGAGATCATCCTGGATGGTAAACAGGTAACCGGCCCGTCTCCAGACCGCGGCATGGTCTTTCAGGAATTCTCGCTCTTCCCCTGGAAGACCGTGCTGAAGAACGTCGAGTTCGGGCTCGAGATCCTCGAAGTGCCGGAGAAAGGGCGAAGGAGAATCGCGGAGGAGTATATCGAGCTCGTCGGCCTCCAGGGCTTTGAGCACAGCTACCCCTACGAACTCTCCGGTGGCATGAAGCAGCGGGTCGCCATTGCACGCGCGCTCGCCACGAACCCCTCGCTCTTGCTGATGGATGAGCCCTTTGGCTCGGTGGATGCGCAGACGCGGAATGTCCTCCAGGAAGAGCTGCTGGAGATCTGGGCGCGCACGAAGAAAACGATACTCTTTGTCACCCACAGCGTGGATGAAGCAGTTTATCTCGGCGATCGAATTCTGGTGATGTCGCCGCGACCCGGTCGGATCATCGAATGCATGCGGGTCACGCTCCCACGGCCGCGAAAGCGCACGAGCAGGGAGGCGAACGAGCTGCGCGAGCGGCTCTTGATGCTGCTCGGCTCGGAAGATCGAAAGATCCACAAAGGGTAAAGGCCACGCGGCTCGCTCGTTAGTTAATCCACCGGTATCGTCGCCTGGCTCGTCGCGTTCTCCACGCGCTTCTGAAGCCTAACGGAGAGCACCCCGTTTCTGTACGTTGCCTTCGCCGTCTCCGGCTTCACCCGTGTCTCGAATACTACCTTCTTATAAAAGACGAGTTCGCCCTTCGTCTTGATCTCGAGAGCGTCTTCCGTGGCGTGTAATTTGATCTCTCCCTTCTCCACGCCCGGCAATTCCGCAACGACTTCAATTGAGTCGTTCTGGTCAATCACATCCACGAAAGGCTCGCGTTCTCCATGTGGATAGGGCGCCAATGCCTGATTTGCGGATCGGATATTCCCGAATTCCTTGAGCTCCGGCTCCTTGCCCGGCTCTTTCGTGTAGGCGAACCCGTAGATGAAGGGGCCGTATCGCCTGATCTTACCGTCTGGCGTCTCCGCCTCCCTGATAAGGCCTCGGTACGCCTCCGGCATCTCCTCCTCCAGCTTCTTCAGCATCTCGTCAAATGGGTCGCTGAACCATGTATCGATACTCAGTGGTTCGTTCCTCAACGCGCGCGCCAGGTCCTCCTCGGTCGGCGCGGGTAATTTACCCATCTCCGCCGTGATATGCTCCATGTACCGTTCCACTAAATCGAAGATCGAAGGACGCTTCCGTTTCTCCATACCCGGTCGTCTCGCTTCCTACCTTAACTAGCGCCCGTAGCGGTTATAAAGGTTAATTATCCGCTCGTTTCCGCCCCGTTACGGGGTGCAGTTCTCGGTGGTTACCGTGACTGCTGGCTCACCCTTGAGCTCGATGGCGAGCGTCATCAGCTCGTCCAGCTTCTCCCTGCTCCCTTCGATGCAGAGTATGACCGAGCCCTCAGCACCAGCTACGCCGCCCGCACCGATAGGGAAGGCGTCGTCAGCGCCCAGGAGCTTCAACGCATCCACTTCGGTAATGACCTTGCCGTGCACGGGCATCACGCCCACGGGCCAGCCCACCGCCTTGTAGCAGCGTTCAATCCCCAGCCGCTTCGCCGCTTCGGCTAGGGGATAGAGCACCGTCTTCTCAAGTCCCACGGGAATGATGAAATGTACACCACGAGACATGACGATACCAAGTGCCGATCCGATCGTGCCGCCCTGCCGATTCGCCATCAGGATGCCCGCGGTTCCCGTTGGATCCAGCGCGTTCGCGCCCTTGATGAAGACATCGCCGGCTGACAGCTCCGCAAGAGCGGCTTCGAGGGTTTCCTCACTGATGCGGCCTTTCTTGATAATTACCTCTTTAAGTCGATCACCTTTCGGCACGACGCAGAGACCCGAGTTCGTGACCACACCCGCTGCGTATCGCCCCTTCTCCAGCTTGCTCTGGGCACCGGAGATCGCAGCTAACAGCTCCTCGGCTACAAAGGCATTGGTCGTTCCCAGCGCGATTACAATGGTTCCGTGCTTCAATGCGCGCTGCACCTCGGGTAAACGCGCCACACCGCGGGCAATGAGCCGCTTGGACGCCGCCGGGGTGAGCGCGATCACCAGCTTGCTCTTCTCTTCTCCCATCCGCCCAGCACCTCGCATCTGTAACGTGTACGCGTACGTCGTCATTTAAAGCCCGCGGGTTCCACACTGCGTAAACCGCTGCGGTTCCTCCCTGGAGTCAGGTATAAATGCTCAGGATATCAGAGAGTATGGTGCTTGCCGCTTCGATGGGCCCTGCACCCTTGCCAATGAGCGTGATATCACCGGCCAGATCTGTCCTGATCGTAGCGACGTTCAGCGTGCCGCTGACATTGAGGGGATCGTTCTTGGGCACCAGACGCGGTCGTACCTTTAAGCAACCCGCTTTCGTTACCTCGCCGATCAATTTGATCACGTAGCCGGCATCGTCGGCCAGCTTCAGCGCGTCAGAAGTGATCGCCGTAATGCCTGCGACCTCGACATCCTTGTAGGTGGCATTCAGGCCGAAGACGGAGTTGGCCAGAATGACGAGCTTCACCGCGGTATCAGTCCCTTCGACGTCCTTTGCCGGATCGGCCTCGGCGATTCCGATCTCCTGCGCCTCCTTGAGCACATGCTCATACGGCAGCCCTTCTTCCGCCATCCGGGTGAGGATATAGTTGCACGTGCCGTTCAGGATGCCCTGGATGGAGAGCACCTCATTGCCTGCAAGGTTCTTCCGCATCAGGGAGATGAGCGGCATCGCACCGCCCACGGTGGCTCCAAACTTGAGCTCACGGTCGTGCTTCTTCGCGAGTTCCATCAGGGGTGTATAGGCCAGAGCGAGCGGGCCCTTGTTCGAGGTGACGACATGCCGGCCTGACTCCAGGGCAGTGGTGATATGCCTCAGTCCCGGCTGGCCGTGGTCGATATTCGTGGGCGTCGTCTCGACCATTACCTCGTGCTCCACCTCCTTGATAAGATCAATGCTCGTCATATCCCCCGGTCGCTCCCATTCCTTCTCACCAGTCCGCAGCTTGAGCAGCTCCGCTTCGTCCAGCCCACGCTCATCGATGAAGATGCCTTTGAGGTCCGCAATCCCGACGAGGTTGAGTGTTAAGCCGTACCTGCGCGCAATTTCCGCACGCTTTCGGTGAATGACCTCTGTCACGCCGGCGCCGACGTAGCCAAATCCAATGATCGTGATTCTTACCGTTCGGTTCTTTTTCTCCATTCCCGATTCCCCCGCTCGCTTCCCCGTGCTCACTTCTCTTAGCTTAGATCGGCGAGATGAGCATGATCCCCTTCCGCTTCGCCGTCTGCTCCAGGATATTTAAAGCCTCGTGCAACTCAGTCTTGCCGATTGCACTGATCGTGACCGAGGCGGAAGATTCTTCATTCACACCGGGCATGGAGAGCGAAAGCGCAACGACTTCTGCAAAGCCCGTGCGGTCAATGCTATCGATCGTCTCCCGTAAATCGGAATGCACAATATGCCCGATGAGTAGCACCACCATTGACTCCTTCAGCCGCTCCTCTCCTGTTCGCACCACATTCACACCCCGCTCGACTAACAGCGCCAGCAACTTGTCCAGCCTGCGCTCATCCATCTCCACCACCAGGCGGACCGGTATTCGTCCGGCAGGCGTTTTTTTATCCCGTTGATGCACCACGCTGAGGATATTCCCCCCGAGATCGGAGACGGGCGTCAAGGCACGCACTAACTGGCCTGGAATGTCCTGCAACTCCATATCCATGGAGACTTTCATGAGCCTGCCACCTCTGTGTCTGTCTGGTAATGATAAGAAGAATGGACTAATAAAAGGATTGAGACACCGTGCCTGCAGCACCTCAACAACTCCATGTGGAGCTCTTCGAGAGAAGGCAAATGGCGTCTTAGTGATCTTCTTCGCTCACCTGGTCAGAGCTCAACCTTCTCGAACAACCGCGTCGGCTCTCGTAACGGTCTGCCGGGCTCGAGAGGCACGAAAAGCTCATCGAGCAGGACCGAATGCAGATCGCTCTCCATCCCGAGCTGCTGCCACGCTTCTTCCATTTTTACGGGCATGACGGGCTCTAAGAGGATGGATATCGCCTTGATGAGCTGGAGCACGTTCGTGATGATCTCCCCCGCACGGTCTCGGCCCTTATCGCCCTGCTTGATCAGGTGCCACGGCTCCTCGCGCTGAAAATAGCTGTTCCCGTAGTTCGCAAGGTTCATGACCGCATCGACGATCTTCTTGAATTCGTACTCGTCGAGTGCTCTGAGCACCTCTGCTTTCGTCTTCTCGATCTCCGCCACGATCTCCGTGGCGAGCTCACCCTGAGGAACACAGCCGAAATTCTTATGGGCGAAGGAGAGGACGCGATGGATGAGGTTGCCCAGGATCGCGACCAGCTCCTTATCCACCCGCTGGCCGAACGCCTCCCAGGAGAAGTCCAGCTCTTTCGTGTGGCTCGACTGCGCGACCAGATAGTACCGGAGCAGATCAGGGTGGAACCGCGCCAGCACCTCGGTTACCCAGACCACGTTGCCTCGACTCTTGGAGAACGGCTTCCCGTTCGCGGTGACCATGCCGGAAGCTACGACCGCGTTCGGCCGCGAATAGTTAGCCCCTTTGAGCAGCGCGGGCCAGAAGATGCAGTGATGGTAGATGATGTCCGTGCCGATGAAATGCACGATGGTCGCCCCGTCCTGCTTCCAGTACCTTTCCCATTCGTGCGCATCCTCGCCGCGCTCGTTGAGCGCCTCCTCGGTGAAGGAGATATAGCCGATGGGGGCATCGACCCAGACGTAGACGACGAGGTCGTCCCGGCCGGGGAATTTTACGCCCCATTCCAGGTTCCGCGTGATGCACCAATCGATCAGCTCCTTCTTCACCCATTCCTTCGCGTAGTTCCGCGCGTTCAGCGTGCCGTCCAGGCCATCGAGATAGCTGAGGAGGAACTCGGCGAACGAGGCGAGCTTGAAGAAGTAGTGCTCCTGATCCCGGAACTCCGAACCGCAGCCGCAGATCTTGCACTTCGGCTCTTTGATCGCGCCCGGCTCGATATGCCGCCCGCAACCCTGATCACACTCATCACCGCGGGCACTCTCGCCACAGTAGGGGCAGATGCCCTCCACGTAGCGATCGGGCAGGAATCGGGCGCAGTTCGGGCAGTACGCCTGCTTTACTCGCTCCTTATAGACGTACCCGTTCTCAATGAGCTTCGTGACGATCTCCGTCGTCCGTCGATGGTTCGTCTCCGAATCGGTCTGTCCATAATAGTCGAAATCCACATGGAGTGCCTGAAAGACACGCCTGAAATGATCATGATACAACGCGACGACCTCGTCCGGCCGCTTGCCCTGCGCCTCGGCGCTCAGCACGATCGGCGTCCCGTGGGTATCCGAGCCGCTGATGAACCGCACGTGGTAGCCCTGTTTCCGGAGCATTCGCACGAAGACATCCGCGGGCACGTAGGTCCTCAGATGGCCGATGTGGCAGTACCCATTCACGTAGGGCAGTGCCGAGGTTACTAAGACCGGCTTCTCAGCTGGGATCTTCATGTTTCAGGTTACACGCTCAGCGGTGGGGCTGGATAAAGAGAGACTGCTGCCGTTATAAAAGCTTTTGAACTGCGATGCGTGCGCAGCGCAGAGCATGAAAAAAGAGAGAGAGAAAGAGAGGATTTGCAATGACTTGTTTCCTTATCCTCTCCTTCGCACGAGCAGCGCCACCGCCGCCAGGATGCCGAGAACCGCGACTGGCAGCTCGAAGCCCGGCGTCTTGCTACCCTCTTCTTCAGTGGGCGGTTCCTCTGTTCCTGCTGTAGGCTGCGTCGTCGGCTGCTCGTACCATGCCGTTCCCCTTCTTCGCGTCTTTTCGGTAGCTTATTTGAGCTGTTTCTCTACGAAATCGCCGACGATGGGTAATTTGTACATCTCGCCCTGATACGCCTTGAACATCAACACCAGCCACAAGATCAGCCAGAGTACCCAGAGTAGCCCGATAATTGCCCCACCGAGGAAGGGTACCCAGAAGAAGGACCATTGAAAGATCCAGATAATGATCGTCAGTGGCAGGAAGGTGGCGATCGATTGCAGTGCATGAAATCGCACGAATTTGTTCTCCTTCTCCAGTAGCAGGAAGACGATGCCCGTTATCCAGCCCAGCACGTAGCAGAGCACACCCGCGAGATTCTCTTCCAACCCCATAGAGGTCTTTTGTGGGGTACTACGGGCACGCGGTATAATAAACCTACCGCTTTTTTTTCTCACCTCATGCAGGCACCGCACCTATCGGCTGGCAGGATCCCGGGTCTCGGGTGCTCCTTCGTACTGCCCGTGCGCGCAACTTTTTTTTAGTGTTGCCTCGTTACAGGTAAGCAGCAGGTGAAGAGCAGGGAAGAGGAGTAACCTTTTAAGTGGATGCGAGGGGAAGGAGAGTAGTAGGAGAGGTGGAGGAGAAGAGATGGGCGAAGAGGGAGTGATAGACCGCATTGCAGGTCCCTTGGTTATCGCTGATCGGATGCGTGGCTGCGAGATGTACGAAGTGATCAAAGTGGGCGATGAGGGCTTAATGGGCGAGACGATACGCCTCAATGGCGCCCGCGCCTACATCCAGGTCTATGAGGATACCACGGGCTTGAAGCCCGGTGAACCGGTTATCAGGACCAAAGCACCCTTATCCGTGGAGCTGGGTCCCGGCATTCTCAAGAATTTCTACGATGGTGTGCAGCGGCCCCTGGAGGACATCAAACGCAAGGTGGGAGATTATATCACGCGGGGCATCACGGTCAATTCACTCAACCGTACGACGAAGTGGCCATTTACGCCCACCGCTGCGGAAGGTAAGGAGGTGGTTGGGGGTGATGTCCTGGGCACGGTCCCCGAGACGAAGGTGATCACGCATAAGGTCCTCGTACCACCGGGACTCCGCGGAAAACTCCTTGAGGTGAAGAAAGGTGAATTCACCGTGGACAGCACGATCGCGCGCCTCCAGACCGAAGCAGGCGACGTGAACTTGACGATGATGCAGCGGTGGCCGGTGCGCAAGGGGCGGCCGTACAAGGAGAAATTGGACCCTGAAGTGCCCCTGCTCACCGGGCAGCGGATTAATGACACCTTCTTCCCCATCGCGAAGGGCGGAACCGGTGCGATCCCCGGCGGCTTCGGGACGGGCAAGACGGTGATGCAGCACCAGCTGGCTCGCTGGGCGAACGCGCAGGTGATCGTGTATATCGGCTGCGGCGAGCGCGGGAACGAGATGACCGAGGTATTAGAGGACTTCCCGAAGCTGATCGATCCGTACAGTGGCGAGAAGTTGATGGAGCGGTCCACGCTCATCGCGAACACCTCGAATATGCCCGTCGCTGCACGGGAAGCATCCATTTACACCGGGATCACACTCGCGGAATATTACCGCGATATGGGCTATGACGCGGCGATCCAGGCTGATTCGACCTCGCGCTGGGCTGAAGCGCTACGTGAGATCTCCGGACGGCTGGAGGAGATGCCGGGCGAGGAGGGCTATCCCGCGTATCTCGCCTCGCGATTGTCCGATTTCTACGAACGCGCGGGTCGTGTACGGACGTTATCTTCGGATTCCGAGAAGAGAATCGGTTCGGTCACCGTCGTGGGCGCGGTATCGCCACCGGGTGGCGATTTCTCTGAGCCGGTAACACAGAATACGCTCCGCGTGGTGGGCGTCTTCTGGGCGCTTGATTCGACCTTAGCGGACCGGCGACACTTCCCTGCGATTAGCTGGCTACGGAGCTATTCCCTTTACCTCGCGGACCTGCGGCAATGGTTCAATAAGCCTGAGACGCCCGATTTCATGGAGCAGCAAGTCGAGATGCTCGCGCTCCTGCAGAAGGAGGCTGAGCTTCAGGAGATCGTGCAGCTCGTCGGTGCAGATGCCCTGCCGCCACGAGAACGCGGAACCCTGGAGGTGGCACGGATGATCCGCGAGGATTTCCTGCAGCAGAACGCATACCACGAGATCGACTCCTTCTGCTCCCTGGAGAAGCAGTATCTGATGGCGCGCATTATCCTCCAGTGGTACAATCACCTGAATGACGCGATCGAGCATGGTATCAGGGTAGAGAAGGTCCAGGAGATGAAGATAAAGGACGTTATAGCGCGAATGAAATACGCCCAGAATGAAGGGTTCAGGACCAAGTACGAGGAGATCGCGAAGGTTATGACCGAGGAATTTGAGCAACTCAAGAAGCAGGAGGCCGCGGCATAACGGAGAAGAAAAAAATGGCGATTGATACCGCTGCACGGGAATATACCACGATACGAGAGGTTGCGGGCCCATTGATCGTGGTCGAGAATGTCGAGGGCGTCGCTTATGGCGAGGTAGTGAAGATTATCACCCCGCAAGGCGAGGAGAAGAACGGGCAGGTCCTGGAGACCGGTGCGGGACTCGCCGTGGTGCAGGTCTTTGAGGGCACCTCGGGCATCGATACCGCAGGAACCCGGGTGCGGTTCACCGGTGATATTATGCGGGTCAGTGTCTCGCAGGATATGGTGGGTCGCTTCTTCGACGGCCTGGGTCGACCGCGGGACGGCGGCCCAGAAGTGATACCCGAAGAGCGGTTGCCGGTCATCGGTGCGGCGATCAATCCGACGGCCCGTGATTATCCACGGGAATTCATTCAGACGGGGATCTCAACGATCGACGGGATGAATACGCTGGTCCGCGGGCAGAAGTTGCCGATCTTCTCTGGCGCTGGGATGCCGCACAACGCGCTCGCCGCGCAAATCGCGCGTCAGGCGAAGGTATTAACCACGAGTGAGCCGTTCTCCGTTGTCTTTGCCGCGATGGGGATCACGCACGAGGAGGCATCATTCTTCATGCATGATTTCGAACGCACGGGTGCGATCGAGCGTATCGTTGCCTTTCTCAACCTTGCAGACGACCCGGCAATCGAGCGCATCATCACGCCTCGCATGGCACTGACGACCGCGGAGTTCCTCGCCTATGAATACGATATGCACATCCTCGTGATCCTCACGGACATGACCAATTACTGCGAAGCGCTCCGCGAGATCTCCGCGGCCCGTGAGGAAGTACCGGGACGGCGCGGCTATCCCGGGTACATGTATACGGACCTCTCCACGAACTACGAGCGTGCGGGCCGAGTCCGAGGCCGGAAAGGGTCGATTACGCAGATCCCGATCCTCAGCATGCCGGACGATGACATTACGCATCCGATACCGGATCTCACCGGGTATATCACCGAGGGGCAGTTCGTGCTCTCGCGCGACCTCCATCGCCGTGGTATCTTCCCGCCGGTGGACGTGCTGCCGTCGCTCTCCCGGTTGATGCACGAAGGAATCGGGAAAGGGCGGACGAGAGAGGATCATTCGGGCGTCTCCAATCAGCTCTATGCGGGCTACGCAGAAGGGCGGGATATGCGCGATCTGGTCGCCGTGGTCGGCGAAGAGGCGCTGACGGCCAGAGATCGGCGGTTCCTGGAATTTGCCGATGAGTTCGAGAAGCGGTTCGTGACGCAGGCCAAGAACGAGGACCGGAGCATCGAAGAGACGCTCGACCTCGGCTGGGAGCTGCTCGCGACGCTGCCCGAGGGCGAGCTCAAGCGAATCGACGATCGCATCATCAAACAGTACCACCCGAAGTACCGGGCGAAGGCTCAGTAGAGAACGCAGAACCAAAAGAGCGGAGAGGGAAGCTAAAGCGCCGTCTTTTCTCGTCTCGTAGTTCCTTCATAGTGGCACGAGGAACTCTTCACGTTCGATCTTCGCCTGCTTAGCTCTATACGCTATCTCACTC
>CAYYNW010000036.1:0-13013 GCA_964473145.1 uncultured Halobacteria archaeon
CCGACGCCCTCGCCCCGGTACGCGGCCTTCTCCTGCTGCTCCTGGATACGCGCCTCGACTGCAGCCGCACTCCTTTCGAACATCTCCTCGATCTTCGCGGTCTCGAGTTCCAGGCCAGATAATTTCCGGAATGCGCGCAACGCGCGTGCACAGGCTCGCAGATCCTCCGGATAGCTACTGACACCCAGGATCGAGTAGCTTTCGATCCCGAGCTTCGCGGCGAACCCGGGCAGCAGGCCAGTCTTCCGGATGATGGTGTAGCGCCCGATATTCTGGCGTGTCATCCGCTTCAAGCCCGGGGGCAGCTCCTTCCGTGAGCCCTCAAAGCAGCCGATATACGCCTCCACACCCTCGCGCCGCGTCCTGAAGGGCTCCTGGGTAGGGATGATCACCCCGATCGTATAGAGCTGCTTTACCGCGAGCTCATGGGCGAGGTGCGCGACGCCTTCCGCTTGCTTGTATGCCGATTTGGGAATATACTCCGTCTCCGGGTATTTACCCACGTAGCAGAACAACCGCTTCGACGCGCTGTACCAGAGCTCATCGTGCGGGATCTCGAATTCCTCGTCACGTGCCTCCACCATCGGTGGGAAATCATAGGAGTAGAGACTTACGATCTTCTCCGAATCAGTCAGGATCTCCTTGAGATTGAAGGGGATAATGTTCCCCATCGGCGGAAAGCCCGCCAGCAAGATAGTCCCCTGCTCCTTTACCCGCGCTTTAAACTGCTCGGCATCGACGTTCCAGTGCTGACTGAACTCATTGATCTCGAAACGCGCTCTTCCTGGCCCGCTCATCACCTATCTATGAGCGCTGAAGCTATTTATATCATCCCTCGCGTATCTGTTCTTTGCTGCGCTGCGCTGCTCTGCTGTGCTGCCAGCTCCTCAACTCAAATGCCAGGTCAAGGCAGGGATAGCAACTCATGAGAGCGGAACGCTATGATGTGGTCGTCGTGGGCGCAGGTCCTGCGGGCAGTGTAACCGCGCGTAAAGCTGCTGAAATGGGGGTGTCCGTGCTCCTGCTCGATCGGAACCAGGAGATCGGCGTGCCCGTGAAGTGCGCGGAGGGCGTGAGCAAGGAGATCGAACGGTTCGTTACGCCCGATCGACGCTGGATCTGCGCTGAGGTGAAGGGTGCGAACCTTTACGCGCCGGATGGCACGAAGGTAGTGATGGCGGGCACGAAGCTGGAGGAGGTCGGCTACGTGCTCGAACGGCGGCTCTTCGATAAGTTCCTCGCGAGCGAAGCGGCCCGAGCTGGTGCGGAGGTCCGCGTCAAAACGGAAGCGTTTGGCATCATCAAGGAGAATGGCGCTGCAAAAGGCGTCACCGTTCGCTGCGGCGGTGAGACGAGGCGCATTTATGCGACGGTCGTGGTCGGCGCAGATGGTGTGGAATCGCAGGTTGGCCGGTGGGCGGGCATTGCTACGCGGCTCCGGCCGGCGGATATGGACACCTGTGCAGAGTACCTGCTCTGCGATATTGAGCTCAACCAGGAGTATTCGGAATTCTTCCTTGGCCGCGAGATCGCGCCCAAAGGCTATGCCTGGGTCTTTCCCAAGGGCGAGGATTCCGCGAACGTGGGGCTGGGGATTGGCGGCGACATGTCTGGCGATGGACACCACGCGATCGATTACCTCAACGCATTCGTCAAGAGCCGGTTTCCAACGGGCAAGTTCCTCGCGCAGATCTGCGGCGCCGTGCCCGTGTGCGGTCCTATTCACGAGAGCGTCGCACCCGGGCTCGTTCTTGTCGGCGATGCGGCATGGCACGTCAACCCGTTAACGGGGGGTGGCATCCTCTATGCGATCCAGGCCGGCGAGATCGCCGGTGAGGTCGTTGCGACTGCGCTCCAGGAGGGTGATGTCTCGAAGGCGCGTTTGATGGAGTACGATACGCGGTGGCGCAAAGCGTTTGGTAAGCGATTAGATACTGGTTTGAAGGCGAAGGAATTCCTCTTCAAACTCTCCGATGAGGATCTCAATACGCTCGCGCATTCGCTACAGGGCGTCGCGATCCGTGAGCTCTCCACCAAGGCGCTCTTGCTGGAGCTCGTGAGGCGGAATCCCAAGATGCTGGTGGGCCTCGCTAAGCTGCTGTTATAACACCTTCGGTCTACTGGAACGAACCCGTGCTACGAGAGTGTGATTTGCTTTCAATTGTTACTGAAGTCATCTACAAGTCAACCACTAGTGGAAGATATATTAAATGCGTACTGCAAGCACCTTTCCCCTTTTTCCACCTTCTATCTCAGTTATCGCTAATAGCACGCCATCGTTTCTCAATGTAGCACTCACAGGGCAGACCTTCTAGGAATATCCACATCGCCCTATGCCCTACTGTCTTTCGTTTCACCGTTGGCTTTGTTGCCCTCCTGAATTCACAAGAAATCTTCTCGCCTTGTATTCCATCTCCCCCTTCATATAAGATTGTCATTCTGCCTCCACTGCTTTCCCCTCTTTTTTGAGCTCTAGCAATGCTTCATGTACCAACGACAAATCCAATCTCAACTCAGTGGCGATATCGTAAGGATAAGAATCTTGATTTTGCTCTAAATAGCGGTATATCTCCTCTTTTGCCTCCCCCACGGGTACCTCTCTCAGCTTTATCTCCCTGATCCCCTCTAATTTCTCTCTTACTGCTTCTCGCACAAAATCCGAGGTGTCGAGGTAATAGCCTTCGTTCACCAGCGATTCGATCTCAGCCAAAAATTTCCGGGGGAGCTTGCTCGCGATTTGAACCGACATGTTGTTCCTCCACTCCCTGCTATAAATGAATAACCACTCTATAAAAATGTGGTGCTCATGGGACTGCAACCTGGCAGGTGGTGAATACATTTCCCCTTGAAGAGCGTGATCTGGTTGACGCTCGTGGAATCGTCTCCCGACGGCGCCATAGCACTCGCTACCTGTTAAACGTTCTTCACGCCAAAATCCTTTTCTTTTACACGCTAAAAGATGCCTCACGTGGACGCTTCAGGAGAACGGTGCCGGTACGTCCCCTTCATCACGCTCTCGGAGCTGAAGCCGCGCGCGTGGATCACGCTCGCCGGCTGCAACTTCCGCTGCAAGGGCTGCTTCAGCATCGCCCGTGACCCTGTTGGCGAGCCGATGCCCGTTGAGCAGCTCGTGAACCTGGTAAAGAACGCGGCACGCGGGTATTATGGCGATACGCAGCTGGAAGAGGTGGTGATTACGGGCGGCGAGCCCACCCTGGACCGTCCGTACCTCGTCGAACTGATCTCGCGCCTGAAGGAATCCATGGCCTGGATCGTGCTCGATACGCACGGCTATTTCCTTGATGCCGGGTATTTGCAGGAGCTCATCGGAGCGGGGTTGCGTGAGGTGATGTTCGACCTGAAGGCGTGGGATGAGCAGCTCCACGAGTGGTACACCGGCTATTCTAACCATCCGATACTGGCGAATATACGCGCTGCGTACGGCAAGGTGAAGCTCGTGGTGAGCGTCGTTTATATCCCCGGTATCGTGGACGACCGCGAAATCGAGCAGATCGCGCGGTTCTTAGCCGGGATAGAGAAGGAGGTGCCGATCGATTTCCGCATCAATCGGTTCAGAGCGGAGTTGAGCCGCGAGCCGATCGCACGAAGTCCCACGTCCGAGGAGATCGAGCATGCATACACCATCGTTGCACGGTACCTGAAAACTCCCGTCATCGGTAAGAGCTGCGTGCGCGAGCGAGCAATCAACGAACCACGGGGCTGGATCACCGTCTTCCCCAACGGCACGATGAAGAGACGAACCGTGGCTGATTACCGTGCGGAGAACGAGCAGCTCAAGAAGGGCGGAAATTCTACTCGGTCCCTTCGGTGAGGATTTTATCGCTGAGCACTGATCGGTCCCGATCATCTCGGTGAAGAGGAAATGATACGCAGATTCAAGCGCACTGACCTGGATGCCATCGTACAGATAGAGACGGAATCATTCCCCCAAGCGCCCTACGACCGGCTAACTTTTCTACACTTTGCGCGGACGTACCCCGATCAGTTCCTCGTCTACGTTACCGGGTCGGGCAGACTCGTAGGATATATCATCTTTTATCCGCACGGGCACATCGTCTCACTCGCGGTCCACCCGGCATATCGACGAGGGGGAATAGGCACCGAACTCGTGGCCGAGGTGGTAAAGAGGACAGACGGTTCGGCACTGGTGGAAGTACGCCGGAGCAACAAGGTGGCACGGCAGTTCTATGCGCAGCTCGGGTTCAAGATTCGCGGTGTAATCCATGCTTACTACGGCGATGAAGATGCACTCGTCATGGTACACGGGTAAGCAGCAGGTAGTCGAATTTGAAGGGCTTTGCCCCATCCCTTCTCGTTGCCTTGTCTCTCTCTCACTTCGGAAATTCCCGCACCTCGGTAATCTCCAGCCGCTCAAGGATCTCGTAGAGGAGGGCATGTTTGAAATTAGCGTAAGCCACGTGATTCGGCACGGCAATGGCCATCCTCCGCTCGGATAATTTAGGATACGCATGTCGAAAGACGAGTTCAATTTGGTTGATCCATTTTGGGATCCGCTCGGCGATAATCACGACGGGGAAGTTCCGCCACTCCCGGGCGTCATGGCGCAATAAGTTGTCTGTAAGTGCCACGTGGAGCGTATCGTGCTCGACGATCATAGCACAGCTCAGCATCAGTGTGGTGCCGTCCATGGCGAATCCACTGAAATGCCCGGCCGTTGATTCCAGCTCTTTCTCGGTCATGCCTGCCTGCTCTGCCAGCTGCGCGCGCCATTCGCGTATCCTCAACCGTGCGGCATTGACGAGCTCCTCGCTCATCTGCTCGAGCTGTACCTTTACGGGCAGGGCGAGCAGCCGTTCACCTCGCCATTCGCGTATTCGCTCTCGTGCCGTCTGGATGCTTTCCGCATCCTGATAGAGCTCCAGAAATTCCTTCGCCTGCTTCTTCCCGTACAGACAGATCCGCTCACTGATCAGCTCCTGCTCGATGGTCTGGAAGGTCTCCGGGGAATACAGCTCGGCGATATCACTCTTAATGAGCTCGTACTGCGTGAACCAGCTTGAGTCCAGCTTCCCGATCTTCACGAGCAGTTCGAGCATCTTCAGCTTTGCTTCATCACCCTGCTCCATGGCCTGCTGGAGATAAGCCGCCAAATCGCCCCGTGGCGGGACATAGCGCCGCGCGATCTCGTCAAAGAACACTTCGTACCCCGAGAGGCAGAGATAGTCATTAAACGTTCCGAGCTTGAGAATGCCCCGTTTTCGGAGCAGATGCAAGAGCTCCGTGCAATCCCTGCCGGTAAGCGCGGTGAAGTTCTTCTTCAGTGTCTCATCCGTCGTGTAGCCCTTCAAGAGATAGAAGAGCCCCAGCAGCACCTTCATATCATCATCGGCTTCCGCCAACTCCCGCAAAATGCTCTTAAACTCCTCAGGAAACATACCGCATTCTCCTCCTTCGCTCTTTTTCGCTCTCTTTCTCCTCAGCTCTCACCCAGCAACCGATCAACAAGCCATTCTGCATCGAAGGGCTCTAAATCGTCATAGCCCTGGCCGACACCGAGGAACATAATAGGTTTCGCGGTCGAATGCGCGATCGAGAGCGCTGTACCACCTTTCGCATCGACGTCCACCTTCGTCAGGAGGCCCGCATCAATCCCGACGGCCTCATCGAATCGCTTCGCGCGTTCCACCGCATCGTTCCCCGCTACCGCCTCGTCCACAAAGATGACCAGGTCCGGCTTCGTCACCCGGCAGATCTTCTTCAGTTGCTCCATCAGATCCACGGAGGTGTGCATCCGACCCGCGGTGTCGGCCAGCACCACGTCTTTCCGGTTCGCGCGCGCAAAGTTCATCGCGTCGTAGACCACTGCTGCGGGGTCCGCGCCATATTGGTGCTTGATCACCTTGATGCCCAGCCTCGAGGCATGTGTCTCGATCTGCTCAGTGGCACCCGCGCGATAGGTATCTGCGGAGGCGATGGCGACCGAATAGCCCGCATCGAGCAGCTTCTTCGCTACCTTCGCGATACTCGTCGTCTTGCCCGTGCCGTTCACGCCCACGAAGACGATATTCACCGGCTTATCGTGCGCGGCGACGAATTCCAGAAGGTCGAGCCGTCCACCGGTGGAGAAGACCTTGAGCAACGCGTTTCTGATCGCCTCCTTCACCATCGCTTCGGTATTCGCGCCCCACTTCTTCCGTTTGCCGACCAGCTCGTGCTTCACATTCGCCAGAATCGCGTCAGCCACCGAGAGCGCGACATCACTCTCCAGTAACGCGAGCTCCAGCTCCTCTAACGGCGTGGCCAGATCTTTATCATCGAGAATGGTTTCGCGATCAATGAATGCCCTCCCCTTCTCCTTGAGCGTCTCGCGTAGCCCTGTGGGTGCCGCCGGCTCTTCCGCTGGCTCTTCTGCCGGTCTCGCCGCCTGCTCCTGCTCCTCGCCCTTTTCCTTTACTCGCTCGACTATCGCCTCGCGAAAATCGGTCAGTTTCTTCCTCAGCCGGTCAAACATTTCCTCAGTGGTAGTCGCGCAGTCTACGTATTCCCGCCTTAAGAACGAATGCGCGGTTCACACTACTGTTGTCCGCGTGATTGCGCGGTCAGCTCTTGCAGCCGAGCCTGCACCCGCTGCGCTTCCTGCTCGAGCTTCTGGAGCACCCCGGTCAGCTCGCGTTGTGAGTTCTCCAGCTGCTTCCGCATTTCCGCGAGATACGTGATCGCGGCATCAGGAGGTCGTTCCGCGCTCACACCCCCGCCCAATCTCACAATGATCTTATCCGTGGTGCTGAGCGTCACATACACGGACGAGTTCGCCCCGATGGCTACGAGCAATTCGTCGCCCGCTTTCATCTTCTTCAACTGCGTGATCGTTTCGATTGCCTTATCATGATCGTTGATCGCCTGTTGTACGAAGAGAGCCTCCTGGGACGTCTGTTCCGCCTGCGCCTGGTACTGGCGCAATCGAACCAGCAAGGATTGCAACTCCGCCTGCTGGTCTCGTTCCTTTTCCGTTAATTCTTTCCCGCGCTCCTCCATGTTCATCGCCTCAAGATGTATTGTAATACCACGTTATCCTTATAAATCACTCGTTCCTCTCCTCATAGTAGTGTGACGGTGAAACGGAGGGCAGAGGGTGGGTATGAGAGCGGAACGGGGGGCGAAAAAGCCCTCATGAGAATTCGAGGCCGGAGTATCTCCCGGGGAATTGCGCGCGGCAAAGCACTGCTCTCGATCCGGAAGCTCTCCTTCCTCGGTGCCGTCGATCCACAGACCGGCATAGTGCTTGATCAGACCCACGACCTTTATGGCAAGAGCATAGCGGCTCGTATCCTGATCTTCCCGGGTGGCAAAGGCTCAACGGTGGGCTCGTATGTCCTCTATCAGTTGAAGCAGCATGGAAAAAGCCCCGCGGCCCTGGTGAGCCAGCAAGCTGATACGATCGTGGCTGTTGGTGCGATCATTGCGGAGATACCCGCGGTCGACTCGCTCGAGCTTGATCCGCTCGAGGGCGGTATGATACAAGACGGTGCAGAGGTGCTGGTGAATGGAACCGAGGGCTACATCGAGCTCCTCTGAGGAGACGGTGCGCACCCTGGAGAAGCAAGGGTACCATCTTATAGGCACGCACCGGCACAGTGCGGTGAAGACGTGCCTCTGGTTACGCAAGTCGCTGCGTGGCGAAGGGAACTGCTATAAGGGCAAATTCTATGGCATTCACGCACATCGCTGCATCCAGATGACCCCGTCGCTCTTCTGCAACCAGCGCTGTAGCCACTGCTGGCGACCTCTGGAGGCGTTCACCATCGACACGGACGAAGCCTCGATCCACTGGGATCCGCCCGGCGAGCTGGTGGAAGCAAGCATCGCGGAGCAGAGACGGCTGATATCGGGCTTTAAAGGGTTTCAAGGCGTTTTGCAAGAGACGTTCAAGGAGGCGTTCAACCCGAAACACGCTGCCATTTCGCTCATCGGTGAACCGACGCTTTATCCTGCTTTGAAGGAATTGATCCAGGAGTACCATGCACGTGGTATGACCACCTTCGTGGTGACGAACGGGACGAATCCGCAGGTGATCCGTGAAATTCGCCCCTACCAGCTCTACGTCTCACTGAACGCACCCGACGAAGCGATCTATGCGAGCATCTCGCACGCCTCCTACTGGTCCCGGATACAGGACTCCCTGGAGGAGCTGCGAAGACTGAAGGGGCAGACGAGAACGGTTATCCGCATCACCTGCATTGCAAGCCTGAACATGACCAATCCCCGGGGCTACGCGGAACTGGTAGCCCGAGCGCGCCCGGATTATATCGAGGTGAAGGCGTACATGCATCTCGGGTACTCACGGAAACGATTGGAGCGGAGTGCAATGCCCTCGCACGCACGCGTCAACGCGTTTGCCCATGAGCTTGAGGAAGCTTTAACAGCCCTTGGCTTTCCGTACGCGATCGTGGACGAGTCAGAGATCAGTCGAGTGGTACTCCTTTCGTCCGGCGGCAGTTCCTGCTAACACGTACCTCCGGAGACCGACGCGCGGAGAAGGTGCAAAAAGGGCGAATGGGCTTGACGGCGCGCGTTGAGACCGACTGCCGAAAAATCGTTCCCCCCTTAGGGTGCTGCGCCTGCGCGCGGATCACTCCTTCGCTTCCGCGGCCCACCGCACTTTCCGCCGCTTTCGGCGCAGCTTGAGCATGTTGCGCTCACATTTCGAGCTGCAGAAATAGTAGACCGAGCCATCACGCCTCACAAACATCTTGCCACAGCCCGGCTCGAGGAGGGTCTCACAGAACGAGCACTTCTGTTCCATCTCTAACTTACCTCCTCGAGAGTTTCCGCACCTCTCGCGCGGTTTCTACCAGCATCATGAGATCGCCCACCTTGATGGGGCCGATGACATTCCGTGTGAGGATCCGCCCCCGGTTGTCCCCCTCCAGGATCTTACACTTCACCTGGATGGACTCACCATGCATCCCGGTTCTTCCGACGATCTCGATGATCTCCGCGGGCGTGCCCCTCTCTTCGCTCATGTACCCCGTTATCCTTTCAGCGCCTTCAGCTCTTCAACGATCTTATCAACCACGTCTTCAGCTTTTCCAGGGTCCACGATGGCAACAGAGGCACAGCCCTTGTTAATCCCGCAGGCAGCACCGAGATCTCGCTGACTCTTCACGTAAAGATACGGAATACCTTTCTCGTCGCAGAGTGGTGGCAGGTGCATCACGATCTCCGCGGGGGAAATGTCCTCGCTGATCAGCACCAGCTTCGCCATGCCTCGCTCGATGGTCTTCGTGGACTCGTTGGTTCCCTTCTTTACGGCACCGGTACTCCTGGCTAATTCTACTGCCTCGAGTGCTCTGCTCTGCAACTCCGCCGGCGCTTCGACCTTGACGGGTGCGGACTTCGTCGTACCCTTTCCTTTCCCTTCTTTATCGCCCATCTTTCATCCCCCTAAAACGTTGTCTGCTGTCTTACTCTTATAGAAGCTATGGCTTTAAGTTTATAATCCTCGAGTAAGACAGGTTGGACACACTCTTCGGGGACGCTGAGCGATATCTCCTTCGTCCGCCCGTACCTGCCCTTGCTGACAATGACCGCGTTGACCAGGCCGAGGATATCCAGCTCGGAGACGAAATCAGTGACGCGCCGCTGCGTCAGCGCATCCATGCCCAGGTGGTTGCAGAGTCGGCGATACATGCTGTAGACCTCGCCGCTGGAGAATCGGCGCTTGTTCTTCTCCTTGCTCAGGGTGAGCACGCTGCTGAGCACGATCTTCGATTGGAGCGGCAGAGTCTTGACCACCTCGGCGACGCGGTTCAGCTCCAGCCGTTCACTCGCTTGCCGCACGTGCTCTTCCGTGACCTGCTTCGCTCTCGCACGTTCCGCGATCTCGCCCGATACACGGAGCAGGTCGAGCGCGCGTCGTGCATCGCCATGCTCAGATGCCGCGAACGCCGCGCAGAGTGGGATCACGGATTCCGCGAGCGTGTCGTGCGCAAAGGCCATCTCCGCGCGCGCATAGAGGATATCCTTCAACTGATCGGCGTTGTACGGCGGGAAGATGATCTCTTCCTCGCCCAACGAGGAGGTCACCCGCGGATCCAGCAGATCGGTAAAGGTCAAATCGTTCGATATCCCGATCAGGCTCACCCGCGCATTGTTCAGCTCGCCGTTGACCCGGGTGAGATTGTATAATGCCTCGTCACCCTTGCTCGCTAACTTATCAATCTCGTCCAGAATCACGATCACCGAACGCTTCTCGGAGTCCACCCCGGTCTTGAACTCTGTGTAGACCATATCGGTGGGCCAGCCGATCATCGGCACGCGTTTATTGAAGACCCGAGCGAGATACGCAAAGACCCGGTACTGCGTATCGAAGACCTCGCTGTTGATATAGAGGAGCGAGCACGAGCTGCCCCGCTTCTGTGCCGTCTCCTCCAGTTCCTTGCTCACGTACTTAACTGTGGAGGTCTTACCCGTGCCGGTCTTCCCGTAGATCAGGATATTGGAGGGTGTCTCACCCTTGAGCGCGGCGGAGAGGATATTTGCCAGCCCCTGGATTTGCTCCTTCCGATGCGGGAGATAGTCAGGGACGTACGTGGGGCGAAGCACCTCTTTATTGGCGAAAATCCCCCCATTGCCCATCAGGTCTTCGAACAGATTATCCATAGGTAGCTTAACCTTACCCTCTCTCTCACGCACCGAACACGCTTGATGTAAGCCATTATTCGTGCCCCTATATATAACTTGCGGTGGTGCCCGGGGGCGCTTCTGGAGGCTCAGCGGGAGAAAAGATGGACTATCGCCGTTCCGCCCGTGCCACCGATGTTGTGGGTTAGGCCAACCTCCGCATTTGGTACCTGGCGCTTACCCGCTTCGCCGCGCAGGTGCTGCGTCACTTCCACCACCTGCCGGATACCTGTTGCGCCAAGCGGGTGTCCACATGCCTTCAAGCCTCCGGATGGGTTTACCGGGATGCGTCCGCCGATCGCCGTCTCGCCCTCTTCGGTGACCAGCCCGCCATCACCCTTCGCGCAGAACCCGAGATCCTCGATGGCGATGATCTCCGCGATGGTGTACGAGTCATGCACCTCGGCGAGCTGAATCTCTGCAGGCTCGAGATCCGCCATCCGGTAGGCCTTCCGTGCCGCGACCACCGTGGCATCCATGGTGGTGAGATCGCGGCGATTATGGAGCGAAATGGTATCGGTCGCCTGGACGGACGCGATCACGTGGATGGGCGTATCGGTATACGCACGCGCCTTCTCCGCGGCGCAGAGCACCACGGCGGATGCGCCATCCGCAATGCTCGAGCAATCTAAGACGTGGAGTGGATCAGCGACGAGCGGTGAGGAAAGTACGTCCTCGACGGTGATTGCGCGCTGGTACTGTGCATACGGGTTATGAACGGCGTTGGCGTGGTTCTTGACCGCGACCCTGGCGAGTTGTGCGCTCGTTGTTCCATAGCGTTCCATGTGGCTGCGGGCCATCTGAGCGAAGAGCGAAGGGAGCGTGGCACCGTAGATCACTTCCCATTTGCTATCCACGGATGACGCGAGCAGATCTTTGGCTACGTCCGCTTCCACATCGGTCATCTTCTCCATGCCCGCGGCGATCACCAGGTCATACCAGCCGGAGGCAATGGCCAGCACGGCGAGATGGAGGGCGAGTGCCCCGGACGCGCATGCCGCCTCGGCACGTACCGCGGGAATATGCAGCCCAGCCAGGCCGGCATAATCAACAATGAGCGAGCCAATATGCTCCTGCTCGACAAAGCGACCGGCGGACATGTTCCCGCCATACAGTGCGTCGATCTCCTCACCACTAACGCCCGCATCTTCGATCGCCTTTAAGCCCGCGGAGACCGCGAGGTCTCGGAGCGATCGCTCCCAGAGCTCGCCAAACTCCGTCGTTCCCGCACCTATTATCGCTACGTCTCGCATCGTTGCTTACCTACCTACATCCGTATCTTCCGTTGATGTTTCGCGTACGCGGCATAATTCAGATACTTCTTCGCGAGCAGGAACCCATCAACCCGCGGGCCGCGTGCTCGCAGCTCCTCGATCTGCTCAGTCACGCGAAAGACGAAGGCGTCGGAACCCGCGCCGGAGCCAAAGGAGGTCATCAGGATGCGCTGTCCTGGCGCGGCCTGATCAAGCGTCGCGGCAAGCCCGATCAACGAGGATGCGGAATACGTATTGCCGAAGTGCGTGACCATCAAGCCGGGTTTGAGCTGCTCGTAGGAGAAGCCGAGCGATTTCCCAGCCTTGAGCGGGAATTTCCCGTTCGGCTGGTGGAAGACGGCGAAGTGGAAATCCGCAGCCTTGAGGCCCGTCTTTTCCATCACCTCCTTCGAGGCTGCTAACGTATGCCGGAAATACGCGGGCTCGCCGGTGAAGCGGCCGCTGTGCGCGGGGTACTTCTGCAGGTCGCGGCGCCAGAAATCGGGTGTATCGGTGGTGAAGGAGGCGTAGTCCTCGATCTCGGCCACGATCTTCGAAGATCCGATGACAAATGCCGCGCCACCGGCGCCGGCGGAGAATTCTAACGCGTCGCCCGGGCTCGATTGGGAGACGTCCGCGCCGATCGCGAGCCCGTAGCGTATCTTGTTGAGCGCGACGAGCCCCATTGAGGTTTGTATCGCTGCGGTGCCCGCCTTACAGGCGAACTCGAAGTCCGCGGCAGTGATCAAGTGTGAAGCGCCAATCGCCGCAGCGACGATCGTCGCAGTCGGCTTAACGGCGTACGGATGGCTCTCGGAGCCGACGTAGATCGCGCCGATCTCCTTCGGATCGAGGTTCGCCCGGAGGATCGCTGCGCGCGCAGCTTCCACCGCGATGGTCGCGGTATCTTCATCCAGGTCGGGCACGGACTTCTCCTCCACGAGGAGCCCGGCCTTGATGCTCGCGGGATTCTCGCCCCACTGGGTCGCTATCTCCTCCACCCGGATCCGGTAAAGGGGCACATACACGCCGTAGGAGACCACCCCGATCATAGAGATAGATTTATGGGAAGGGGTTATAAAAGTTACTTTTGAG
>CAYYNW010000037.1:0-5126 GCA_964473145.1 uncultured Halobacteria archaeon
CTTCGCTTCGTTCGCTTACGGGATGATGAGGTCGCGCTCACCAGCCGGCTTGAACTCACGCAGCGCACCGCGCCCGAACTCGCGAGTCGTGTAGCCCCAGTCGAACGGCAGATCCCTGTCCGAGAACGCCACCTTGATCAACGGGGAGAGCACCCATGCATCCTTGCTCGCGAGGTGTGCACCTGCGTTCAGGCCTGCGTATGCGCTCTGGTGCCCGACGTTCATGGCGAAGTTCGGATAGTTCACGCCGCGTGTCTCGAACGCCTGGTTCTCGTCGCTGCGATACGCGAACGAGGTCGAGGACGTGCACTGGTCTTGCAGATCGTAGCCGTAGAAGCCAAGCCTGCCGACGCTCGCATAGTGGAGCAGCTGCGCAAGGCCCCAGCCGTTCAGCGTACACTCCGCGCATCCGGTCGCACATGCCACCGCCGTTCCGCACCCTGCGGACTGGCAGCACGCGCGCACGGACCCGCCGAAGTGCGACTCCGCAACGGTTGGGTATGCCTCGTACTGCGTCAGGCAGTAATCGCTCTCGGCTCGGATCAGCTTCTCGATGTTCTCCATGCTCGGCTCCGCACCGCAGTGCTTGCCGAACATGTCGAGTGCGATCTCCTCACCCTTGTAGCAGAAGTCCTCGAGGATGTTGTCCGTATAGGTTGCCGACGCGTACTGCGTGAACCCGACACCACCGGACATGTACGTCCCGAACCAGAGCTGATCGTAGACATCAGCTGCAATCGCGATCGCCTCTAACTCCGCACGAACGGGATCGTTCGGGAAGAGCGCGGGCGACCTGGTGCAGTCATCGCAGATCCCGAGTGGCATTCCACCGGGCTCGTTATGCGCCCTGGCGCGCCGTACCGGCATGTAGTTCGACATCATGATAACCGACGCGTGCTTCGCCATGAAGGCGAACTCACCGGTTGCCGATTCACCTGCGCACATCTTGTACGCGTTGATGAAGGACATACCGACCTGCATGCCGACCCACCGGAACATCGTGCCGCCATCCGTCATCCGGCCGACGACCGTAGGCATCCAGAGGACGTGCCATAACTTCTTCCCGATCGCGCCCTTCAGCTGCTCTGCCTGCTCGCCTGGCTTCTTCCAGCCCGCCGGGAACTCCTTGTTGATGTTCAGGACGAACCTGCGGTCCAGCGCATCAGCGAGGTCATCGTCACCGGTAAAGATCTTCGCGTACGAATCCCAGACCAGCGCGGGCTTCGTCTCCACCATGTGCTCCTGGATCGTTGCCGCACCAGGCAGCGCGTGGTTGATCACTTCCATGTAGTTGTTGATCGTATCAGGTGTGACCTCTTTGCCCAGCCGGGTTTCGAGGATCGCGTGCGCGTCATCCAGGCCGAGGACAATGCAGCGCCTCATATCATCCCAGCACTGCTGCATTGCGGCATTGTTCACCCAGTGCAGGTCATCGTGGTAACACATGATATCCGTGTGGTTGAGCACGTACGGCATGAGGAAACGCTGCCCTTGCGGCATCCCGACATCAGGGTTGTACGCGGGCGTCTCCATCGTGCGGTTCGCGACGACCTTCTTCGCGTCCTCAATGAACTCGCGCTTCCTGAACCCGCCTTTCTGGTTGATCCCGCCGTAGACGTAGAACTTCGTAGCTGTGCTCTCTGGCTTCTCGGCGAACTTATTCGACATCGCCTTCAAGAAGCTGTGCTGTACATCTCGAAATGGCATTTCTTTTCTCCTCCTTCCTTACTCCACTCCGCCCCTGGGCGTGTAGAGCTTCATTCCCTTCACACCGATGTCCTTCTTCGCGTTTTTGATCGAGTCGCGCTTCACGAACGGCTGGAATCCGCCCCAGGTCCTGTTCCAGTGGATCTCAGAGATGACATCCGCAACTTCGGGATCATCCCCTTCCATCCAGACACCGCCCTGGGCGTTCCGGAACATGGTGGTGCGCTTCCTCAGCTCATCCTCCGGCAGCGGCTTACCAAGGGTTACTTCCTTGTCCATCGCACCGCCGACCATGTCCTTCACGTACTT
Organism: uncultured Halobacteria archaeon; assembly: GCA_964473145.1. GTDB lineage: Archaea > Halobacteriota > Syntropharchaeia > Alkanophagales > Methanospirareceae > JACGMN01. Next base: position 2,017 of record CAYYNW010000037.1, read on the forward strand.
AACGTCGCCCGTCCGCTCATTGAAGGCCCAGCGCCTCAGTGCATCGAACATCATGCCGTTCTGGTCCAATCGCACCGAGTGGCCGTGGACAGTTCGACCTCTCAGCCCGGTCCTCGCGGTATCGAAGGTCTCGTTATCGATGTACTCCTTCGCGATCTTCTCCATATCGCGCTCACGCGCCTCCACGATCGTTCGGCCCGAGAGCACACCGGGGTCAACACCGCGATACCGGTTGTACCACATCATGGGTCGAATTCGTGGCGTTGTGGGGGCGAAGAACATCGAGTCGGTGAACTGCACGTATCTGATCCGGTCGCCAGCGGCTGCGCCTGGCGTCGGCTTCACCATCTGCCGAACCGAGCAATCAGGCTCCTCCATCTCTTCGAGTGGCGGATGAATGCTCTTGTACGCTTCACCAGGTGCGCGGTGGCCGAGCAGCCGAACGACATCCTCTTCCGCGATGTCGCGCAGCTTCTGCAGCTTCTGCTTCGGATCCATGAACTTCCGGCGGTTCTTAGCTACTAAGCTTGCTCCAGGTGTAAATTGTGGCATCTTTTTTCCTCCGTTACATTAATTTCTTCGCTCCATCCGCAATAGCCTTCATCGGCTCCGCGAACTCGGGGATCGCACCCAGCACTTCGCCGTACAGCCCTGACGTCCTCGCCGGGGTGAAGTAGAGCGTGTCCGCGTCGATACACATCGCAGCGCAGAAGCAGGGTATGAACTGGCCCTTCGCATGCCGCGTCACGATATGGTTGCCGTGGAATACACCAGGTCCGCCACCGCCGTAGATACTGTGCGAGAAGAACGAGCTGGATACTGATGCGCCCTGGCACTTGCCATAATCCACACCGGGCAGGCCCGTGTCATGCTCGATCAGCTCGTTGAAGTACATGATGCTCGACGGTACTGGCTGGCCTGCACGCATTGCCGCGCAGTTCACACAGACCGAAGCCAGCATGCCCGTGGCCGCATAGGCGTTCCACATCTGCAGGTCATCGGTGCCGAAGACCGTATAGCCTGATCCGAGCTTCTTCTTCGCTTTGATCACGCCGTCCGCCTTTGCCTTCTCCACACACGCGTATACAACGTCTGCAAGCGTTCCCTTCTGGCCGTTATCCTTGATCACCGAGTAGAGCATGTTGTTCGCGTTCATGCCCTCAAAGGCGAAGTCAAGCAGGTGGCCGCGCTCAAATGGTCCGACCGCATCGCCCATCTCGTAGGCCGCGGCTTCCTCCAGCGTCATGGACAAGCATGCGCCAGGCAGTGCGCGCTTCCGCACCGTTGCCGCGATGTGGTTCACCGGGATGTTCCTCAGCGCGTACCCGGGCCCTTCGTTCGCCATCGGAACGTCAACCAGGGTGGCGACGACGCTGCCGGTCATCGCGGGATCCTGCGGGTACATGCCCCACACAGCGTTCTTCACTTTGTAGGCGTCCCACATGGAGACCTTGAAGACATCGAGGATCGCCTGCGTCAACGCGGCGCAGGTGTTCGTTCGTGCGGCTGCGTAATCGGCGAGTATCCGCGCTGCGGGCACTTCGACGAGGAGTCGCTTACCGCCGGCCATGGTTTCGGCCTTGGTCTCATCGCCGGACTCGACCACGAGCATGTCTTTGACTTCTTTCGCTACTTCTTTGGCCTTGCCGACGATGTCCACGTTCAGCGTCTTGCCGCGGATGAGCATCTGCTTGCCAGCGATCGCGCCGGTCTTGAGCTTGCTCTCAAGTCCTGCGAGGTCGACTGCTGCTGACCGTGTGACCAGTCCGCAGATCTTCCGTATCGCTGGATTTCGAAGGGGGCTGAGTGCAGTAATTGGTACGTCACTGACAAGTTTCTTGCCTTTGTCGTCGTATAAGTCTACCTTATCCACTATCTTAGCCATAACTTCTTTATCCTCCCACTTTTACTACCCGTTATGGGTAAGGTATAGGTAGCACGCCCGCCCCTTAAAAGCTTTTCGGTTTCGCACGCCCTCTCAAACTTGAGAACCGCGGGGGCAACCACATACAGCAGTAGCAAAAAGTCATACGTACAGCACACTATTACATCTTCCGTGGCTACCGCCGCCCGCGACGTGCTTCACCGCTTCCGCGAGCATCAAACCCGCTGCGCGGGCGGCGGTGAGGGTAACGCCCGTGAACCCGGTCGTGACAAGCAGGTCGGTGAGCCGCCGCGGTGTGAAGTAGTTTGGCGCATGGCGATGACCGGCCGTCGCCGGCACGCCGCGGATCCAGTCGATGAGGTAGATCCGCCCTCCTACCCGGAGCACCCGGTATGCCTCCTTCACGGCCGCTTGAGGTCGCGGGAATTCATGGAGCGCCTTGAGCGAGACGACCGCATCGAAGACCTCGGGTTTGCATGCCAGCTGATCGGCCGATTGGACACTGAAGGAGAGCGCTGCGGTCTGCTGCTGTGCCTTCGCTACCTTCGACCGGTCCGGATCGATGCCGACCGCCGCAGCTTCGGGCAGCTGCTCGTGAAGGTGGAGCGCGAGCTTGCCCGTGCCGCAGCCGAGCTCCAGCACGGTGAGCGGTGTCGCGCCACGCTGCTTGCTTTGCTCGGCGAGAGCACGCAGCCGGGTGCATACTTCGGTAACCAGCCCAACTTCATTCTCGAGCAGGGGCATGTTCACTTCCTTCGCTTCGCTTCACGCCAGGGTGTCGCGGCGAGAAGAGCGCCCGCGCCTCCTGCTCGGTCAGCGTCTGCCGCCGCTTCTGGTCATCCCAGAGCCTCCGGAAGGGGTAGAAGTACTCGTAGAGCTCGTACAGGTCGCGGGCGAACAGTACCTCGCCACGCTCGATCACCTCGATCTGGAGATAGAGCGGCAGGAGCTCGAAGATACGGAGATCGTACCGGGTATCCCTGAGGTGTGCAAGGAGCCAGCGTAAGAACGCAGGGTGATCGTGCACCGCGGGTGCCACGACGCAGAGATCAATATCGCTTCGGTCACTCGATTCACCCGTCGCCACGGACCCGAAGAGCAGCAAGCCGAGCACCTCAAAGGTGCGCGACTCACTGAGGAACGTGAAATCTGCCGTTACCGTGCGCTTAAGATCGTCCGCATCCATTGCTCAACCACGTCCACAAATCCCGCGAGCCGCGGCAAT
>CAYYNW010000037.1:5226-12680 GCA_964473145.1 uncultured Halobacteria archaeon
GATCGTCCGCATCCATTGCTCAACCACGTCCACAAATCCCGCGAGCCGCGGCAATAACTCCGTGACGCTCCCAAATGCAATGAGATCATCAGAGCGATTATAGCGATGCACCACCCAATTCCTGAGCCCGTTCGCCTCAACGAGCACCTGCTTCATCTGGGTATCGAGAAAGGGCACGTTCGCTATATTGGCATAATCGTCTTTGGGTGCGATCTTCAGATCCTTGCACGCCATTGCGATGATATCCATGGAGGCCTCAACGATCTCCTGGAATGCTTTATACGTCGCTAATTTTGTCTTTTCATCGCGTACAAAGTCTTCTGCATCGTGTCCCTCGGTCCATTCATCGATCTCTTCGAGGCGCTTCTGAATAACCGCGAGCTTATCCCTGTATCGCTTTATGCGCTCCTGATCCATATACACGCTCCCTGATCCATAATATACACGCTCCCTGATCCATATACACGCTCCTGATCCATGACTTCGCTAGAATTTTGGTGTGGAAGAGACATAAACGTTGCTGCGACGAACGCCCGTTACCCGCAAGTGCTTTCCGCGAGCCGCTCCGCATGGGTGTACACGTTCAGCTTCTCGCCCCGGACGAAGCCGCAGATACAGAGCCCGGACTTCTCAGCCACCTCGATCGCCAGACTCGTCGTCGCGCCTCGCGAGGCAATAAGGGGGATATTCATGACCGCGCACTTCAAGGCCATCTCCGAGGAGATCCGGCCCGTGGAAGCGACGAATGTCTTGGCAAAATCTATAGCACGGAGCAACCCGTAGCCAATCGCTTTATCCAGGGCATTATGTCGCCCAACATCCTCAACGATGCAGAGGGGGGCATACTTGTGCATGTACCGCTCAAAGAGCCCCACCAGATGCACACCCCCGGTGGTCCGGTGGAGCTGCGAATGTAAGAGAGACGTTACCCCCTCCGATGCGGTGCCCGCCTCAATCCGCGCAGTGGAATGGATCTTGGGCACTTTGGCTTCGTCGAGGAATGAAGAGCCCGTGCCGCAGCCCGTCACGATGAGCTTCTGTGCCGCCACCACTCTGAGCGGATGCGTAATGATCACGTTAGCAGTCCGGTCATCGAGCTGGAATGATTCCAGCTCTTTCATACTCTTTATAACCCCTTCCGAGAAGAGATGGCCGATGACAAATTCCTTTGCCATGCCGGGGCTGATCATCGCGGTCACAAAGTGCCGACCATTAATAGAGATCACCAACGGCTCTTCGATCACTACCTCGTGCACCGTCTCCTTCGCGACCCCCGCATCGTACTTCACGCAGGTGACCTCTTTCAGCATCAAACCGCCTCCGTGACCGTTTCAACCGTTTCCAAGAAGGTAGCCACCTCTTCCTCGGTATTGTAGAGGTAGAGCGACGCACGAACCGTCCCGTCCTTCAGGCCCAGATACTGCATCAGCGGCATACAGCAGTGATAGCCGGACCGCACCATGATGCTCGCCGCCTCATCGAGCATGTGTGCCACCTCGTGCGGGTGCAGGCCATCAATCGTGAAGGAGACCACCCCGAGCCGGTCGCGGCAGTTCAGAGGGCCGTAAACCCGCACGTGCTCCAGCGCCGCTAATCCGGTCACGAGCCGCTCGGTCAGCCGTGCCTCGTGCTTACTGAGTTGCGCCGGCCCGATCGCCTTGAGGTAATCGACCGCACGACCCAGGCCAATACCGCCTGCGATGTGCGGCGTCCCGGCCTCGAAGCGCTCATAGCCGGTAGTCAGGGTAAAATCATCTCGCGAGACCGTTTCGATCATCCCGCCGCCGAAGAAGGTCGGCTCCAACCCCTGCGGATCCCTGAGCCAGAGTACGCCAGTGCCCGTGGGGCCGAGCATTTTATGTCCCGCGAAGGCGAGGAAGTCGCAGCCGAGTGCCTTCACGTCGATCGGAAGGTGTGGAACGGACTGTGCGCCATCAACGAGCAATCGCGGGCGGTTACCGCCGCCCTGCTCCGTGCAGAGAGCCGCAATCTCCTTGATCGGTGAGATCGTACCCAGCACGTTTGAGACGTGCGTGACCGCGACGAGGCGCGTGCGATCGGTGATGGCTCGCTCGAAGTCCGTGAGCTCGAACCGCCCCTCTCGCGTCGGCTCCACGAGCTTCAGAGCCACCCCGCGCGCTTTCAACCTTAGCCAGGGGAGGAAATTGGAATGGTGCTCCAGGAGTGTCGTGACCACCTCGTCACCGTGGTGCCAGGGGAAGCCATAAGCGACCATGTTGATCGCTTCCGTCGTATTCTTCGTGAAGACCACCTCGCCCTCGCCGCCTGCGCCGATGAAGGCCGCGACCTTCCGGTGCGCATCGGCATACCGCTGCGTCGCCACCTGCGCCAGCCGGTGCACGCTCCGGCCCACGTTGGCGTTGTACTCCCGATAGTAGCCCAGGGCGGCCTGCAAAACGGGCTCAGGGGTGAGGCTCGTGGCCGCGTTATCAAAATAGATGAGATCCTTCACAATAGGGAAATCAGCCCGTATAGCCGCGTTCATTATTTCGTCCCTTTATCAAGAAAGAGGCGCCTGTGGACGCCCATGGCGGTGCACGCGTCTCCGTTTCGCCTCCTCCCCTACACGATTCTTTTATAGGGCGTGAAAATATATCCTCTTTTACGGGACTGGAAGGAAGAGTGTGGAAAAAGAATGGAGAAGAAGAGTGGTATAGTGGGGTTTACGGGAACCTTTCGAGATTGCGTAACGGATGTCAAGGCTGGCTCGAAGGTCGTCTTCACCGGCTCGGTCGCCGTCTGCACGCCCTTTATCGAGTTGCTTGCGTACACGGTGCGCGACCTGGGGTTTGAGATGATCTATGTGCCGAAAGCAGATGCGCGTGAGGCGCGGAAGATCCGGGAGATCGCGAATATCGGGTTCAGTGTGATCGATGAGAAGGCCGATCCGAAGAATCCCGCGGCGGTCGTCGTGCTCGGCGGGTTAGCGATGCCGAAGTTCGGCGTCCCGCCCGAGGCGGTGAATCGGCTGATCGCCGAGGTAGCGGGGAAGACGAGGCCGAAGATCATCGGCGTCTGCTTCATGGACATGTTTGCGCGCGCAGGATGGGGCGAGAAGGTAAAGTTTGATACCCTGATGGATACGACCCTGCAGACCGTGGTGAAGTAAAAGGAAACGTGGCTGGGTGAGGATTTTTCCTCGCCCACTATACAATCTATTTCCGAACCCCGCGCCTTCGCAGCACGTCCTTCACATCAATCACGGCTGCTGCTCGTTTCAGCTGGTCATAGACGGAACTAACCACCGCCTCGAGGCCTTTAAAATGAGCCGCTATCTGGTGCATCTCCTCAGGCGATAGGGGCTCCACGCCACATGGCCTGAGCGGCGTATTCAGCTGCACCTCATCCGGCGCCAGGTCAGCCGCACGGCGCGCCATGGCCGGTGCGCTTTCTTTATTCGCGGCAACGAACATCAGCTGCAGACAGAGCTTACCATGATACGCGCGTCTGAAGATTTTAAGCCCTTCGAGGATCGCATCGAGTTGAAGAGCGTCACTCACCGGGCGGTTGATCGCCTGAAACAGCTGCTGCTGGGGCGCATCGAGCTTCGCCACCACGATATCGAGCGCCTGCAAGTCCGCGCGCACGTGTTCGTCCGTGATCAATGCCGCGTTCGTCAGGATCGCGACCGGCTTGCTGGTGTGGCTTCGAATCACCTCAACGACCTCGCGGAGGTTCGCACCCAGGGTCGGCTCGCCCATGCCCGCGAAGGTCACCACATCAGAGATCGCATCGATGCGCGGCGCAAGTGCCGCCAGCTCGCACGCGATCGCCTCAGTGGGCACATAGACCCGCCGCTCGGTCGTCCTGTTCACCGTCCGTCCAAGCTGGCAATAGATGCAGTCGAAGGAGCAGGTCTTGCCCGCGGTACTCAGGATATCCACGCCTAACGACCTGCCGAGCCGCCAAGACGCCACGGGCCCGTAGACGTACTTCATGGGAGCTCAATCACCGTCCCCGCGCCGCACCGTACCGACTGCTCCGGGTACCGTGCGTGTATCGCGCGTTTCTGTGCCGTGCAATGGCAGGGCGCAATCAGCTCGAATGCTCGCAGCAGCTCCAGCTGAGCGAACCCGTGAAACCCGCCGATCACGCCATAGAGCTCACCGTATCCCGCAGCAGCCGCTAAGACGTTCTCTAAACCCGGATGTGCACACCCGGTCACCACCACCACGCCACGACGGGTCTCCAGCACCAGCGACTGCTCGCGTATGCCCGAGCCGAGCTCCCCGGTCGTGTGGATCCCCGGCAGTATCTCCTGCGGTGCCGCTATCTCGACCAGTTCCGCTCCACGTGCAATCGCGGTCTTCATGCTACGCGTAAATGATTGTGGCACGTACACGACGGCGTCGTGATGCAGGACCGCTGCGAGACCGCCCGTATGGTCCCGGTGCTCGTGTGAGAGCACGATACGATCAATCCGGGCGCTCGGCACGCCGAGCTGCCCGAGGTTATACGTGAGCACGTCAGCCGAAGCGCCGGTATCGAAGAGGAGCGTCCCCGCCGCGGTCTCGAGCAGACAGGAGAAGCCCCAGTCAGCCCTGAAGCCCTCCTTCGCCTCGTTATCATACGCAATACGCACATCCATCTCCCTTCACCGACCTCGCACGTCTTTGGGTACCGGGATTACTGCGCAGTCGCGATCTGCACATCAATCCTCGTCTTATATATCTATCAAGAGCTGAATACATATTCATACTACCTACCTACACCTTACGACCATGCCAGGACGACGTCGGTGCCGCTGCGTCGGCTTTCAGCCCCGGATCCGCTACTTCGAGCCTCGGCACGAGCCAGAGCACGAGGAGTGCACAGCGCACGCCGGGCCGGGTGAACGTGTTCTGAAGGTCGAGGAGCTGGAGAGTCTCAGGCTGAAGGATTACCTGGGCCTGAAGCAAGAGGAAGCTGCGGCACGAATGGGTGTCTCGCAACCGACCTTCCACCGGATCCTGAGCGAGGCGCATCGCAAGATCGCGGAGGCCGTCGTCGAGGGCAAGGCGATCCGGATCGAAGGCGGAGATTACATGATCAAGCTGGAAGAAGCCCCTCTTCTGCCTGGTCCGAAGTTTCGCTATGGCTGGCGTGGTGGACGGCAGGGCGGCTGAGTTCGGGGTACGTGAGGGTGACAGGTAGAGGTGATACGTGAGACATGAACACGGAAAAAGAAGCGGAAGCGCAAGCAGCACGAAGCATGCGCGAAGAAGTGCTACAGGCCCGGATGGCGCAGGTCAAGCATACGGTCATAGTGATGAGTGGCAAGGGCGGCGTGGGGAAGACCACGGTCGCGGCCAATCTCGCGGTCGCGCTCAGCATGCAGGATCTGGACGTGGGCTTGATGGATGCGGATATCCACGGCCCGAATATCCCGAAGATCCTGGGGATCGAGGATAAGCGGCCAGAGATCGAGGGGAGCACGTTCCTTCCCGTTCACGTCACGCCGCGGCTGAAAGCGATGTCCATCGGGTTCCTGCTCCCGAGCAGGGATTCCTCCGTGATCTGGCGCGGGCCCATGAAGGCGAACGTGCTACGGCAGTTCATCGCAGATGTCGAATGGGGCGAGCTGGACTACATGATCGTGGATCTACCGCCGGGCACCGGCGACGAGGCGCTCAGCGTGGTGCAGTTGATGGGGAAGCTGGACGGCTCGATCATCGTGACCACCCCCCAGGAGTTAGCATTGCTCGATTCACGGAAAGCAGTAAACTTCTCCCGGATACTCCGGGTACCGGTGATCGGGATCATCGAGAACATGAGTGGCTTTGTCTGCCCCCACTGCGGCAAGGAAGTGAACATCTTTAAGTACGGCGGCGGCGAGCGGGCGGCGCGGGAGTTGGATGTGCCGTTCCTCGGCCGTGTGCCGCTCGATCCGCAGATGGTCGAGGCCGCGGACAATGGGACGCCCTTCGTGCTCCAGCAGGGATCGCGCGTGCGGCAGGCGTTCGAGGAGATCGTCGAGAAGGTACGCGCTTTCGTAGAGGGCGAGGGCGGTGCCGAAGAGAGCGAATAAAGAAGCGGCTGGAAGAGCTAAGGCACTAAATCCGCTCTTCCCTCTTCTATTTTTAAAAGATGCACCAGGTATTTTAGTGTATCTAGCATGTGAACATGGCAATTCCCGTAGTCGAGCGGAAACTGTGCACGGGATGTGGCGAGTGTGCAACTGCATGTGAGGCGAAGGCAATAGAAATGCTCGGTGAAAAAGCGATAATAAACTATGAGCGGTGCACCAGGATTCATGGACGTGATTGTCGTGCCTGCGTGGACGTATGTCAGCGGGAAGCAATTACCTTGATAGATTAGAGAGGTGGTGGAGATGGATAAGGTAGTAGGCAAAAGAGTTTCTCGGCTGTTCATAATGCTGCCTTTAGGCGTTGATTTATGCGATCTTGCTGCAATAGTGCTCAGCCATGGTCATTATGATCACACTGGCGGATTGAACCGAGTAGTGGAAGAGACCGGTAAGATGGAAGTAACTGCCCATCCGGATATCTTCAAGAAGAGATACGCATACGATCTTCAGAGGATAGGCGTTCGCACTGCACAGGACCAGAAGCATCCGCACGGCTCGCCGGTGAGTTCGGTGACCGGTTCTTCTACAACAATGCTGGAAGTGTGATCGAACTGGATTGAAAAGAAGGAGTACCCTTAATATAAGAGGAGCATGGTAGTAAAGGTAAAGGAACTATGAAGCTAGGAGTTGTACTATACACAAACGACCCGGAAACTGTATGGAACGCATTTCGGTTTGGAAATTTTGCATTGAACGAGGGTGATGAAGTACAATTTTTCTTGCTCGGCAAAGGAGTAGAGTGTGAATCCCTGGACACGGATAAATTCAAGGTGACGGACCAGATGAGAATATTGGTCAATAACGGTGGTAAAATATTCGCCTGCGGATCGTGCCTCAAGATTCGCCAGTCGGAAGGATCAGAAGTGTGTCCCGTATCGACAATGAGGGATTTGTACGAGATAGTGAGGGGTAGTGATAAAGTTGTTACATTCTAACGCAGAGCAGAACCAACACGGTTAGGTGCGGGAATAATGACCTGGTAAGGGCTGTTGCAAGATACTTAACCTAATGCCACCCGCAATTAAGCCTTCGTGGTTCCTAGTAGTGATGCCCAACATAGAACCTTTTGAGCGCTATGCAGGCAGGTATGATGCATGGTTTGAGATGCATAAACCGGTTTATGAGTCGGAGCTTCGGGCGATAAGGACGCTCTTGCCGGAGCATGGTGAGGGCGTTGAAATTGGTGCCGGGAGTGCTCGATTTGCAGCACCGCTGGGTATTAACATCGGGCTTGACCCCTCAGGCAAGCTGGGCGAGCTGGCTCGTAAGCGGGGGCTTGAGGTGGTGAAGGGGGTAGCGGAAGCACTGCCCTTCGCGCAGGCGAGCTTCGATTTTGCCCTGATGGTCACCACGATTTGCTTTCTGG
>CAYYNW010000038.1:0-12238 GCA_964473145.1 uncultured Halobacteria archaeon
AGGTAGTACATCGGCCCCCCGGCCATCGTCTGGTTCGGTGCTACTTCCCGATAATAGACGCCCAGGAACCCCTCCGCATATTTCGTCGCGATCCCAAAGAGGCCAGCCAGCCACATGTAGAGTGGCGCGCCCGGGCCACCGATCGCAATAGCCGTGCCCACCCCAGCTATATTCCCATTCCCTACGGTCCCTGCCAGCGCGGTCATCAACGCGGCAAAGGGAGAGACGTCGCCACGTCCCTTTTCAGACCGCGCTTCCCGCGAGAAGAGCAATTTCATGGCGGGCCAGAAGTGAACGAACTGCACCCCGCGGGTACGTATCGTGAGGTACACATGCGTGCCCAGCAGCAGGGCCAGCATGCCCGGTCCCCAGAGGAGCATGTCCAGCTCGGTCGTCCAGCTGAGTAAGGCATCAAAAAAGGGCATCGCGCGGGTTTATTTACACGCTCTTTAAAGAGCAGTTCCACGTGATATACTCCCTACTGCGCGTGCTACTGCGACCTCTCTCGTCCCCCACTCATGGCTTGGCCATCAGCCTCAGCCTCACTATTTGCCGATACAGGCTATATGTACTCGAACCACTAACGGAATACCACTATGCGTGTCCCCGTTCGACCCTCGGTCATGGAGCTGGCGGAATACAAGCCCGGGAAGCTGCTGAAGGGCGCGATCAAGCTGAGCTCCAATGAGAACCCGCTGGGCCCCAGTCCGCTGGCTATTCACGCGGTTCGTGAAGCGTTAGAATCGGGCGAGTTAAATCTGAGCATCTATCCGTGGGAGCGGAACGAGCAAGCGCTTCGAGCTGCGATCGCGGAGTATCTTACCGTTGACGCCGCTCAGATCGTGATCGGCGCAGGCATCGATGGCGTCCTGGACACCCTCGTCAAGATCTTTGTGGGCTATGGTGATGATGCGATCATTCCAATCCCGACCTTTTCGCTCTACGAGTCACTGGTGAGGATCGCCTGTGCGACGCCGCGTTTTGTGCCCCGGAACCCGGCTATGGATTTCGCGATCCCCCGCGAGGTCATTCAGGGTGCCTGTAATGAGCGCACGCGAATGATCTTCCTCGCCTCGCCGAACAATCCCACCGGGAACTCTGCCAGGGAGGAGAAGGTTCGTGCGATCGCCGAATCGGTGCCGAAGGCGATGGTCGTGCTTGACGAGGCCTATGTCGAGTTCGCCGATCGCTCACTCGTGCAACTGGTGCAGGAGTACGAGAATGTGCTCGTGTTACGCACCTTCTCGAAGGCGTTCGGGCTCGCCGGGCTGCGCGTCGGCTACGCGGTCGTCCCCGAGTGGGTGGTGAGCGCGTATAAAAAGGTAGCACTGCCCTTCACCGTGAATAACGTCGCGCTCATCGCCGCACGTGCCGCCTTACAGGACCGGGAGCACTTGCGCTGGAGTATCGAGCTGGTGAAGGCCGGCCGGCCGTATTTGATCGCGCAGCTGGGCGTACTCTTCACCGTCTATCCATCGCAGGCGAACTTCGTGCTCCTCGACGTCTTGCCCCGGACGTCCGCGGCAGTATGCGCCGCGCTGGAGCAGCAGGGGATAACCGTGCGCGATTGCTCTTCGTTCCGGGGCGCCGGTGATTCGCTCATCCGGATCAGCGTGGGCACGCCGGAGCAGAACGAGCGGGTGGTTGAGGCGTTAAGGAGCCTTTTAGAGTAGATGGTCCCTCGGCCCTCAGAACGTGAAGCACACCATGCTCGGATTTGTATCCCGATCGAACGCTTCTCTTGTTACCCCTTTTCTTTGTAAGAACCAGGTTGGTCTGCCCCTTCCTAATACAGCGTGACATTCAAACCGGGTATAGCGCGATAGTTTTCATCCCGTGTCACCAGGTGTGCGTTGGCCTCGAGCGAGGTGGCAGCGATTAAAACGTCTACTAAATTTATCTTCTGGCCTTTCTCTTCCAAATCCCGCTCGATTTCAGCGGCAATCCGTGCAGCGGTCAGCGTAAAAGGCAGAATATCCAACTGCTCCAGAAATCGTAGTGCCGCATCGTATTCCTTAGCACGTCCGCACAGCTTGGGCCCTCGCAAGATCTCCCAGGCAACAACTGAGGTGGTCATAAGCCGCAGGGCCTTTATCGAGTCATATTTCTCGAGTGCGGCCTTCTCCCCACGTAGAAAGTCAACGATAAAGGTTGTCTCAAGGCAATAGCTCTGCATCTTCCGTGAATTTCTTCCTCCCTGCTCGCAAGATGGGCTCAACATCAAACGCTTGCCAGGCACCTGCGAATTCCCGTAAATCTCTTCTCCGCTTATCGGTAAGCCGTTTGATCACCTCACTGAAACTCTCGCCTGCGAGTTTCTCGCCTGCGAGTTTCCTATACGCTTCATCCGTAATGGTTATCGTTTTCGTCCCCATCCCCGTGTACCTGTATGTGTATGTTATCAAGTTATAAAACCCGCCTGCTCGGTCGAACACGTGGGGCATTGCCCCTTACGGAGAAAGAGCGAGCATCCGTTCAATTGGCTTACGCGCCTTTTCCAACACGGCGTGAGGAAGCACGACTTCTGGTGCTTCGGCCTCGAGCGCTGCTTCGATCTTCGCCAGGGTGATCATCTTCATCTGCGGGCAGACTGCAGTGGTTGATACCGGATAGAACCGTTTACCCGGCGCTTCCTGCTCCAGGCGATGCAGCAGCCCGAGCTCCGTGCCGATCAGAAACTCCTCCGCCGGCAGGTCCTTCACCAGCTTCACCATCCCGCTCGTTGACGCGAGATAATCCGCGCGGTCCTGAACCTCCGGGATGCATTCTGGATGCACGATCACCGGAGCATCTGGATGCCTTTCCTTAGCCCGCAGCAGATCGTCAAGCGCGATTTGATGGTGGGAAGGGCACGTACCGTACGCGGGCACGGTGATAACCGATTTCGACGTGCCCTGTTGCGCATAGTACGCCAGGTTGCAGTCCGGCCCAAATAAGATCTCGTCCGCGTCCATGGCGCGCACAATCTGCCGTGTGTTCGCCGAGGTGCAGATACAGTCCGCGAGTACCTTGCATTCCGCAGTAGTGTTCACGTAGAGGACCGTTTCTGCATCCGGGCGCTCCTGCTGTGCCGCACGCAGGATCGCGGGGGTCAACTGCTGCGCCATCGGGCAGATCGCACAGAGATCTGGAATCACCACTTTCTTCGCCGGATTGAGGATCGCCGCGGTCTCCGCCATGAAATCAACACCGCAGAAGATAAGGATCGCCGCGGTCGTCCTCGTAGCCTGCCGTGCGAGCTCGAGCGAGTCGCCGATGAAGTCTGCGATATCCTGCACCTCCGGTCGCTGGTAGTTATGCGCTAAAATGACCGCATTCTTTGCTCGTCGCAAGTGCTCGATCCGCTCGACCAATGCCACGTCCATACTTCCCCTTTTCGGCTGCTACCTCTTAAAGATTGACCGGGCTCCGATTACCCTGCCCGTGAACGAGAAAGATCCTGACCGCTGGTAAGCGTTTAAGTACTCGACTCTTGTATCTCCGCGTAGCTACGCGAAGAGGCACTGGCAGGCAGCTATGAAAAGGGTCGCGATGGCGGGCAGCTATGAAACGGGGAGCTATGGCAGTACTATGAAAGGAACCTACGTGCTCATTCTCGAGCTCCTGGCTGATAGTAGCGTGAGCATCGGCAAACTGGGCGCTATCTCGTTCGAGCAGGGCTCGTATGCCTATGTCGGGTCAGCAATGTCCGGCCTGGACCAGCGGATACAGCGGCACCTGCGCCACCCCGGCGCGGGTAAGAAGCTGCACTGGCATATCGATTACTTCCTCGCACACCCTGCGGTGCAGCCACGAGCCGTGATCGCTGCGGAGACTGAGGAGCGATGGGAGTGCAAGATCGCTACCCAGCTCGCTCAGCAGTTCAGCCCGGTGCCGCACTTCGGCTGCAGTGACTGCTCATGTACCACGCATTTGTTCTTCGCACCCGAACGAGCGGAGCTCGAAGCGCGTGTAAAAGAGTGCTTTCACGATGTTCGAACCGTTCTCCGCACGACGACCATAAACCCGGTATGAGCGATCATCCGGAGCTCTGGCCGGACGCTGCGACCCTTGATCTCCCACCTGCGCAGCCCAATCTCGTAAATCCCCATTACCCGGAACGTCTCCCCGTACTTCAATTCCATCCGCCTCGTCAGTTTGTAGATCTGGAGCACGGTCGGGTTGTAACAGAGCAGGATCCCGCCGGCTCGGAGTGAAATCTCAACATGTTTCAACGCACGCCAGGGCTCCGTGAGGTCCAGTAAGATCCTGTCCACGTCCCTCTCGTCAATGCCCTCGTACACGTCCTTCTCCTTGATCTGCAGCTCACCCATACCGGCGCGGCCAGCGGTGGTCACGGAGCCAAAGAACGTCTCGATGTTCCCGCGCGCGACCTCCAGAAATTCCGGCCGCCGCTCGTATGAGACCACCTTGCCACCTGTACCCACGGCACGCAGGAGCGCGATGGTCAATGCGCCCGAGCCTATCCCCGCTTCCACGACCATAGCACCGGGGAAGAGATCGGCGAGCAGCAAAATAGGCCCGATATCCTTGGGGTAAATGATCTGCGAGCCTTTTCGCATCTTATCGATGTATTCCGCGAGCGTCGGCCTGATCACCAGGAGCTTCTCACCATACGTCGAGTGTACGATGCTCCCCTCCTCCTTGCCCAGAATCGTATCATGCGCGACCGCGCCGTAGCGGAAATTGAAGGTCGAACCGGCCCGCAAGACCAGCTGATACCGACGCTCTTTTCGGTCAATCAGCTGCACGAGCTCACCGTCGCTGAGCGGGATCACCATGCTTTTTCTTAATATACGTCCAGCACTAATAGGTTTGGTAACCGGTGGCAAGCCCTTAGAGCCGTCTCGAGGCGATTTGCACACCGGTAAGGCGATTGATTGGCGGGTTAAACGTAGGGAGTCCACGTGATGTTCGAGCTCTTGCGGCAGGGACTGGAGCTGGCGGTTCAGAGCTGCGATCAGGCCGAGCTATACGCCGAACGGAGCGATGTCCTCAGCATCGATCTGGAGCGCGACGAGGTGAAGAAGATGAAGCACGTCCGCGGCACGGGGATCGGCGTGCGCGTCGTCATCGGCCAGAAGATCGGGTTTGCGCATACCACCGCCGTTGACCTGGAGAAGCTCGCGGCATGCGTATCTCAGGCGCTCAAGCAGGCGCGAGTGTCAGAGCGCGATACTGACTTCACCTGCCTGCCCGGCTCGAACTCCGAGAGGGTACAGCGCGGTTATCCCGAACCCGAGCAGACGTATGATCGGCGTATCCTCGAGCTCCTCGAGCACGCCGACGGCAGTGAGAAGGCGATCGCGTACTGCCGCGAGCTCCTCGCGGGCATGGCGGAGCAGGCGGTGAAACCGAGTGTCTCATGCGCGCCCACCGAGGGCAGTTTTGCCGCGGGGCGTGACGAAACCTTTATTGTGAACTCCGAAGGGCTTGAGATCTATGATACGGGCACGTACGTTTCCGCGGGGCTCTCGGTGGTCGCCAGCGACGCGAGCGGGGAGGAGATTTCGGGCTACGAAGGTAAGGCGACCCGGATGCTCCAGGATCTCGACGTCCGCTGGATTGGCCGTGAAGCGGTCAGACTCGCTGCGGAAGGCCTGGGTGGGGCGAAATTCCAGACGAAGGTGCTGCCCGTCGTGCTCTCGCCCAAAGCGGTCCAGAGTCTCTTCGCTTACACGCTCATACCGCAGCTGAGCGCCGAAAGCGTGCAGCGGAAGCAGTCGCCATACGTGGGCAAAAGGGGCGAGCTCATCGCTGCTGAGTCGCTGACCATCGTGGATGATGGCACCATGCCGTTGGGTGTGAACAGCCGGCGGATGGATGGTGAGGGCGTGCCCTCGCAGCACACCACCATCCTTGATCGCGGCGTGCTCCAGAACTTTTTCTATGATTCGTACACCGCGCAGAAAGACCGGGTGGAGAACACGGGCAATGCCGTGCGCAGCTTCGACAGTCTCCCGGTACCCGGCGCCACCAATTTTATCATTTCGGCAGATCGAAAGAGCGGTATGTCCACCGAGGCGCTTATCCATGAGATCCGCGACGGGCTCTTCATCACGGACCTGATCGGTGCCCATACCGCTTCGCGCGCATCGGGCGATTTCTCCGTCGTCGCCCAGAACGCCTTTGGCATACACCAGGGTGAGCTCTTCCCCGTGAAGCACGCGATGATCGCCGGCAACTCACAGGAGATCATCCGCCGCATCGCGCTGGTAGGGGACGATACGCGCCAGATTTATACCGTCGTTTCCCCCTCGCTGCTCATCGCGGCGCTGCAGGTGATTGCGTAGTCCACCCACACGCAGCCAGTCTCCAGTGGAAGCGGAGGTCGGGCCCGAACGGGGGTGTGCGCGCCACTGATAACGCGTATCCATGCCGCAATGAGCCATTCATCACTTCTCTAGGAGCCGCACCGCCCGCGCCCCCGGCACCGAAAAGTTTAAATAACCCCTCCTTCTTAAGAAGATGAATGCACTGCGCATCAGAATGCGCAGGCAGTGAAGGTGAGAAAGATGGGGGAAATAGTAAGCGAACCAATAAAAGCGGAAGATGACTGGTTCGGTGTGCCGCAGTTGGCAATTGTCGGCGTCGGCGGCGCTGGCAACAATTCGATGAATCGGTTGGAGTACATGGGTGGCTTGAGCGGGGTGAGCAGAATCGCCATAAACACGGATAAGCTGCACTTGGATTCGATCAAGTGCGAGAAGAAGGTGCTGATCGGAAAGTCACTCACCCGTGGATTGGGGGCAGGCGGTGTTCCTGACATTGGGCGGAAGGCCGCGGAACTGGATAAAGAGGAGCTGAGGAGACTACTGGTGGGTAAGAACTTCGTCTTCATTACCGCGGGCATGGGCGGCGGTACCGGTACTGGTGCAGCGCCAGTGGTCGCTGAACTCGCGCGGGATGAGGGGGCGATTGTCGCCGCCATTGTCTCGTTCCCGTTTGAAGCGGAGCGAATAAGGCGGAAGAAGGCGCTGGAAGGGATCAAGCAGTTGAGGGAGAGCACGGATACCGTTGTCGTCCTGGAGAACGATAAGCTGATCAAATACGCGGGCAATCTCCCCGTGAATGACGCGTTCCGGACGATGGACATGTTGATCGCCGATACCATCCAGGGTATTGCCGAGACGATCACGAAGCCCTCGCTCGTGAACCTCGATTTCGCGGATCTCAAAGCGGTGATAGCGGAGGGCGGCGTCGCCGTGATGCTCGTGGGCGAGACGACGAAATCGGAGAACAAGCCCGAGGCGGTCGTCGAGGATGCGCTCTGTCATCCCCTGTTGGAGGCGGACTATCGAGGAGCCTCCGGGGCACTGATCCACATTACGGGTGGCAGCGATCTGACGATGAAGGAGACGCAAGACATCGTCGAGTTACTCACCTATGAGCTGGATGCAGATGCGAACGTGATCTGGGGTGCCCGGGTGAACGATGATTTCAATGGCAAGGCGAAGGTCACCGCGATCATGACCGGCGTGGAGCCGAAATGGACCTTCGGCGGGCTCTATGATGAGCGCAAAACGGGCATCGGGCAGCGAACCGCAGGCGGGATCGGCGACATCATTCCGATCATCCGGCACTAACTAACGGAACCCGAAAAAATATATCGCGCGGGAATCTAGTAGTAACCAAGGGGAGAGAGGAAGGGCAGCTGCCGGTCTCCCTCCCTCCTTCGGGAGGGCGGCTGAGGAAAGTCCCCCCACCGTACTAGAACACGAACGCCGCGAGGGCGTAAGGCGAGAGTCTTGGCTCTGGTATAGAAACGGTACCGCGCCATACCCAGGTGATGAGTCCGCAAGGATGAAGTCGTATGGCCGCGGATGGAACGACCAGCCTCGTGGGTGCAAGCCTGGAGAAGGCGCTGAGATAGATGCTGCCGAAACAGAAGGGGGCTTACTCTCCTCACTCCCCGGTATCTTGACCTTGGAGTCGGTTGGTTTGTGGTTCCCGGCAGGCAGGGTCATTCTTTATCCCGGTAGCTGATCTCGACCGTGAGTAGATCACTGGCTATCTCGGTATTCGCGAAGACCTGGCTCGCTTCATCCTTCAGCTTCCGCGCACCCTCTGCATCGGAATAGCGTGCGCTGAGATGCGTGAGGATCAAGTGCCGTACCGCTGCTTCCTTCGCCACCTCCGCGGCCTCCAACGCGGTTGAATGCAGGTAATCGATCGCGTATTCCTTGGTCTCCTCGGAGAGGGTGCCGTCGTGGATTAACAGATCTGCGTCTCTGCTCGCTTCGATTACGCTCTCGCACGGTCGCGTATCGCCGGTATATACCATCTTGCGCCCCGGTCGCGGCGGCCCCAGGACCTCCTCAGGCTTGACCTCGCGATCATCGACGAAGACCGAATGGCCCGACTGCAACCGTGCGAATAAGGGCCCCGGCTTGATGCCGAGCTCTATCGCGCGTTCACGGTTGAATCGACCCGGGCGCATATCTTCCTCAAGCACGTACCCGATGCTCACGACGTTGTGCACCGTCTTCATTGTCCGTACCACGTAGCCCTGCCGGCGCACCACATCGCCGGGGCGCAGCTCGATCGCCTTCACGTCAAACCCCTTGCCCGTGTACCCCAGCGCGAGCAGGTGGGCGAGGAACTTATCCACGTAGCGCGGCCCGTAGATCTCCAGCGGCTCATCCCTGCCCTGGAGTGCCATCGTCTGGAGCAGGCCGGGGATGCCGAGGACGTGATCTGCATGGAAGTGGGTTACAAAGATAGCCGCGATCTTCATACCCGTCTTCGCCCGCATCATCTGCTGCTGCGCGCCTTCACCACAATCAAAGAGCAGCAACTCGCCCTCACGGTTCACCGCGATCGCTGAGGGATTCCTGTTCGGGGTCGGGGTTGAGCCGCCGGTTCCTAAAAAGGTGATGCGCAGCATGGCAGAGCCTCATTGTCCTTAAGGACGCTAGCAGAAGAAATACTCGCGGCTCGGAGGCGGATTAAAATCCAGGAGCACTCACAGGATACCGGCGCCATACTCCATCCCGGTCATGGTGAGCTCCTGCTTCAGCTCCCTGAAGAAGATGCGAAAAGTCTGAATGGCGAACTCAGCCCATGCGGCAAGCTTATCCAGGCTGAGCTCCAGTTCCCCTTCCGCTTCCGTCTGGCTGATTATCCCCACGTCCTTGTACCGCGTCCAGTTCGCCGCGAGGTAGCGGAAGAGCGAGGCCGATGCGAAATGGATAGGAACGAGCGGCGAGTGCGTGGCGAGCTCGAAGATCAACTGCCGCTCCTGCTCTACCTCTTCAGACGAGATGCAGGACCATTGGATCGCCGTGAGCCGAGCATCTTCGTGAATGAGCCCTTTCTGCTCCAAGCTGAGGGCATCGATCCGCTGTCGTGCCAGGTCCGCATAGATCTCCCCCTGCGCGAGTTCGTGCTCGAGCATGTACCGCAGCATCGGTTTGGTGGCGAGTCTCAGATACGACTCGTTCACGGCGATGATGGAAACCCATAGCCCGTGCAAAAAGAACCGCCGATACATCGCCGTGCCATAGTCTAGGAGACCAGCTTGCGGCGCCAGAATAGAAGGTGCGAAGATCATCGCCCTGCTTTTTACGATGATGATCTGCTGGAGTCGCTCTTTGCCCACGAGCTGCTCGATCATCGCGCGCTCCTCGCGGTCAAGAGGCGCATGCAACGATGCGGGACGCTTCAGGAACGTCTCATAAGCGGAGAGGATTATCGTTATTCGATCAGGTGCGAGCCGCTTGAGCGTTGCGGCGATCTCCTTCGCCACCAGCTGTAACCAGGCGATATACTCCGCATCCGCCTTCCGTTTGAGGCCCTCATCCAATTCCCCGGGTGACATTGCGTGGGTATAGGAGATAAAGAGGGGGAACTTATAAACCGGTTCCCGGGCATCACAGACTCCGGCGCCCCACGATCGCGGCTAAAGCGTCGTACTTTCACGTGCCCGCCGCATACCGTGAGAACCGCCAGGAGTGGCACTTCTTACAGCTGAGGTTACAGCCCGATTGGTAAACCGAGAGGTAATGCTCGGGTCGTGAAAGGCAGCACCCATAGATCAACCGCTGAGTTACCCCTCACGTCACGGCGGAGCGTGACCTCACAGGCGGGTCGCGACGCACCGACGGAGAAGTCGAATACCCGACACTTGCCCTGTTCGAATCCCTGCTTGACGAGTTTGCAGGCCATGCTTCATCGTTTTAAAAAGTTACACGTACCTCCCGGAGAACCCACCCTTGGACCTGTTTTGCGTCAACGCATCATCGCTGTAAAAGCGCTTATCTCACTTCACGATGCGGGGTAACTTGGGCAGCAACTCTTTCGCGAAATCCAAAATCTCTACCCAAATCGGTTCGTTATCCTCTGAAAATCCTATGATGACATTTTCAGCCTCGCTCTCGTAGGCTAACTTCTTAGTAGATAAGATGATCATCATCGCGTCAACGTCCTTATCATATCTAACCTTCATATTTCCCTCTCCGTACCACCATAACGGTAATGATAATAATACTATTATTCTTCTGGTATATAATTCTTACTGCGAGGTCATTCAGGTTTTTATATGGGCCGATACTCTGCCGAATCGCTCGTGCTTCGTGAAGGCGGGGTGCTTGACGGTCTCTTTGATCTCGTCCTCGGTGAACGAATATCCATGTTCTTCCAACACCTTCAACTTGAATCGCGCATGATTTGTCAAAGCGATCTCCACAGCTACCCCTCCTTCTCGTCTCCGCACCGGGCATGAAATGAACCTGGGGTGGCGCGGGCACTACTTATACTTGTGACGACGTGCTACTAATGACTATGGAGTTGAAATTGGGCTCACCGCAGGATTGCATTGGTGACTTCACCTATAATTTCATCTGGGAGCACAAAGGCGCGGAGCTCGAGCCTTCTGACCCTCTTCCCGCTCAGATCGGCACGAGCTACTCCTACGAAGCGGTCGTGGAGGCGCTGAAACGCGGCGAGGAGGTGCATATCCAGGGCGATGTGGGGAAGCGTGTGGGCTCGAGCTTAGGTGTTGATCTCGTTTATTTTGGCGGGCGCGGTCAGGAGCTGCCTGAGGTCGGCTCGATCGTCGTGGACGGGAATGCGGGCTCGAATCTCGGCCTGAGCATGCTGGCCGGCGCGATCTATGTGAGGGGCGAAGTGGCCGAGCCGCTGGGCAACGTCCTCCGGGTGAACTCTGAGCGTGCGGGCTATAAGAAATTCGTCTCGATTACCTGGCTCCTGCATCACCCGGAAGAGCGTGCCTCAACGCTCCTGTGCGCGCCCAATCACTTCAAGGAGGATGAACTCGTACTCGCCGACCGTCTGCTGCGCAACACCGTCGCCGCGCGGTGCCGGAAAGAGGTCGCGGTCTGCGTCCGGGGGGACACGGGCTTGAGCGCGGGGATCCTGATGCGCGCGGGCCTGCTCGTCATCGAAGGGAATGCGGGTATGAATGCCGCGGCACTGCTCAACGGCGGCACCGTGGTGGTGCTGGGCAACGCGGCGGAATTCCTCGGGGTGGAGATGCGGCGCGGCGCGGCCTTCGTCAAGGGCAGCGTGAAGGGGTATGTCGGCGCCCGCATGCGGGGTGGCCGCATCATCTGCCGGAAAATCAAGCCGATACCGCCCGTTACCGAGCGCAAGCTGGAGAAGGTGGACTCAGCGCTCCTCGCGCGATATGGCGTTGCCGGGCTGATGGCGATGAGCTACGGGCGATACGAGGTGTGAAGGGTTGAATAAGACCTTCAGTAACCATTTTTTAAGAGAAATCTGTGATGAGAAGGCGGATAAGAGTAGAGCTAACGGAACGAGCTAAGCGACACATCATCAAGCACGGCGTTAACGCTGAGGAAATTATTTCCGTTTTTCAGCGTGATTATTTCGTGAAGAGGGAAGGCAAGCGGTACATGGTAGTGGGGAAGACAAGAGATGGGCGATC
Source organism: uncultured Halobacteria archaeon (assembly GCA_964473145.1). GTDB lineage: Archaea > Halobacteriota > Syntropharchaeia > Alkanophagales > Methanospirareceae > JACGMN01. The sequence goes on from CAYYNW010000038.1 coordinate 11,909, forward strand.
TTTGGCGCTCATCGTAGACAAAATGGGGGAGCACTTTGTATTGATAACCGCGCGTGATGCGACCAAAGCGGAGAAAGAATTATATAGACGGAAAGCAAAGTGATTATTGATGAAAAAAGCACGGATAGCGTCGTTGGACGATTTTGAGCGGTTACCTGAAGGTGAATGGGTGGAGGTAAAGGGTGGAGAAGTAGAAGTTGAATTAGTTGAAGAGGTAACCGCAAAACTGCTTATTACTGCGGATGAGGTTAAAATCCCCGTGCATGAAGCGCTTTACGACAAGATAAAGGACAAAAAGATCTCTATTATGCCCGAAACGAGCTGAAGCTC
>CAYYNW010000039.1:0-1174 GCA_964473145.1 uncultured Halobacteria archaeon
GGGGGGTGTGCTAGAATGGTTCTTACGACCGCGGAACTCTACCGGATCCAGGAAGAGATCGCGGCACGGGCGATCATCACGGATGGCCCGGAGCTCGACGAGCTGCACGTGGTCGCCGGGGTGGACCAGTCATTTATCGATGCCGATACAGGGAACGAGAACAGTCATGAACTCCTCATCTCCGCGATCATCGTCCTCGACTACCCCTCGCTGCAGTTTGTCGAGTGCGCATCCTCCATGCTGCGAGTCGAGTTCCCTTATATCCCCGGGCTGCTCGCTTTTCGTGAAGCGCCGGCGATACTCAAGGCGTTCCATGCGCTCAGAACGAAGCCAGACCTCCTGGTCGTCGACGGCGGCGGTATCAACCATCCGCGATACGCAGGCCTCGCCACGCACATCGGCGTGCTCCTGGACATTCCGACCATCGGGGTGACCAAGAGCCTCCTCTGCGGCGATGGCAAACCACCCATCAGCGAAGGTGAAGCGCAGGTCATCACCTACCACGACAAAGCGGTCGGCTATTACTTCAAGAGCAAGGCGGCTTGTAAGCCGATCATCATCGCACCCGGGCATAAGGTCTCGCTCGAAACCTCGCTCAAGCTGATCAAGAGCTGCCTGCATCTGCATAAACTACCGGAACCAACGCGAATGGCGCACCTCTACGCGAATAAGCTCAAGCGCGAGTACCTTGCGCGGCCAATGAAGCCGTGAGTGAGCTTGCCTCCTCCTTTTATATGCGCCACCCAGAATATATCTATGACGGGTGCGTCTGCATGGTCGAAGAACTCGGCTCGGTCTTAAGGAACGGCTTTGAGACGTGGAAGAAGAATCTCATCATCGCGCTCCCCTTTCTCTTTAGCTTGGTCCTTACCCTTATTGCGGCGCTAGTAATCCTCGGCGCGGCCATTCTGATCATCTTCGGCTCGCTCTTCGCCTCGCTGCTGCCCGCGGTAACCGAACCCGGTGAGATCCCGCCCGAGGTCATCGAGCAGCTGTGGCCGCAGATCCTCCAGCATCTCGACGTGCTCGCAGGCGCGATCATCGTGATGGCTATCCTCGTACTGCTCATTAACTCCTTCTTCACGGCAGGCGCGATCGGCATGGCGAAAGAGGCGACGGTGCAGGGCAAAACCACGCTCGCGGCAATGACCACTTATGGCAAGCGGAAATTCCT
>CAYYNW010000039.1:1274-12142 GCA_964473145.1 uncultured Halobacteria archaeon
TGCAGGGCAAAACCACGCTCGCGGCAATGACCACTTATGGCAAGCGGAAATTCCTCAGCTTGCTCGGCGCGAACGTCATCGTCGGGTTGATCGCGCTGGCGGGAGTCGTATTCCTCATTCCCGGCGTTCTCTCGCTGCTGCCCGCGGTCTCCACCTCGCCGCCCTTCAGTAGTGGCGGAGGAGATGCAGCGGCCTTCGCCGCGCTCGGCATAGGTATATTCCTGCTCCTCATGTATCTGCTCCTCGTCAGCATCATCTTCGCGGTGACCCCCTACGCGGTGGTGCTCGATGATCTCCGAGCGGTCGACGGCGTGAAGCGCGGCTTTCAGTTCTTCAGGGCGCATAAGCGCGACGTCTTCTTGCTCTGGCTCGTCGTGCTCGTGCTCGCCATTGCGGCCAGTATGCTCCTCGGGGCTATTCCTTCCATCGGCCAGATGCTGAGTATGGCCGTTTCTGTGGCGGTCATCGAACCGCTGAGCGTCATCTGGTGGAGCAGGGTCTATCTGAGCGAGAAAGCGTCTCTGTCTGCAAACCTAGACTCACGGATAGGCGTGCTCCGTCAGCAGCTGGAGTAAGAAGAGCACGTACTGCTTCAAATCGCTGATACGTACGTTCTCGTTCGGCCCATGCGCATTGCTCTCGGTCGAGCTGCCGACGCCGAAGGCGCAAACCGGCTGGTTCGTTCGCTGGGCAACGTAGCCGACATCCAGGCCGCCCTGGATGCCCGTGATCCCTTTCGGGACGCCAAAGGCTTCAGTCGCTGCTCGCTGCACCCGCCTCACCCACTCGTGGTCCGGATCGGTGAACATCGGCGGAAAGCCCGGCTTGGGTTGTAATTCTACGGCTATTCCGTGCCTCCTCCGTATCGCCTCCACCGCATCCTCCAGTTCGGCTACTACCTCGTCAACCGCTTCTTCAGGGATATACCGGCGATCGCCTTTTACCACACAGCTCGGGGGGATCAGGTTCTCCTTCACGCCGCCCTGGATCATGGTCACGTTAAAGACCGGCTTTATCCGCGTCTGACCCGTGAGCTTCGTGATCTCGGGACTGCAGGGTATCTGTGATTGCCGCGGCTCCAGCTTCTTCTGCAGCTGCGCCGTTAACTCCTGGATCACGAGCGCGGCGTGCTCAACGGCATTCACCCCCAGGAACGGCAGTGAACTATGGCACGATCGCCCTTGCACCGTGAGCTCCCAGGTCATCATCCCGTTCGAGGCCACGCAGACGCCCTCGCTATCAACGTCCATGCAGAGCAAATAATCGCCCTGGAGCAGCCCCTCATCGGCAAAGTAGCAGAGGCCGGAATACAGCCCGATCTCTTCGTCCGTCGTTAAGGCCACGCGAACGGTGTACCTGCTCGCCAGGTCATGGTCATGCATGAGCTGTAACGCGGTCAGCAGTGCGGCGACGCTCCCTTTTGAGTCCGCGACCCCGCGCCCAGAGATCCTGCCATTCGCGACAACGGGCTCGAACGGCGGCGTAGTCCACCCCTCACCGGCGGGCACGACATCCAGATGCGTATAGAAATCCACGCTCTCCGCTGCCCTGTACTCCTTCGTGGCGAGCAGGTTCGCCCGTTCACCACGGAGGTCCCCGGTCTGTTGCCGTGCATTGAAGAGCTCCTCGGGCATCTCGATGCGTTCAGCCTCGAAGCCCATAGCGGCCACGACCGGGATGAGCGACTCGACGATCTCGCCATAATGCTCACCCGGCGGCACCACCGTCGGAATCCGGACCAGTGCCGAGAGCAGATCGAGGAGATACCGCTCGGTCTCCTCTCGAGCCACCATCTCCCGCAGGTTGTGCTCCCGTTCACCTTCCGCCGTGCGCGCCATGCCCATCGCCGTTCTAAACCCTTAAATAGCCACACGCACTAGTAAAGGTTGGTAATTCCCGCGTGGTCGGAACGAGCGTGAGTTTAAGGTATGCCTGATAAATTCAGCTGCACCGTGGTCGATTGGAACTACGCCTACGCGCTCTGTAAGGACGTGAGCGAAGAGATGAGAGCTGCGGGCTTCGTGCCGGAGGTCGTGGTCGGCGTGGCGCGCGGCGGTTGGTTCCTGGCCCGGGTGATCTGTGACTTCTTTCTGCTGAAGGACCTCTGCAGTTTGAAGATGGAGCACTGGGGTATTACTGCCACGATCACCGGCGAAGCGCGGCTAAAATACGGCTTGGATGACCATGCACGGAGCCTGATTCCAGGGAAGCGCGTCCTCATCGCGGATGACGTCACGGACACGGGCGATAGCTTGAAGCTCGTGGTGGAGTACGTGAAGTCACTGGGAGCCGCGGAGGTGAGAACCGCGACGATGCATCATAAGACCGCATCCCCCTTCGTGCCCGATTTCTACGGCGAGTTGATGCGCGAGTGGCGCTGGGTGGTCTACCCATGGAGCATTTACGAAGACCTGATCGAACTGATCGAGCGTCTCCTCCGCGAATCAGGGAAGGGACTGAGCTTGCTGGAACTGCGAGCCGCGCTGAAGGCCGAGTTCGAGTTCTATGTGCCGCTCCAGCTGCTTCGTGAAGTCGTGGCGAACATGGCATACCACGGTAAAATAACGGGTAAGAGAAAGGGTAACGAGGAGCTGTGGGTCCTCTGCTAATCGCAGGTCTTGCTACCTCCTCTCTCCCCGATCTGCTCCACTCGTACTCGAGTGGCTTAGTTAGACCTGCGCGATCCCGAACGACTGGAGCAATACCTCAGGATTGATCGCGCCGCTGACAAAGGTCTTCCCGCTCTTCAGCTCGTTCACGGTCACTTCCGCCGGTGCGAAGGAGGCGGGGTCGATCTTGTAGAAGTCGAAATCGGCCGCCTTGAAGGTGACGTAGAACGGTTTCCCGTAATCCTTGGAGTTGCGGGATGGCACGCTCTTCACATACTCCTTCAGCTCATCCACGTTCTCGTACTCGACGGCGTAGTACATGCGACCGCAGTACATGATACAGTCGTTCGTCGAGCCCATACACTTCAGGTCATCACCGACGAGCGGTGAGATGGGGATGAGCCCGTGCGCGTGCTTGATCGCATTGATATCAAAGCCTAAGACCTCGAGCCGGTGCACTCCCGTTTCGATCCCCCGTGCGGATATCTGAACCGCACCGGCGATGGAAGCCGTGGGCACGACCACGATGTAGAGATCTTCAGGCTCCACCTTGCAGGCCTTCGCAACCTCCTCGGTTACGTCCTCATCGGGCAGCTTGTTGCTCTCCAGGACCAGCACCGCCTCGTCCGCATCATCCTTATAGTGGATCTTCTCATAGAGCTCGCGCGGATTGAGTGAAAGCGCCCGCGCGGGCCCCGAGCCCATGCCGAAGAACTTCTTCACCTTGATCCGCCAGCCCGCGAATTGCGACGCCATGCAGGCGATGACCGGATGGTCGGTCGTTAGCTCCACTGCCGGCACCACCAACTTACCAAGGTCAAAACTGCTGAAGGTAATATCCGCCAGATCCGCCATGCAGATCCGCGAGACATAGAGCCCCGCTTCAAAACCACCTGCTTCTTGCACACCCGCATCGATGAGCGTGGTTCCATTCTCCAGCTCCTCGATACCCACTTGCAACTCGTCCGCGTAGTCCATCATCTCCTCAAAAACGTCCAATCCATACTCATTGACGCTTATCATCATCCGTTCACCCGTCCTATACCAAGGCCCTCCGCCTATTTATAAGAATAAGCTCAGCGGTTCATGGCATATGCGAGGAGCTCAAAGCTAGCGCAGTAAGAGCACCTTCTTGCTCGCCTTCTTCGCCCGCTGCCATTCCTCCAGCCGTTCGCGCAGGAGCTGCTGATCGACGTACGCGAAGCCACCTTCTTCGTCCTCTTTGAGGAGCACGGGGAGTTCCGCGGTCGAGAAGGTGGGGATCTGCCAGGTAGCGAACGTCTCCGCGGCGAAATGCGAGAGCTCTTTACCGTAGAGTACCGCGGCAACTCCTTTCTTGGCCAGGAGCTCCGCGGTGCTCGCACCGCCCCCGCTTCCATCCTCAAAGAAGAGGACATCGCCCTTGTTGAGCCCGTATCGCCGCTCTGTCTCGAGTATCGCATCGTGGCTGAAGGTGCGGATCACTTTGAGCCGTTTCCCGCCCTTCACTTCACGCGGCCCTTTGAGCTCCGCGATGATCTTCCGCAGGTCCGCGTTCTCCTCATCCGTCCTTCGCACCTCCTCCTTCAGCCGCGCGATCTCCGCATCACGCTTTCGCAGCTCCTCTTGCTTCTTCAGCTCCCGCGCGCGGGCTGATCGTACTGACTCGAGGCCGCGCTTCAAGCGTCGCACTTCACGCTCCTTCTCCCGTACCAGCTCCCTGAGCGACGCGGTTCGCTCCTCGAGCATCGCGATCCGTTCCTCTTTATCCTTGAGGAGGCCGCGCAATCGGGTGAGCGTTTTAGCCTCCTTGCTGGGTCCTGCGATACGCTCGCTCGCTCGTGCTTGCTCTTCGCCGGCCTCCTTCACCGGCTGCTCCTGGGCACTGAGTAGTCGGTCAATCGCCGCGCTGATCGAAAGCCCCTCGATCACCAGGGCTTTCACCTCCTCAACACTCACCCCGGTCGGCGTCTTCTTCTCCACCTGGGCGAATTTCTTCTGGTAACTCCGGAAGGCATTGAGGCTGGCGGCCAAAGCGTCCCGTTCGTGCGCATTCTTATACGCATAGCCGCCGCCCTTCGTCAAGGCGATCTTCTCCTCGATGGAGAGCGATTCCTCAAGTTCATTGACTGGTGAGGCGAAGATGCTGCTGATCTTCCTGACCATCGCCGGCGTGGGAGCTACATCGGACGCGATGATCACGGGTTTTCCGCGGGCAATTATCCGCTCCACCGCCTCGGAGACCGAGTAATGTTTCGCACTGAAGACCTCCACAAGGTTACCGGTGAGGTCGATGATGGCGAGTCCCATAGTCGTGCCAGGATCGATCCCCACAATGGTGTAGGTTCGGTGCGCCGGTAAAGCCATCTATACTGTTCTAGTACTTGAACGGCATATAAATAAACTCTAGATCCCGAGGGCCACTAAAGCGGAATCGCGAATCGGAGGTGTGAGGCAGCATGAAGATCGGCATGATCGCTGATACGCACGATAATCTCACGGCGATCCGAAAGGCGGTGAAGATTTTGAATGAGAACGAGATCGACCTGCTGATCCACGCGGGCGATTTCGTCTCGCCCTTCACCGTCGAGCCCTTCAAACTGCTGAATGCGCCGCTCATCGGGGTATTTGGCAATAATGATGGTGATAAGGTGCTGCTGAAGCAGAAGTACAGCGAGAAAGGAATAGGTGAGCTCTTCGATGACCCCTACGAATTTGAATATGCAGCACTGCGAATACTGGTGACGCATAAACCCGCGATCGTGAACCCGATGGCCGCCTCGGGGCTCTACGACCTCGTGGTCTTCGGCCACACGCATAAGGCGGCGCTCGAGCAGCGGCGTGACGTGTGGGTGATCAACCCCGGCGAATGCTGCGGCTATCTCACGGGCCGGGAGACCGTGGCGGTCTTCGAGGTCGAGCGGCGCGCGGCGGTGCTGCTCACCCTTTAGCAGCAACATTTTTGTTGTGGTAGCGGCAAAAACCGCAACCTTTTTATCTCACCAGCTCTGAGTCGGTATCAACGCAGAGCATAACGAGCGTAAAGAAGGAGGTATACTTGCAAGATGGAACCATTTGTGGAAGAGATTATTAAGTGCGGCGGGGGCGTCTTCGGCGACGAGCACATGGAGACGCTGCTCGAGTGTGTCCAGTGCGGGAAGTGCACGGGCGGCTGCCCCTCCGGGCGGATTACCGCGCTGAGAACGCGGAAGTTGTTCCGGATGGCGCAGGAGGGGATGGTTGAGGAGATCTTCGAGGCACCGGAGCTGTGGTACTGCACCACCTGCTACACCTGCTATGAGCGATGCCCCAAGGGCGTGAAGTGCACGGATATCATTCGAGTTATCCGGAACCTGGCAGCGAAAGAAGGGCATATGTCCGTGCCTCACCGGAAGATCGGGGTGTATGCGCTGAAGACCGGCCACGGCGTGCCGATCGGGCCTGACCAGATGAAGATCCGGGAATCGATCGGACTCGCGGCACAGCCACCAACCACGCAGAAATACAAAGAGCAGCTGGAGGAGTTCCAGAAGATCTGCAAGGAGGCAGGATTCGATAAGCTGATCGATTTCGACTGGGCGAAGATGGACCTGAAAGAGGAGGAGAAGAAGAAATGAGCGAAGAGAAGAAGGAGTACGCCTATTTCCTCGGCTGCATTACACCCAACCGGTACCCGGGTATCGAGGTAGCGGCGAAGAAGGTCTTTGATAAATTCGGGATCGTGTCGAGGGAGATGGAAGGCGCATCATGCTGCCCTGCGCCCGGTGTCTTCGGCTCGTTCGACCTCTACACCTGGCTCCCGATCGCGGCGCGCAACCTCGCTATCGCAGAGGAGATGGGGCTGGAGATCTACGTGACCTGCAACGGTTGCTACGGCTCGCTTCAGGAGGCGGACCACGCGCTCAAAGAGAATAAGAAGTTACGAGAGCAGGTGAACGTGATCCTGGGCAAGGTCGGTCGAGAGTACAAGGGCACCACGAAGGTGCACCATTCCATTGGTCTGCTGCACGACCAGATCGGGATGGATCGACTCAAAGAGCAGGTCAAAAAGCCGATGAAGGGCGTGAACGTCGCGATCCATTACGGCTGCCACTTCCTCAAACCGCGCGAGGTGCGGGGCCATGGCTCTTCCGAGACGCCGGTTGTGATCGAAGATATCGTCGCGGCCACCGGTGCCAAAGAGATCATGTACAAGGATAAGCTGATGTGCTGCGGCGCGGGCGGCGGTGTACGAACTGCAGATACACCCACCGCCCTGGAGTGGACCAGGCAGAAGCTGGTGAGCATGATCGAGATGGGTGCTGACTGCGTGATCCATCCCTGCGCGTTCTGTCATTTGCAGCTTGACCGGGGGCAGGAGGAGATCAACAAGATCTTCGCGACCACCTTCAACTTCCCCGTGTTGCACGTGATGCAGTTCGTCGGTCTCAGCATGGGGCTGAGCGCCAAAGAGATGGCCCTGGATCAGCAGTTCACGAAGATACCGGATAAACTCATCAAATAGGGATAGAGAATAGAATAGAATAGAAGAGAGGAGAGAAGAACTAAAGAATCTCCCTCTCTTTTTTTCTTCTTTTTTTGCCGTTTCTGGCTAATTAGATTCGGCTCGGTGCGCTTCTGCCCTACCAGTGTTTGGAGGGGTGGGCTAGGACCGCTTTATACTGCCCCTTTTTCTGCCGCGCGGCACGTAAATCCTTCTCTTTCTCCGTTATCTTATCGATCAGCTCTTTCTTCCGCTTCTCATCGGTTGCGGTCTTGTACTCGCTGGCAAGATCGCCGATCTCCTTCCCCAGGCTCACAATTTTAGCGTCTACTCCTTTTATTACCTCATCCGGTACGACACCCATGCTTCTCACCTCGCTTCTCGTTCATCGTGGGTTGGTATAGGATACCTGCCCGTGGTTATTTATACCTTGCGCTCTTGCGCGAGGTAACCGTTCCTTTTCCGCTACCCCTTCAGGACGATCTCGATATGGACATCCTTCGGGATGGGTATACGCATCAGCTGGCGGAGCGCGCGTTCATCCGCTTCGAGGTCGATCAGCCGCTTATGGATGCGCATCTCCCAATGGTCCCAGGTCGCGGAGCCTTCGCCATCCGGGCTCTTCCTGCAGGGCACGACGAGCTTCTTGGTCGGGAGAGGAATGGGTCCTGACATGCGAACTCCAGTCGTCTCGACGATCCGCTTCACCTGCTGGCAGATCTCATCCAGTTTCTTATGATCAATGCTTGAGAGCTTGATCCGTGCTTTTTGGTTCATTCCCCCTTCCTCTCCTCATCTGGTAAGTTGCGATCGGCACGTTGCCCGCTCGCTGTCCGGTCGCTACTTCTCCTTGATCTCCATCACCATTCCGGCGGCGACGGTCTGTCCCATGTCTCGGACGGCGAATCGGCCCAGTTGCGGGATCTCCTTCACTCGTTCGATCACCAGTGGCCTCGTCGGCTTCACCTTCACCACCGCGGCCTCGCCGGTCTTGATAAAGTCAGGTTTCTCCTGCTTCGTCGCGCCCGTCCGCGGATCCAATGTCTTGAGGATCTCGAGCACGGTGCAGGAGACCTGAGCAGTGTGGCAGTGGAAGACCGGCGTGTAGCCGACGGTAATCGCGGTGGGATGCTGGAGCACAATGAGCTGTGCGGTAAACTCATCGGCCACGGTCGGCGGTTTTTCAGGATGACCGCAGACGTCTCCGCGCCGTATCTCCGTCCTGCTAATACCCCGCACGTTCCAGCCGATGTTGTCGCCGGGCACTGCCTCGTTAATCTCCTCATGGTGCATCTCGATCGATTTCACCTCGCCGACCTTGCCGGGCGGGTTAAAGATCACCTTATCACCCTTCTTGAGCTTGCCGGTCTCCACTCGTCCCACGGGAACGGTGCCCGCGCCGGTAATGGTGTACACGTCCTGCACGGGAATGCGGAGTGGAAGCGTGACGGGCTTCTCGGGGAGCTTCATGAGATCCAGGGCAGCCAGGAGCGTCGGACCATCAAACCACTTCATCTTCTCGCTCGGCTTGATGATGTTCTGGCCCTCGTAGGCCGAGACGGGTAAGAAGGTGAGATTCTCATCCTTGTACCCCACGATCTTCAAGAGGCTTACGAGCTCCTTCTTCAGCTCCTCGAATCGCTTCTGATCGTAGTTCACCCGGTCCATCTTGTTGACCGCGACGATGAGCTGGGCCACGCCCAGGGTCCGTGCGAGGAAGACGTGCTCTTTCGTCTGCGCCATGATCCCATCCTTGGCATCCACCACGAGGACCGCCGCATCTGCCTGGGATGTCCCGGTGATCATGTTCTTTACGAAATCGCGGTGACCCGGGCAATCGACGATGGTATAATAATACTTATTGGTATCTAACCTCTGATGAGAGACGTCGATAGTAATACCTCGCTCTCGTTCATCTTTCAACGTATCCAAGACCCAGGCGAACTCGAACGATCCTTTGCCGATCGCCTCTGCCTTCTTTCGGTACTCCTCGATCACGTGCGGGTCGATCACGCCGGTATCCATCAGCAGCCGTCCCAGCAGCGTTGACTTGCCATGGTCTATGTGCCCTATAATGGCCATGTTCATGTGCTCTTTCTCTGCCATCTTTCTCTTTCCTCCTATCCCTTTCTACACTATCCTATCTCGCTTATAAAGCTATATACCTTACGTTCAGCTCCTATTTATTTCTTTGTTCGCCTTTATGCTTGCCAGGTACCCAGCTCTGCCGAGCCCTCACCGTGGCGAGCACGTCAATCCGGTAACCCGGCGGTGAGAACAGATGGAGCTTCATCCCACGTGCATCCCGTGCCTGGTCGATCGTGCATACGAAGAATCTGCGCTCGTCTTTACCGGCGATGAGGAAAGGATTCGTGCGCGGGCGGAATTCATCTCCTTCCTTGGCGCGCACCTCGTCGATCGTGATCTCAGGACGCCACCCTTTTAGGGTACCGAACGGGCGCGGCTAATCCAGCGGCTGAGCGGGGTGCGTGATCCTCATGAGGCGGCGAAACGGAGAAGCAACACAGTAGCCCGGAGCTTGCTCCGCGAGGCGCGATCCTTCTACGAGGCGGCGGCTGATCGGCTGGAAGCACTCGTGCGGATCGCCGCGGTGGCGAATTCGATGGAATACGGCGTGAAAGGGCATGCATACAGCGAGGACCGCTTCAAGCGCGACTTCATGCAGACGCTCCACGCTCCCCTGCGGTGGGACCGCGCGGCGGTACTTTCCGCGCTTCGAGCCCGAGAGAAGATCCTGTATCTCACGGACAACGCCGGTGAGATCCTCTTCGATGCCCTGGTGATCCAGATGTTGCAGTCGTGGGGGAAAAAGGTGGTGATCGCGCCGAAGAGCGCGCCGGTCATCAACGACGCGACGATCGAGGATCTGCAGGTAGCGGGCCTCAACACCGGTGAATCGCCCTGCAGAGTCATGCCGAAGGTGCTTCGATCGGGCTCATCCTCGAGGAGGCTGAAGCGGCGTTCCTGGAGGTATTCCGCGATGAGCACTACCTGGTGATTGCGAAGGGTACGGGGCATTATGAGACGATCTCAGAGTTCGACGCGCGTGCCGACATAGGCCTGAGCGGTCGGCAGCTCTATATCTTGCGTGCGAAATGTGAGCCGGTCGCCCGGGCACTCGCGGTCCAACGGGGTGACCTGGTTGCGCACCTCGTCCAGTAAAAGCCGCGGACCTCAGATCGATCGCGCTGTGACAGCACGGGTAAGGCGGAAGTTTTTTATCTTTTCAACTCTAATTGAATGCTAGGAGGTGAGACCAAAAAGATGATATTCATCACCTGCGTGAAGATCAACCCTGGCATGACCGCAGAAGCGAGGAAATTCGGTGACAAAATCCTCAAAGAGCCACCGAAAGGCGTGAAGTTCTTGCAGGTTTATCACACACTCGGCAGATATGACGCACTCTGGATTTACGAAGCAGAGGATCCGAAATTGATCATTGATTTCCTTCACCAAAGTCGAGAAGTTGCCACAACGGAAACGTGGGTTGCCTTTGAAAGGCGGAAGTAGTGTGGGGCCTTTCCAACCCCTTTTTTTCAGTTTTCCCCGTTTCTTTCTGCTTGGTGGTATCCAAGTTACCCGGGGTTTAACGCAGTCGGTAGAACAATCACGAGCACCGGACATGAACGGTGACCTCCAAGTGACCAGGATACCGGCGATCAAGTTCCACGGCGAGTAGGTAGACGGGAAGGCAGAGTATCACAAGCTATGGCACATGGTGATGCGGAGGGGGAGATTCGAACTCCCGAACCCCTTCAGGATGAGGCCCTGAACCT
>CAYYNW010000040.1:0-8977 GCA_964473145.1 uncultured Halobacteria archaeon
AATTCAGAACCCACCGTGTAGAGCACATACTCGCCACGCGGTTCGCGGCGCGCTAGCACCCTTCGTATGCCCTCGATACCTTTCACGAGCGTACCCGCAATGGTGCTCTCCAGCTTCGCCAGCTCATGGAAGGTGGTACTGCCGCCGCAGATCCTGATTTGGCCGTCCTCGCTCAGCTCAACGAGCACCTCTTTCGCGACCTCTTTGAGCTTCGCTTCCACGTCCTTCAAGGTGATGTACCGCTTCGCCATTTCGCGCTCGTTCGGGGTTAGCCAGATTGACATATCCTCAAGGGACGCACGCACGGTGCAAATATCAGTAACATGCGTCTCCTGGATCTCCATCGCCAGCCGCTCGGCCTTCGAACGATCCGACGCGTGCTCGTCCTCAAGCCTGATGGTCATGGTCGGCGTTGAGAGCTTCTTCCGTGCATCCACGATCTCAATGATGCGCGGGAGACCAAGGGTGATATAGATAGCACCGACACCCGCGTAGTGAAAGGTACGCATCGTCATCTGCGTGCCCGGCTCGCCAATTGACTGCGCGGCGACGATCCCCACGGCCTCCCGCGGCTCGATCTTCGCCCGCTCGTAGCCGTCCAGGACCTTCCGGATGATCTCAGCCAAACGCTTCTCGCTGAGTTTAGCCCGCACCGCCTTTAATTTCGACTTTAATTCGAGCTTGACGTTCTCCGGCAACTCGGTTTTCGTGACGGCAAGCTCAATATCGCCAGGCTTAATTGCTCCCGCAGCTCGACGGTTCAGCATCGTGATGAGCTCCTCAGCATAGGGCGCTTCATCCCGGAGCTCAAGCAGGTCTTCAAACGTAGCGGTGAGCTCCGCGAGCTGAAAATCATCCGTTATGAGCTCCGCTACTTCGCCCTCCACACCCTGTGCCTTCAGGTCAGCCGCCATTGCATCCTTACCTCTCGCGAGATTCTGCAAGTCCATACTCGATCAGCCCCCAGCCACCTCACGTCTCTGCTTGTAACGATTCATTGATTACCTCATCGATATCAATCACTTTGCTCAGCTCGCCCTGGGACGGATCGATACCATCGTCTCCGTATTTGAATTGGACGATGGTTCCTCGCGTCTCGCGCACCGTCTCGTCATTCTTCACCTCGAGATCCTGAAGTGCATTGATGAGTCGCCGCTGGAAGTAGCCACTTTGGGAGGTCCGAACCGCGGTATCCACCAGCGCCTCTCGCCCACCGATCGCATGGAAGAAGTACTCCGTGGGTGAGAGCCCATCCTTGAAGGAGGCTCGAACGAAGCCGTGTGCATCGGCACTGCGGTCGCCTGGTTTGAAGTGTGGTAAGGTCCTTCCCTGGTAGCCACGTTTGATACGCTCGCCGCGAACTGATTGCTGCCCGACACATGCTGCCATCTGCGTCAGGTTAAGCATGGATCCTCGGGCACCGGACTTCGCCATGAGCACGCCGGAGTTCTCGATCCCGAGGTACCGCTCAGCAATAACACCGGAATCGTCACGTGCGCGACCGAGTTCCTGCATGACTAAAAGCTCCAGCGTTTCCTCCAGCGTCCGCCCAGGCAGAGCGTCCAGCTCACCGCCAGCATACGCTCTGATCAGCGCCTCCACCTTCTTCTCCGCCTCCTGCACCGCTTCGAGGCGAATCTCCACCTTCCCTTCCTGCGGGATATCCTCGTCGCTGATTCCGAAGCTGAATCCCGTCAGCTTGATATAGTTGATGGCGAGCCGGGCGACATCTTTGATAAAGTCCTTCGTCACGTGCTCGCCGAACTGCCGGAATATCCGCTCGATAATGATCCCTTTGAACGAGCCGAGGGCCTTCTCATCGATGATACCGCGCACGAGCACACCGTCCTCGATCAGCACGTACGCATCGTAGGGGCATGCTGCCTTCTGGCACTCGGCGCACTTCTCGCACGTCTTTCCCGTGAACTCAAGATTCAAGCCACGGGGCAGGATCATACTGAAGATCTGCTTTCCCGTCCAGTAGGGCGTCTGATCCGGCCCGAGAACCCCCGCAGGGGCACATAAATCGGCAAACTCCAGGTTATACAGGATGTCCAGCACCCGTTCCTTCGTGAACCGTCGCTCGCCCCGCGTGAGCAGGAATAATCCGGTGATGTAATCATGGATACTCCCGATGATCGGCCGGCCGAATCGGGGAGAGATGATGTTGCGCTGCACCGCCATGAGGATCTTCGCCTCCGCTCGGGCCTCCTCAGTCTGTAAGACGTGCAGGTTCATCTCGTCGCCATCAAAGTCCGCGTTGTACGGCGGGCAGACCGTCGGATTGAGCCGGAACGTCCGACCGGGCATGACCCTGACATAGTGCGCCATGATGCTCAACCGGTGCAGCGAGGGTTGGCGATTGAAGAGGACGATGTCGCCATTCTTGAGGTGCCGCTCCACCTTCCAGCCGATATCCAGCTCTTCCGCAAGCGACTCAAAATTGCTCTCCGTTACCTTCACCTTACGGCCGTCCGCGCGTCGCACGTAGTTCACACCGGGATGGCTCTTCCCGTGCTTGAGGGCTTCGCGCATCAGCTCGATGTTCCGGTCCGTCACGTTCACGGTGACGGTCAGCTCCTTGGCTACTGCTTCCGGGACACCGACCTCGTCGATCTCGATGTCAGGATCGGGCGAGATCACCGTGCGTGCAGAGAAATTCACGCGCTTGCCCGATAAAGAGCCCCGGAACCGCCCCTCCTTGCCCTTCAAGCGCTGCGAGATCGTCTTCAGCGGCCGGCCACTGCGGTGGCGCGCAGGTGGCACGCCGGGGATCTCGTTATCAAAGTACGTGTTGACGTGGTACTGCAGGAGTTCCCAGAGGTCTTCAATGATTAACTGCGGCGCGCCGGCATCGCGATTCTCCATGAACCGCTGGTTGATTCGGATGATGTCCACCAGTTTGTGGGTAAGGTCATCCTCGCTCCGCTGACCGCTCTCAAGCGTAATGGACGGTCTGGCGGTGACTGGCGGCACAGGGAGTACCGTGAGAATCATCCACTCCGGTCGAGCGTTCTTCGGCTCCATGCCGAAGAGGCGCACATCCTCGTCGGGAATGCGCTCCAGCCGTTCACGGACGTCCGAGGGCATCAATCGGCGCTCCTTACCCTCCTCGTCAATCTCGATGTACGTCGTTGGTTTATCAAACTTAATCCGCTGCTGCAGCTCGCCGCACTCGGGACAGCTGGTATTCTTCGCCGCTTCCTTGAAGATCAGCTTCACCAGCTCACCGAGGTCACCGCGCTTCTCACGCTCCTGGCGGAGCTCTTCTAAGTACCGATTTCGCTCCTCGGCGCCGAGCAGGATGTGGCCGCATTTACGGCAGGTCGCCATGAGGATCTTGTGGATCAGCTTGGCGTAGCCGACGTGAATCACCGGCGCCTCGAGATAAATATCGCCAAAATGGCCCGGACATTCACCCATCCGGCCGCCACAGGTCTTGCAGCGTAATCCCGGATCGATCACGCCGATATGCTGGTTCACCAACCCGCGCTCGATCGGGAACCCGTCCTCGCCGTAGGTGTCCGGATAAATGATCCGGGACGCGCTCATCTTGAGGATCTCCTTCGGAGAGAGCAAGCCGAATTTAATACCTTTGATCCGCTTTGTTCTCAGTTCTACCATCTTAAACCGCCTCTTCGAGTTCTAATCGTGGTGCAATGCACATCGCCTTCATCTCATCAAGCAGGAGCTTGAAGGCGTAACTCATCTCCACGGGGTAGATGTCCGTGTCCGCACCACAGTTCGGGCAGTACCATGCGCCAGTCTTGATATCCGTGCACGCGATCATGCCACAGCTTCCACAAACCATCTCGACCACCTTGTCTGATTCGTCCAGTAATCGGTCTTTGAGCGAGATCGCCGCACCGTAGCCGATGAGGACATCGCGCTCCATCTCACCGAACCGCAGCCCGCCTTCACGCGCTTTCCCTTCCGTCGGCTGCCGGGTTAAGATCTGGACGGGGCCACGTGCACGGGCGTGCATCTTCGCGGAAACGAGATGGTACAACTTCTGATAATACGCCACACCAATGAAGACCTCCGCGACTATCTGCTCGCCCCGCATGCCATCCCACATGATCTCGCGGCCCGTATCGGCGAATCCCGCGCGAACAAGTGCAGCCCGTAACGCGTCCTCGGGCTCGCCGAAGAAGACGGTGCCGTCGATATACCGCCCTTCTAAAGCGCCCGCCTTCGCGCCGATCATCTCCAGGACGTGTCCGACGGTCATGCGCGAGGGAATCGCGTGCGGGTTAATGATCATATCGGGAATGATCCCGTCAGCGGTGAACGGCAGGTCCTCGGGCGGCGCGATCAAGCCGACAACGCCCTTCTGGCCGTGCCGGGAGGCGAACTTATCACCGATCTCCGGGATTTTCTGATCACGTACGGTGACCTTGACCAATCGCCGGTTACTGCTGGACTCCATGAGCACGACCGAATCGACCACCCCCTGCTCATTGGGGCGCGTGCAGACCGAGGTATCCCGCCGCTCGAGGGGGCTGAGCAGCTCCGTCGTCTCTTCTAAGAACCGCGGCGGACTGGTCTTCCCGATGAGCACGTCGTTGGGCGCGACTTCGGTCTCCGAATTGATGATGCCATCCTCATCAAGCTGCTGGTACGCTTCGTGACTCCGCACGCCCGCAATCTCCATGTCAGGTATCTCAAAGCGATCCTCCTCACCGCCGGGGTAGCGGATCTCCTCGCCTTCATAGGTGCGGAAGAAGTGGCTCCGTCCCAAGCCCCGCTCGATCGCCGCGCGGTTCAAGACCAGGGCATCTTCCATATTGTAGCCTTCGTAGCTCAAGACGGCGATCACGAAGTTCTGGCCCGACGGCCGTTTATCGTACATGATGAGGTCCGCGGTCCGCGTCTTCACCAGCGGCTTCTGCGGATAGTGCAGCACATGTGCCCGCGTGTCAGTCCGTGTTTTGAAATTCGCGGCTATAATGCCGAGCGATTGTTTCAGCATGGCCGCGCCCATCGTATTTCGAGGCGAGGAATTGTGGTCAGGATACGGGATCAGTCCAGCCACCACACCCAGGATAAGCGAGGGGTCGATCTCCAGGTGGGTGTACTCCGCACCCTCCGGCTTTGCCAAATCGGATTCGTACAGGGCGATTAGAGCGTTCTCCTCCTCTTCTGCGTCAAGATACTCGATCACGCCTTCCTGCACCAAATGATCAAAATCGATCTCGCCGGTCCTGAGCCGCGCGAGGTGAGATTCTGTGACGAGTGGCCTCCTCTGCTCCACAGCAATCACCGGTCTCCGCGCTCGACCGCGGTCGGAGTTGATGAGGATATCGCGCCGATCCGCATAGTGAGCGATATTCACCTGCTCGGAGATCTGATTCGCGCGTCGCTTCCGCCGTATCTCCGCGACGAAGCCCTTCGGATCGGTGACGAAGCCGATGAGATCGCCGTTCACGAAGAGGCGTGTCCTGCTCTCCACGCTGAGGGTTGAGGCTCGAGCAGGAGGCACGATGCCCAGCTCGTAGAGTATACTCTTGAACTTGCTCTCCTCTTCACCGACTGAGATCTCCACCATCTGGGTGAAGTTCTTGACCAGGCCGCAGTTAGGCCCTTCCGGGGTCTCACTGGGGCAGATCTTACCCCATTGCGTCGGATGCAGATCACGAGCCTCAAAGTGCGGCTGTGATCGTGAGAGTGGTGAGATGATCCGTCGCAGGTGGCTCGCCGTGGCGACACCGTTGCTCCGTTCCAGGAGCTGCGAGACGCCCGCTCTGCCGCCCACCCAGTTACCCGTGGCGAGCGCGTGCGTGATCCGTTCGGTGAGCACATCGGACCGAATGGCCGTGGCTATCTTCAGCTCGCGACTGCGCATATGCGCGCGTTCCAGCTGGTACCGCATGTCACGGGTGAGTTTGGTAAAGGAGACGCGGAAGAGATCCTCCATGAGATCGCCAGCGAGCTTCAAGCGCTTATTCGCGTAATGGTCCTTATCGTCTTCGCCCCGCTTGCCCAGGGCGAGCTCATAGCAAGCTTCCGCCATCCGGCCAAGGAAATGCGCCTTCGCCATCTTATCGTCCAGATGCGGGAGGAAATAGCGATCGAGGATGTAGTTGACCCGCTTCTCTCGATACTCCTTCGCCTGGGTGGGTGCGATCTTTCGGCCCAGGTTATCGATCGCTTCCTGCTGCGTCGGTATCTTGCTCTCTTCGAGATTACCCCGCACGTGCTCCTTGATCTTCGGATCGTTCGAGACGACCTTGAGTATTTCTTCATCGTCCTCGAGCCCAAGGGCACGCATCAGCGTGATGAACTCGATTTTCTTACCCACCGCGGGGAATGAGACCTCCAGGATGTCTTTTTTACTGATCTCCACCCGAATCGGGACCCGGAAACCCTGCTTGAGCGAGAAGACCTTCGCAACGACATTTTTGCTGCCGTACTTCTCCTCGAAGTTCACGAAGATGCGATTAGGTGCGAGATCCTCCAGGGTGATGATGACGTGCTCCGAGCCGTTCACAATGAAGTAGCCCCCGGGATCGAGCGGATCTTCGCCCGCTTCCCGCTTCAGCCATTCCTCATACTCCTGGTCGGATAACTTCCGCCCCAGCTTCTCTTCACGCACCTCACGGGAGACGTTGCACTTGCACGATTTCACCATGATGGGCATCTCGCCGATCTCCACGCTCTCCACCTCGCCCTCAGGCGCTATCTCCTGCTCCGCATGCTCGTACTTCCGCACGAGCTGCATCTCCAGATAGATCGGTGCCGCGTACTTTAAGTTCCGTAAACGAGCTTGTGAGGGGTAAATCTCCTCAGACGAGCCGTCCGCTTCCCGCGACTTGGGAAGGCCAACGCTGATCTGGCCGAATTGCACGCCCAGGGTGTGCTTCCCCTTCTCGTTCTCGCCACTGATCGAGGTCTCGATATACGACTGCTCCTCGATCACCCGGTGCAAGCCATCGTTGAGGAAGTAATTGAACGAATCAAGCTGATGCTGTGCAAGTTTCTTCCTCTTCATATAGGCTGTAGAAAGAATACTCTGATCTAACATCCTTACTAGTTACTCCTCTATTCTATAACCAGTCGGTACGATAACGATTTCCCCGCGGTCTTACTTTTCCGCCGTATTCGTACGACATCGCCCACTTCCGCTTTGATCTCCTTGATGGCCGGATCGGCCTCGTTAATCTTGGGCAGTTGCTCCTTCTGGATCTTGTACCTCTTCAAGAGCTCAGCTATCTCCGCCTCGTCCAGCACCTCATGATCGGGCACCAACTCATGATCAAGTATCGAAATCCTTCCTTTCTTCATACCTCTCTCTGGTTTGCTACGGGCTCGACGGGATTTGAACCCGCGACCGACGGGTTAAAAGCCCGCTGCTCTACCTTTCTGAGCTACGAGCCCTTCCCTTTCCCGGTAGCGAGGTACTGGAGGAGCATCTTGATGGTCGCATCGGCCGCTTCACGCTTGTTCCCCTCTCTATCGCGCGGAAAGATGTGCTTCTCGTAGTACACGTATTCTGTTGTGGCCAACGCTATATAAACTAATCCAACGGGCTTCTCTGGTGTGCCGCCGGTGGGTCCGGCGATGCCGGTCGTAGCAAGTCCGATATCGGTATGCAAAAGAGCCCGCACACCCTGCGCCATCTCCTCTGCGCATTCCGCGCTGACTGCACCCTTCTCCTCCAGCGTTCTCCGGGCGACCTGCAGGAGCTGCTCCTTCACTTCGTTCGCATAGGCGACCACCCCACCCTTGTAGTAGTCAGAACTGCCGGAGACATTGGTGATCAAATGACCGACCAGCCCGCCCGTGCATGACTCCGCGGTCGCGACCGTAAGCCTTAGCGCCCGCAATGCCTCGCCAACCTCGCGCGCCCTCATCCCTATCTTAACTTAATCTTGCGACCCGGCATAAAAAGAAAAGGAGTCGCGGAGAAGTGGCAAAGCAAGCGGCAGGCACCACTGCCGCGATCACTACTCCACACCCTGCCGCACGTTGACCGCCACACCGTGCTGGAAGTTCTTCAGCTCTCTGCTCGCCAGCATGACCCGACCCGTTGCCAGCAGTTGATCCTGCTCGTCCACCACGAGCACTTCGTCGTATGCGCGGAGCTCCGGATCGGCGTCGAGCACGTGTTTACAGAATGCCGTCTCGCCCTTACGCACAAACTCACGGCTTTCCGCGTTCATCACCACGCGGAGCCGGGGATACGGGAGCACCTGATGCAGCCGTCTCGCACCCTCGATACTGAGCGTGAAGAGGCCATCGAGACTCCGGAGCGTCGCGATTCGCGTGCCCCCCTCCGTGATCTGGGCGATCCGGCGGGTTCGCGAGAGCAGGAATTCCACGGTCTCGGGAAAAAGGACTCCACCCGCGCCTCGTCCGAACTGATAATCTGCGATGATCCGCGCTTTTCTGATGAGCTCTCCTCTCGCTTGGTCGTGCATCGTCGCTGGGGCACGGTGGGCGTGTCTTCCCTGCCCGCTGCTATTTAAAATTGCCCGTCGTATTTAAGAAACGGTTCGACTCGACTCGATGAGACGGAAGAGGAAGCAGGAAGATCTCGCACTGCAACGGATCGAACGGCTCTTCGAGTTCGCCGAAGCGGCCGCGCGAAATGAGCAGGAGCTGCGGAGCCGGCGCTATCTTGAGCTTGCACGAACGATCGGAATGCGCTATCGGGTGCGTATCCCGCGGCATCTCAAGGCGCGAATATGCAGGCGGTGTCACGCGCTTCTGATACCGGGGAAGACTGCACGCATTCGGCTGCGGGGCGAGTATCTTTCGACGACCTGCTTGAGCTGCGGCGAGCAGATGCGACGCCCGTATAAAGCGCCGCGCGCGCCCTCGGTGAGGAGTAGAAAGACGTAAAGAAGGCTACGTGTAGGGTATTCTCTTCGCTTTTATTTATCACGATGATCCTTACTTACGGTAAGTAGAGGCATATAGAGGTGCGAACTTGCTCACCTTCCTCCTCACCACACCAGACCATGAAACCCGACCC
>CAYYNW010000040.1:9077-12120 GCA_964473145.1 uncultured Halobacteria archaeon
AGTGCATCAGACCATGAAACCCGACCCAGTGCATCAGACCATGAAACCCGACCCAGTGCATCAGACCATGAAACCCGACCCATTGCTCAGTATCTTTGAAGAGCTCGCCGCGTGTGTAACGGAGCATAAGGCACTCGCGGAAGGCGAGCTCCGCGTAAAGATACGAGAATCACTCGATCAGCTCACCACGGAGGCTCGCGCGGCATTAGAAGCCCGGTTGGGCGGAGATCTGGAGGAAGTGCTCTTCACCAGCATCACGGGCCCGGAGAAGATCTCGCTCTTCTCGCCCGATCTGCGCACCAAGCTCAATTACCAGGGTGAGGTCTTCTACTGTTTACCCATTCATGGCTACCTGGCAGAGGAACTGGAGGCGGCTTTTTTACGCTGGGCAAAGCTCCGAAGTCCGCTCGGCGTGCTGAAAGAAGTGCTCACACGGTTCCTGGAACGGAGCGGGTATAGGGTACTACGGGAGTCCCGCGGTTGTGGATTGGAGCATATCGAGCTGAGCGCGGCGAAAGAAGGCGAGCCTGATAAACCGCTCTTCCTCTTCCTCTTACCCTCCATCAAGTTCGTGCCACGCTTCATCGAGGCGCATCCCCGGGGCTGGGAGCAGACTCGGGAGGGTGAAGAGCGGGTAATCGTCGTGCCGACGGAGAAGACCCCGGCGCCCTTTATATCCTTCATTCGCGAGCATGACCTTTCTGACGCACAGATCTGGGTTGCCGATCTGGCGAAGCAAACGGTAAATCCATGTATCGGCAGGTCCCGCGATCCGGCACTCGAATCGAAGTTCGAGAGCCCCGAGCAGGCGCGGCGCGCGGTGAGCGAATGGATGCGGCAGATGCACCTCGTCGAGTAGGTGGGCGGCACGTCACCGCCCAAACCGCCGTTCACGCAGTTGAAAGTCACGGAGAGCACGCAAGAGGTCGACCTTCCGGAAGTTCGCCCAGTTCATATCGGTGAAGTAAAATTCGGTATAGACTGATTGCCAGATCAGGAAATCCATGAGCCGCGTGGCTCCGGAGCGGATCACGAGGTCTGGCTCTGACCTGAAGAGCAACTCGGATTCGATCAGCTTCTCATCGATCTCGTCGGGCTCGAGCTCACCCGCCTCCACCTCGCGTGCGAGCGCCTTGACCACCTGCGTGAGCTCGCTCTTCCCGCTGAACCCCAGGGAAATCGTTATGTTCTGGACGGCCGTTTCCGAAGGTGCGTACGCCGGCTCCGTGATCGGGGTGGTACCATAGATAAGAACCGACGCGTTCTCTTTACTCAACGTCCGGCGCAGGTCCCGCGCGAGCTGTAAGCACGCGTGCTCCACCAGCCGTTGCTCCATTCCTTCGCGGATCACGCTGACGTAAACACTGAGCTGGGCGATCTTCAGCTGGTGAGACCAGCGGACAAAGTGCCTGAGCCGCTCCAACCCATCCTGTGCCAGGAGATCGGTCTCATCGAGCACGAGGAGGAGATGATGCACGGGCGTGGGCGATTGCGCGATTTCGCGCTCTAAGAGCACCTTATAGAGATAGAAGACCGGATTATACATCGCAGAAACGCCGGGAGAGGGATTCGAACCCTCGCTCCCCGTGAGGGGAAGTGGGTTAGCAACCCACCGCCTTAGGCCTCTTGGCTATCCCGACCACCGTCAGCAGCAGTGTAGTACGTAATCTCGCCTTTGCGTATATAAATTTTGGCGCGTGCCCGCAGGATGAGCGCAGCGCGTCGGGGTGATAAGCGTGCATTGCTCAGTCCTTTGCACTCACTTCGCGGTGTGGAATTTGATTTAAGCTCTTCTGACCCTTCCCGGTGAGGCGCCACCGATAGGGCCGCTTCCCCACCCGGGTTACTGTATCCTCAGCCTCCAGCAATCGCAGATGATGGCGCGACGCGGCATAACTCAAGACCGTCAATCGTGAGAGCTCCGTGATGGTGCCGACGCGCGCCCTTCCGATCGCCTCGAGTATCTTCGTCCTCGCCTTGAGCCCGCGTAGGACGTTCTTCCTCCGCTCTAAGTACGCGTTGGGGTGGAACTGTTTTCGTCGCATCCGTTTAGCTAGACCGCGCCCACTTCACGCTACCTGCTCTTCGCGGTGCATGCCGCACCGGATTGCCGCAGTTAATAGACGCCCCGTTTCCGCCGCCGCTGCTGCAGAAATACCAGCACCACCACAAGAAGCACGACGATGATCGCGCCGATAATCGCGTAGTTCCGGTAGGTTCGCCCGCCAACCGCGCCCGCAGCCTTCGCCTCGGCTTCCTGTGCCGCCGTTTTTGCAAGTTCAGCTTCCGCGGTCGCATTTTCAGCTCGGCCTTCAAAGTAGAGCTGCTGTGAATTGTCCAGGTGTTCAGTGGCCAGTTCGAGCGAGATCAGCGCGTCTGAGACGTCCAGTCCTTGCTCTTCCGCGGCCTCAATCGCCTCATTCGCTTGTGTTATCGACGTATTAGCGTTATTAATGGCCACGATCGCGGCCTCAATCGCCTCGGTACTCACCGTTCTCCTGATCTCCACGACCGTGTATTCTTCTGCCACCTTCTGGGTGATGTTCAGGAGAAGGACATCGTCACGCCGCATCGTCACGTCGGGCGCGTCGCCGATGAGCGTTACCTTAACCTCCTGTACCTTGCTATGATCCACCACGAAGGGGATCTTGAACTCTTTCGGTGTTCCGTCGACGATGATGCTCGGGGATATGCCCAGATCAGAGTTAAAGCGGAGTTCAGACTTACTCCCCGCGATTCCGGTGCTGAAATTGGTCAGAACAACCTCGATGGTGATCTTACTCCCGCTCGCAACATACTCGGTGTTGTATACCCTGTCATAGTCGACGTGTATCGATTCGACCGTGACGAACCGTCCACCTTCTTGAGCACCACAGAGCCCAATGCCGAGAGGCCACAGCCCCACGAGCCCCACGAGCAGTAGAGCGATCAGAAGCCGGTAGTTTACGTTCAACGGACTCACCTTTTACCCTTTTTTGTATTTATTAACTCCGTCAGAAGAGCGGTTTTACGACGTCGGTCGTCTCGATGTGCTTCTTCTCCC
>CAYYNW010000041.1:0-11840 GCA_964473145.1 uncultured Halobacteria archaeon
TCGTGAGCAGCGCGCAGGAGTACCGCGTCGGTATGCCGCTCTTATGCTTCGCCGGTACGGCCATTGCCTCTGCCATACTCGTCTATTGCACCTACTTCATGTTGATTCTTTGGGGCCCATGGCCCAGCCGATCGTCACGGGGGCGGGCTTCGGAACTACTCTAACTCCGTAACACTGCATAGCGCATAGAGGGGAAGACACCAGCGGAAGCGGCAGGATAGTCTTGGAGTTAGGTCGCACGAAGATAAGGAACCTGTTACATTAGAACGATTAGAATTACCAAAAAATCTATCTGGTAGAATTGGTATCAGATCATATTTTACCAGGAAAGGATTAATACCCTTTACTGGAGCTCAGGTTGACCCTGGTTGGAAAGGGAACCTCATTATTTCACTCTTCAATACAGGACCGAGAACAATTGTTTTGAGGTATGGTGAACCGTTTTGTACTATAGAATTTAACCGCTTAGAATCAGAAGCAGAAAAGGGGTACTCAGGCGAATATCAAAATCAGACGGATTTCCCAACTGAGAATATAGAATTTATTCTCGGTGCGAAAGGTGTTACATTGTATGAAGTAGTTGAGACTATGAAATCATTGAGCAAAGATGTTGGTTGGATAAAATGGTTACTTGCCCTCATGTTTGCAGCTCTTATGGTACAATGGATATCAAGTTTCGTATTTTGATAAATTATAATGCCTTTGGTAAATTATATAACACCCCGCCGAATCACCACCCGCGCGTCAACACCGTGTTTTTACCACCCCCATCCGCAGCTTCATGAGTGCCCGCAACCAAAGCTATAAATAGCGTGAACTCCAAGGGAGAGCATAGGAGAGGTGAAAGAGAACTATGGCATTCGAATGGCTCATTGGCGTTATCTTCTTCCTCGTGCTCCTCATGGCTTCCTCGATCAAAGTGGTGAAGGAGTACGAGCGCGGTGTGATCTTCAGACTTGGACGGCTGGTCGGTGCGCGCGGCCCGGGCCTCTTTTTGGTCATCCCGATCTTCGAGTCGATGGTGAAGGTGGATCTCCGTGTCTCCGTCTTCGACGTTCCCCCCCAGGAGGTGATCACCAAGGACAATGTCACCACGCGGGTGAACGCGGTCGTCTATTATCGGGTGCTCGATCCTGAGAAGGCGATCACCGAGGTCCAGCAGTACCAGTATGCGACATCTCAGATCGCACTGACGACGATCCGGAGCGTGATCGGGCAGGCGGAGCTGGATGATTTGCTCTCCGGGCGCGATAAGCTGAATAAGCGGCTCCAGGTCATCATTGACGAAGCAACTGATCCCTGGGGGATTAAAGTCTCGTCCGTAGAGATCAAGGACGTGGAACTGCCGAAGGAGATGCAGCGCGCGATGGCGGCGCAGGCGGAGGCTGAACGGAATCGCCGGGCACGCGTTATTGACGCCGATGCGGAGTTCCAGGCGGCGAAGAAGGTTGCAGAGGCGGCGAACGTGTTGCAGAAGGAGCGAGGTGGTCTGTTCATCCGTACGCTGCAGACGATCAAGGAGGCAACGGCGGAGAAGGCCACCACCGTGATCATCCCGTTCCCGATCGAGATCATCGAGGCGCTGGGCTACCGATTAGAGCGCGGCTCGAAGCGTGATGAGCCGCCTGCGGAGAGCGGGGAATAGGCGGACTCCCCGTCTTTTTACGTATCAGCGCGGATGGTGATGCAGTTCCTGGAGATTCGCGAGCAGAAGGAAGTCGCAGCAGGTATCTCGCGGGTCGCCACAGCGGTTGCGGAGGAACGTGCGAGGCGAGGTAAGGCCCAGGAGGAGGTACCACTACGTGACGCGCTCGGCCGCGTAACTGCTGCGGACGTCCTAGCCACGCTCCCGGTGCCTCCGTTCGATCGTGCAACGATGGACGGCTATGCCGTCGTTGCCGCGGACACCTTTTATGCTGATGAGGCTCAGTCCGCATCCCTGCTCCTGGTGGGTGCGCTCTCTGCCGGTGAAGCACCAACCAGCACGGTGCAGGTCTCGCCGGGCCGCTGCATCGCGATCGCCACCGGGGCGCAGCTCCCTCCCGGCGCGGACGCGGTGGTCAAGCTCGAGAATACCGCCGCGTACCAGGAAGTGGCTGGCGGTGAGGAGCGTACGAAGGTCAAGGTCTATAAGCCGGTCGCACCGGGCGAGCACGTGATGCGTGCTGGCTCGGATATTCCCCGGGGTGCGTGTGTGGTCCGGCGTGGCACACGGCTCATGCCGCGTGAGACCGGCGTGCTGGCAGCCTGCGGCCTCAGCGATGTCATGGTCGTCAAGCGTCCGACGGTGGCCCTCTTCTCCACCGGGAACGAGCTCATTGCGCCGGGCGAGGCACTCATGCCAGCGAAGATCTACGATGTGAATGCGCAAACGCTCAGCGATTCCGTACGTGACTGCGGTGCGATTCCGCACTTCCTGGGTATCGTCCCTGACCGCCTGGCGGAGCTCACGGCAAAGCTCCAGGAGGCGCTGGATCGAGACGCCGAGGTGATACTGGCCTCAGGCGGGACCTCGGCCGGAGCTGGTGACCTCTTGCCTGCTGCGGTGGACGCGTTAGGCGAGATCCTCGTGCATGGGGTGGACATCAAACCGGGCAAGCCGTTCATCTTCGGCACACTCCAGGGCAGGCCCTTCTTCGGGCTGCCCGGGAATCCCACTTCCGCGCTGGTTACCTTCTCACTCTTCGTTGCACCACTCCTCCGCCGCCTCGCCGGGCTTGCCGTGCCCGGTCTGGCGGGCAGTATGGGGGGAAGCGGGCAGCGCATCACCGCAACGGCCGCGCAGCGGATCTTCTCCGAGCGGGGTCGAAATGAGTACGTGCTCGTCACGCTCGCACCCACCGGCACGGGTGGCGAGCAGGGAAAACCACCACGCGCAGTACCGCTCCTCAGCGGCTCGGGTGCGATCACGACGCTGGCAAAGGCCGACGGCTATCTGTACCTTGAGAAGGGTAAGGAGCTGATCGAGGAGGATGAGCTGGTAGAGGTTGAGCTCTTCGCCACTCACCCAGCGGCTGAGCAACCGCATTAAGCCACGCGGAACCGCTGGGGCAGGCCGCTTGCCCGCACACTATTTATTTATATTTGGAGTACGCTAAGTACATACTGTCCCGCCTTAACTCAGTCTGGAAGAGTGCGCGGCTGTAGTGTGGCGTTTTAGATCACCTCCCAAAGATCTTATATACCGCGCGCGGACACCGTGCTGCCCCCGGTTCAAATCCGGGAGGCGGGATTAGCACAAAATGGCGGAACTCAAGGAGCTGTTGAAGCGGTTGGCAGAGGCGCATGGCATTTCGGGCCATGAAGATGCGATCCGGCTGATCATCGAGGATGAGCTGGACGGGTACCTGGATGA
Source organism: uncultured Halobacteria archaeon (assembly GCA_964473145.1). Taxonomy (GTDB): domain Archaea; phylum Halobacteriota; class Syntropharchaeia; order Alkanophagales; family Methanospirareceae; genus JACGMN01. Next base: position 3,356 of record CAYYNW010000041.1, read on the forward strand.
GCGGGCCGTCGACCCACTGGGTAATTTCACCGGCACGAGACACGGCAAGAAACCCTCGGTGATGCTCGCAGCGCATACCGACGAGATCGGACTGATGGTGAAGCATATCACCGATGAGGGCTTTCTTACCTTCTCAGCTATTGGTGGCTGGTTCGATCAGACACTGCTCAACCAGCGGGTGCTCTTACATGCTGCGGGCGGCGGGTTGTACGGCGTTATCGGCTCGAAACCGCCGCACATGATGAAGAAGGACGAACGAGAGAAGGTCGTCAAGCTCGAGGACATGTTCATCGACGTCGGCGCCCGGAGCAGGGACGAGGTGGAGCAGCTGGGCGTCTCCATCGGCACGCCCGTCACTATTGATCGGCATTTCGTGGACCTCGGCTACGGCCGCGTCAGTTGCAAAGCGTTTGACGACCGCGCGGGCGTGGCCGTGATGATCGAGGCGCTCAGGCGGACGAAGACCGACTGTGAGGTCTACGTGGTGGGCACGGTCCAGGAGGAGGTCGGCTTGAAAGGTGCACGAACCACAGCTTACGCGCTCTCGCCCACCGTTGCGCTTGTCACTGATGTTGAGGTAGCCGGCGGCCATCCGGGTATCGAGAAGAAGGAATCGCCACTCGAGCTCGACAAGGGCCCGGTACTTACCGTCTCCGACGCGTCCGGCCGCGGCATTATCACACCACCGTCGGTCTTGAAATGGCTGAAGGGGACCGCAGCGCAGTATAAAATCCCCTACCAGCTCAGCGTTGCGGATGGCGGGACCACCGATGCGAGTATCATCCACCTCACGAAGACCGGCATACCAACCGGCGTCGTCGGCGTGCCGACACGGTATATCCACACCCCGGTGGAGCTGCTGAGCCTGCACGACCTTGATCGGTGCGCGGAACTTGTGGCACGGGCTCTGGAACGTGTCGACGAGTATTTCTGAGTCATGCTCCGGATCAATTTTGGCGGTATCGTGCCACTATCCACTATTGATTGGCGCGGCAAAGCTGCGCTGGTACTCTTTCTGCGGGGCTGTCCGCTCCATTGTGTCTACTGCCACAACTATGAGCTCCTTACTGATACCCGGTACGTGGAGTTTCGCGAGTTCGAAGCGGCTCTGGCGAAGAACCGCGAGTTCATCGATGCGGTCGTTCTTTCGGGTGGCGAGCCCTTCCTGCAGCCGCTCGCGGTCGAGGCGGTGGCACGCATCGCGCGACGCTTCGACCTCCTCGTCGGCGTGCACACCAATGGGTATTATCCCGCGGCGGTGGAAGCAGCGCTCGAGCAGCAGCTGATCGATAAGATCGCACTCGATCTCAAGGCACCGCTCGCCGATGAACGGCTCTACGCGCAGCTCACCGGCGTCCCCGGGGTGGCAGCCCGCGTGCAACAGACGCTCGCCATCTCTTGCCGTGCCGCGCCCACCTTCGAGGTGGTGACCACGGTCTTCAAGCAGCTTGTGGATGAAGCGGCAGTGGTGCGTATCGCGCAGGAACTGGAGAGCGCCGGTGCTGCGCATCGCCCGTTCATCATACAGCAGGGGCGCGTTGAGCACGTGCGGGACACTAAGCTCGCGGAGGACGCGGTCTATTCGCGTGCCGAGCTACTGGTGCTCGCCGCTGCCGCGTACCGTGCCGCTCCCCTGACCGAAGTGCGGATCAGGACGAGGGAGGCGGGTGAGGAGGTAATTCCGGGAGGCTGAACGGAGGATGGTGAGCGTTTTCCTTGCTGCTCTTCCCGCGAACATTCGGGCGGCACGAGCGGTCTGCACCGAGAATGAGGCGCATCACGCCACCTGCGTGTGCTTCGGCACGCTGCTCCGTATTCGGGGCGAGGAGCAGCTGGTGATACGGCGGGCGACGCTCGAAGCGGCCGTGGGGCGGCCGTTGACCGAGCCCGAATGGGCGAGTGTCACCTGGCATGTCACTGGCGTGATCGCGAAGCGAGATCACGAGGAGCTCATCATCACCGATTCCGCGGGCTCGAAGCCCGTGGACGAGTTCTGGGACCAGCAGATCGCGCAGCTGATGCGTGAGGGTAAACTTTAATAAAGGGCGAGCGCCTAATCGGAGAACATGGCGAAGATGATACGCTACGTCTACTGGAAGGACAAATTCGGTGGCGAGCTGGAGACGCTGGCGACCACCGCTCACAGCTATGGCTATTCTATTGGCCCGCACGGCGAATGGGAGATGGTCATCGCAGCGGAGGACAGAGCGGTAAAGAAAGACGAGACCGTGTTCATCAAGATAGAGGAGATCGAGGTGCCGCCGAAATCGATCGCCTTCCACTGCCCCACGATGCGGCATGCACTCGGCGTGGCGATCTCGGTCGGCGCGGCGGGGAAACCCGCCCGTGCTGAGGAGCGGCGTTTCTTCGATCAAGCGGTTTTTCTCCCCGTGTGTGATGGGGAGGTGCACAAGGGTGAAATACTCTCGGTTCTGAACATCCTTTACGCAACCCTGGAGCGACGGCTTGCGCGAGGTGCCGCGGAGAAGTGGCTGAGGGAGCGATACAGGTATTAGCCTTCATCGGCGCGCCGGCGGCAGGCAAAACGGTCGCGGCCGCGGTCGCTCGCGAGCTGGGTATCCCGGTGATCACTATGGGTGACGTGATCAGGGAGGAGGTGCAGCGGCGCGGACTGCCCTTCACGGACGAATACCTCGGCGGCGTGGCCAATGAGCTGCGTGCGCGCGAGGGTATGGACGTGATCGCGAAGCGGTGCATTCCCCTTATACGAGCGCTCATCGAGCACGCAGTGAAGGAGGCGGCGAAGCCCGTGCTCGTGATCGACGGCATACGCGGCTTAGCGGAAGTGGAGGCCTTCAAGCAGGCTTTTGGCTCCAAGTTCATCCTGGTGCGTATTGATGCACCCCTTGAGCTCCGGTATGCACGCAGCCAGACGCGCGGGAGAGGCGATGATTCCCTGGGGTTCGAGGAGTTCAAGCGGCGCGAGGCGCGCGAGAACCAGTGGGGGATGGCCGCGGCGATGGCGAAGGCTGATCGAGTAATCAGCAACGAGGGCACGATAGCGGCATTTAAGGCGCGGATACAAGACCTGTTAGATCTCCGAGGCTGATTTTTGCACCCCTGGTGGGTGGCTCATGGCTTCATTCACCGAATAGCCCGCCGCGGGTGCTGGTTCGGAAGTCGAGGGCATCAGCGTCCGGTAATCGCGCTTCGCTCTGCTCCCTTTCCGCTCCAGGACGCCCTCGACGTGCAAGCTCGCCAGGTACGTGGAGATGGTGCTCAACCGCACGGATTCACCGAATGCTGCTTCGTATCTTCTCCGGACCTCTGAAGACGTGAACCATCCCTGCGGCGCACGCTCGTCCCAGCGCAAGAAGGCAGTCAGCCGCTCTTTAATCGTGAGATACTCCCGATCCATCTCAACAGGCGTCTTTGAGGCCAGCATCGCACGTTTATTACTCAGGAAGGTGGTAATATCCTTAATGGAGAACGGACTGAGTGCATCAAAGAGCGTATCGTAGGCGTTCTCCATCTTGGTGAGGACCAGCCCATCCTTCCACACTTCCACCCGGACCGTGATCGCCGGCTTCACGCTTTCACTCATTCACTGAACAGATGAAGTATTTACAGGGTCAGTATTTAAAGCTATCGATCCGCCGCCCGTATTTCCACTGGAGTGAAGCGGTGAACCATGAACCTCGAATCAGCACGAAGCGACCCTGCGGCTAAAAACTTTATACCGCCAGGAGAAAATCTTTAACCAGCGAGCGGAGGATCGAGCGGACCGTGCCGGAGAAGAGGGATTACTATGCCGTCCTCGGGGTGGATCGAGGTGCAGCGAAGGACGAGATCAGGCGTGCATATCGGCGATTAGCGAAGAAGTATCACCCTGATCTGAACAAGGAGAACCAGAAAGAGTCGGAAGAGGCGTTTAAAGAAGTATCAGAGGCGTACGAGGTCTTATCCGATCCGCAGAAACGGGTGAATTACGACCGCTTCGGCCACGTGGGCGTCAAATTCGGCCCCGGTGGGTTCTCATGGTCGGATTTCACCCGCTATGGCGATATCGAGGATATCTTCGGCGACTTCTTCTCGGGCCTCTTCGGCGGCAACTTCGGCTACTCGCGAAGCCGGGGCAGCGGCGGCCGGTCAGGTGTGGGCGGCTCGTTCTTCGACGAGATCTTCGGCCGCGCCTCTTCGACCGCGGCGGCGGACCGCGTCGGGCCGAGCCGGGGGAGTGATATCCGCTATGATCTCCAGCTCGAGCTCGAGGAGGCGGCGAAGGGGCTGGAGCGCGAGCTCAGCGTGGAGAAAGAGCAGACCTGTCCTGGCTGCGGCGGCACGGGCGCGGGCTCAGGCGGCTTGGAGACCTGCACCACCTGCGCGGGCTCGGGCCAGGTGAGGCGCACGCAGAGCCAGGGCTTCGCACAGTTCATTACTATCGCCGCCTGTCCGCAGTGCGGTGGACGCGGCAAGGTCATCAAGACGCCCTGCGAGCAGTGCAACGGGCGGGGGAGCGTGCGAGTAACGAAACGGCTGACCGTGAAGATACCGCCCGGGGTGGATACGGGAAGCCGTCTGCGGGTGCCGGGCGAAGGTACCGCGGGTGAACGGGGCGGTCCACCGGGCGATTTGTACGTGATCACGCACGTGAAGGAGCATGAGTTCTTCCAGCGTGCAGGCACTGACCTCTTCTGCGAGGTGCCCATTAGCTTCGTGCAAGCGGCGCTGGGTGATGAGCTCGACGTGCCAACCATCGATGGCACTGACGCGCGCGTCAAACTTCCCGCGGGCACGCAAACGGGCACGAACTTCCGGTTGAAGGGGCGCGGGATGCCCGATTTGAACGGTCATGGGCGGGGTAACATGATCGTGCGGGTGAAGGCGGTCACGCCGACGAAGCTGAGCAGGAAGCAGCGCGAGCTGTTGCAGGAATTTGCTCAGGAGTTCCCGGGGCAGGATGAGGAGCAGGAGAAAGGCGCGGCGGCAGCAGAAGGCGGGGGCGAGGAGCAGAAGGGATTCTTCTCCTGGTGGCCCAAAGGCAGAAGTAGGAGCGAATAGGCGTTGAAGAAGCGAGGTGGGAGCGATGAGCAGCAAGCGCGATATCAGGACGCCGATACTTTCGGTCGTCGGGCACATCGACCACGGCAAGACCACCTTGCTCGATTCCATCCGGGGCACGACGGTCGCGGCGAAGGAGGCTGGTCGCGTTACGCAGCACATCGGCGCCACGGAGATCCCGATCACCACGATCAAGGCGATTTGTGAGCCCTTGAAGCGCGACTGGACGGGGATCGACGTTCCCGGGCTACTCTTCATTGATACACCGGGCCATCAAGCCTTCGCCTCGCTGCGGAAACGCGGCAGCGCCCTGGCGGATGTCGCGGTGGTGGTGGTTGACGTGATGGAGGGCTTTCAGCCGCAGACCCACGAATCGCTCAACGTCTTACGCTTATTGAAGACGCCCTTCGTCGTCGTGCTCAATAAAATCGACCGTGTCAAAGGCTGGACTTCGCGGAAGAAGCCGTTCATGCTGAACTACCAGGAGCAGCCGGACTACGCGCGGAAGGAGGTGGACGAACGGGTCTACGCGATCGTCGGCGATCTCTACGATAAAGGGTTCTCCGCCGATCGGTATGACCGGATCAAGGACTTCGCGCGGAATGTGTGCATCGTCCCGGTAAGTGCGAAGACCGGCGAGGGCATTGCGGATCTGCTCCTCGTGCTTATCGGGCTCTCGCAGCGGTACTTCGAGCGAACGCTCCGGCTCCATTTAGACGAGGCAGGTGTCGGCACGATCCTGGAGAAGAAGGAGGAGAAGGGGCTGGGCACGACGATGGACGTGATCCTCTACGATGGTACGCTTAGCGTGGGTGATACGATCGTGGTGGGGAGCACGGACGAGGAGCCGCTCGTCACGAAGGTGAAGGCGCTGCTGAAGCCGCATGCACTCCAGGAGATCAGACTGGAGCAGCGGTTCGAGCGGGTGAAGACGGTAGGGGCCGCGGCGGGCGTGAAGATCGTGGCCCCGGGTCTGGAGACCGCGCTGCCCGGGTCCCAGGTGCGCCAGGTGAAGGATGAAACGCAGCTTGCGCAGGCGAAGGCGGACGTGATGAGCGAGCTCGAGGAGCTGAAGCTGGAGACGATACCCGAGGGGATCATCATCCGCGCGGACACGATGGGCTCGCTCGAAGCGCTCGCACTGGAGCTGAAAGAGCAGGGGCTCGAGGCGATCAAGCGCGCAGAGGTGGGGAACATCTCGAAGCACGATGTGATCGAGTCCTCAACGGTCAAGGATCGGTACCTGCGAGTGATCTTAGGGTTCAACGTGGGTATCCTGCCGGACGCGAAGGATGCCGCGTTGCAGGCGGCTATCCCCGTCTTCACGAGTGAGGTGATCTACCAGTTGCTCGCGAGTTACGAGGAATGGGTGAAGGCGGAGCGGGAGAAGGAGAAGCGCGAGCTGCTCGAGCGGATCCCGACGCCCGCGAAGCTCAAGATCCTCCCCGGCTGCATCTTCCGGCAGAGCAGGCCGGCGATTGTGGGCGTCGAGGTGCTCGCGGGGAAGATCAGGACCGGTGTGGAGTTGCTCAATTCCCGCGGGGCGAACGTCGGGCCGATCAATGAGATTCAGGATAAAGGCGAAAGTATCTCGCGGGCGGAGCAGGGTATGCAGGTGGCCATCGCGCTCCGTAAGCCCGTGGTCGGCCGGCACATCTACGAGAATGATCTCCTCTACGTGCACCTCGCGGCGGAGGAGATCGCGGAACTGAAGGGACGGAGCGGCGTCCTTTCCGTCGAGGAGGCGGAGGTGCTGGAGGAGCTGCGGGAGCTCAAGCTGAAGAAGCAGATCATCACGATCGAATGAGTGAGTGCGTGCGTAAGTGATTGAACCTTATTTTATAAGCCCGTGAAGCGAGATAATAGAAGCGAGGAAGAAGGAGAAGAGCATACCAATGCAGATCGTGATAAGTGATTCGAAGACGGGGAAGGCGTACCGGCTCGAAGGCAAGGACGCGGAAGCGACCGCGTTGTTCATCGGGAAGCGGATCGGCACCGTCGTGGATGCGGACATCCTCGGGCTGGGTGGCTATGCCCTGGAGATCACCGGCGGATCGGACAAGCAGGGGACGCCGATGCGGAAGGACGTTACCGGGCCTGTGCGCAAACGGCTCTTGCTCACGGATCCCGCAGGCTACCAGCCGAAGGAGCAGGGCAAGCGGCGCAGAAAATCAGTCCGCGGCAATGAGATCTCCGCGGAGATCTCGCAGATCAACGTGGTCGTGAAGGAGTACGGGCGCAAGCCGCTGGACGAGATCTTCGCGAAGGCCGGAGCGGAAGGGGCGTGACTGCGCTGAGCGGCCTTAGCCTGCTTGGCTCAGAGAACGTGTGAAACTGAGGTGGTATTGAATTTTTACCTACCTCTTCTTAGCTCTATCCGCACTCCCGTGGGCGGATCACGCCTCAAAAAAGAGTTCACAACTCGTGAGCAGAGCAAACCTCAGTCAGCGATCCTGCAACTCGTTTGAGCACTTCATCTTCGGTAACGAGTGGCGCTCCAAGCTCTACTGCCAGCTGCAGATACGCGGCATCATAAAAGGACAGCTGCAGCTCTTCCGCTAACTTCAGTATCCGATCTTCATGCCCGTCTATCGTGCGAATATCCATTCGTTCCAGGATTCTTCTGAGAAAGTTCACCGCCCTCATGCCCTCCTCAACCGAGATACTCTTGAATACGCGCACGTCTTTCAAAATGGCATTCCCGAGTTCGTAGATCGCGAGCGATAGCGTGCTCTGACCCAAGAGGACCTCGAATCGTCCCTCCTTAGCTAGAATATAGATCGAACTCGCGTCGATCAACATGTTATCGCTTCCTATCTTCTCGTATGCTCGTTATGATACGCTCTTCCGGTATTTTTTCGAGGACCTCGCGCACGGCTGTCCATTCGTTTACCAATTTCTTCCGCGCTGCCTCAGCGAGGGCGGTACCCAAGGCCTGCCGCATCACCTCGCCCGGCTTTATCCCCGCCTGCTCGAGCTGCTCCTTTACTTCTCGGCGGACTTTGACCGAGAGCGTGATATACTTACTCTTTGCAACAGCCATGTATAGGGGTAGAGGAGGAAAGCATATAAATGACTACCATCAGGGTAGGCGAGCGAGTGGCACCCGCAAGCGATACCAGGGGCTGGAGCCGACCACAAGCGCCTGTAAGCAGCACAGGAAGGTGGTTCGCGGCGATCTCGCAGCTCAACGTGGTCGTGAAGGAGTACGGCCGGAAGCTGCTGGAGGAGATCTTCGCGAAGGCCGGCGCAGAAGGAGCGATTGCAAATATCCCCTACTTTTCACCATTCATTTTGGTATTAATCTTGGAGATGTGCGACCTTATTATAGGGATCAAAATGAAAAGCTAGTTTATTGTCTTCTAAAAAATCCGTCCCTACAATAGAAGGGATATGATTTATTTCTCCTCTAAATTGTTGTGGGCGATTCAAGACAGTCATCTCAGACATTTTAATTCTAATC
>CAYYNW010000042.1:0-11231 GCA_964473145.1 uncultured Halobacteria archaeon
GCTGTCCGCTGGGTGATCGTTGATGAGGTCCACGAGCTCGCGATTGACAAACGAGGTGCGCAACTCGCGCTGGGTTTAGAGCGGCTGCGGTACTTGAAAGGCGATGCGGGCGATTTCCAGCTCATCGGCCTCTCCGCAACCATCGGCTCGCCCGATCGAGTCGCGAAATTCCTCGTCGGCACCGACCGCGCGTGCGAGATCATCAACGTCTCAGTGGCGCGCATGGTGAAGGTGGCAGTGCACTATCCCACCGCCCAATCAGCTGATTATGAACTGGCCGAGGAGCTCTACACCTATCCGGATGTCGCGGCACGGCTGCGGCTGATGCGCGAGCTGGTGGACGCGCATCAATCCACCCTGATCTTTACCAATACGAGGTCGATCACCGAGATACTGGGGAGCAGATTCCGTGTCTGGGATTTGAACTTCCTCGTCGGCGTGCATCACGGCTCGCTCTCCAAACCCTCACGGATCAACGTCGAGCAGGGTATCAAGGAGGGCACGCTGCACGGTATCATCTGCACGAGCTCGCTGGAGCTTGGGATCGATATCGGGCGGTTGGATTTCGTAATCCAGTACAACTCCCCGCGGCAGGTTACCCGGCTCCTCCAGCGCGTAGGTCGCAGTGGCCATCGAATCGGTGGGATCGCGTATGGCGCGATTGTGGTACAGGACTCGGATGATGCGCTGGAGGCGCTCGCTATCGCACGGCGCGCGATCGCGGACGAGCTGGAGCCTGCGGATATCCCTGAGCGATCGCTCGATGTGCTGGCGCATCAGATCGCGGGACTGCTGCTCACGCGGCGGCGCTGGAGTTTTGATGAGGCTCTGAGCTTGCTCAGGAAAGCGTATCCCTATCGTGAGCTTGAGGAGCGTGAGCTGATCGCCGTTCTCGAGTACATGCATACCCGCATAGCCCGCCTCCTCTGGTATTCACAAGAAGATCGCGTCTTCATCCGCCCCCAGCGGATCAAACCGCTGTATAGCTATTACTTCGAGCACTTATCGATGATCCCTGAGGAACGGCATTTCCTCGTCATCGATGAGAATGACGTGCCCGTGGGCGTCCTGGATGAAGAGTTCGTGGCTGAGTATGGCAGTCCGGGGAACAAGTTCATCGAGGGCGGTCGCGCCTGGAAGATCCTGCACCTCTTTGGTGACCGGCTCTACGTGAAGTATGAAGACGATCCTACCGGCTCGATACCGAGCTGGGCGGGCGAAGAGATTCCCGTGCCGCACACGATCGCGTGCGAAGTGGGCCAGATTCGGGGGCGGGTCGAAGCGTGCATGAAAGGCGGCATGGAAGCGGAAACCGTGGTGAATGAGCTGCTGGCGCGGTATCCTACAAGCAGGGAGACACTCACCCGAGCGCTCGATGAGGTGGTCCGGCAGGTGAAGAAGGGCTATCCCGTGCCGACTGATACGCTCTTGACCATCGAGCGGTGGCGCGAGTATCTGATCATCCACTGCGCGTTTGGGCTCCAGGTGAATCGAACCTTCGCCATGCTCCTCGCAGCTCTGCTCTCTGACCAGACGGGGGCGCCAGTGGGCGTGCAGCAGGATCCTTACCGGATCATGCTGCGAACCGAGGGGACTTCACCGGAGCCTGAGGAGCTCAAGGAGCTCATCTTGCAGCTCGCCGCCAAGCCCCCTGAGCCGCTGGCGGAGCGAGCGCTCAGCCGCAGCAGGCTCTTTAAGATGCGGTTCATCCACGTGGCACGCCGGTTCGGCGCGATCGCCCGGGACGCGACCCTGAGCGATCTCGATCTGGACAAAGTGATCAGGAGTTTTGAGGGCACTGCGGTCTTCGAGGAGGCGCTCCGTGAGGCGCGAGATAAGGACGTGGATATCCCCCTTACCGCGGAACTCCTCAACCGACTCACCACAGGTGAGCTCACGATCGTGGTGCTTCAGGGCGCCGGGGTGAGCCCGATTGCGAGCATCGTCGAAGTGCTGAAACGCGGCTACGAGGTCATCCCGCCGGAACGTATGCACAAGGTGATCCTGAAATATGTCAAAGCGCGGCTCCTGGACGAGTCCTTGACCTTCGTCTGCACCAGCTGCTGGGAGCACCTCGCGGTCATGCGAATTGTTGACCTTGACCCTAACGCCTTGACCTGCCCGGTCTGCGAATCGCGCCATATCGGCGCGGTGAATGCGGAAGAGGACGAAGTACGAAGTGCGATACGGACCCGCAAAACGACGGGCGGTGGCAAACGAGGCGGGAAGATGATGACCGAGGCGAAGAACGCGGCAGATTTGATCACCACCTGCGGCATGGCCGCCTTAATGACGCTCGCGGGTAAAGGGCTCTCAGTCGAGGATGCGAAGCGGATCTTGAAAACTGAGCCCGAAGTAACCGACCGCCTGATCGAGCTGATCATCGAGGCGGAGAAGGACGCGTTGAAACGGAAGTTTTACCGACGTGGGAAAGAGAAATAAGGAGCGCTAATATGCACTCTTTTCGAAAGATAAACCTCATATCTAAAGTCCATCCAGATTCACAGCTTCCACCTGCTCAAAATCTCGTATCGCCTCCTCGAGGTCGCTCGTTTCCGCTTCAGTCAGCTCTTCTGAATCCACCTTCTCGATACTCAACCGTCGTTTTATGTACTCAGTATCCTCTTTAATGCTTTGAAGCAGTTGGAAAAGCCGCTCCACAGGATTTTTTTTTGTGATCCCCTCGGTTGGCATATCTAGTCATATATGCTACTTGCATATAACTTCTTACCTTTGCTCTTTCTGTGCCATTCGGGTCATCGAGTCGGAGAAGGAGGAGATTCTTGGCCATTCAGAACTTTCCGTTCAGATATCCAGCTCGAACCCGACCACCGGATGATCGAGCCCGAAATTGGAGATAACCTCAGGGTGCACTTCGCCGAAGACGCCGATTCGCTTACCCGCATGGAGAAGATCCGCGCGGCGCCCGTACTCGAAGAACGCGCCGTCACGCGACTCGACGACCTCCACGCCGTTCAGGCCCAGCTCCGCGAGCACCGCGTCAATCAACGACCGTGCTTCCGCGAAGCTCGCCTGCGCATGGGTAGAGACCGCGGCGAGCATGGACCGCTCTTCGAATTTACGAACGACCGGCCCGACCTCGAAGAGCCGCTGCGGCAGGTCGCGATGCTTGTTAATCGCGAGGATCTCGAGCAGATTGGGCAGAAGTGAGCAGCGCAGCATCGTATGCTCCAGGCTGATCGGCGATGCGACCGCAACCTTCTCCAGTTCACGGTCCTTACGCCGCATCAGCTCAAACTGCTTCCGTTCGGAGGTCAAGGTGAAGGTCGCGACCTCAAAATAGCCCAGCCCGATCATGATCGCGCGGATTGCGGCCTTCTGCTCCTCAAAGGGATGCACCTCGCCGATCACCACCGTCTCAGGCAGCACGGGCTTGAGCCGGTCATAGCCGTAGCCAATCGCGACGTCCTCGATGATATCCCAGGGATGGAGGATATCATACCGATAGGCGGGAATTTCTACCTCGAGCAGGTTCGCCGATTTGACCCTCGCGCCGAGCCCCATTCGCGCGCAGCAGGTGCAGCATTCCTCAGCGCTGAGCTTGATGCCGATGAGCGCGTTCGCATCGTTCACGGCGAGCTCCATCCGTTTCGGGTCCAGCGCTGGTGTGATCCGCTTCTGCACACCACCGTCCTTCGGACTTTGAACGACCACCGATTGGAGCTGCCCGCCGCGTTCCGCGAGCGCGGTAGCGATGATATTGAGTGCGAGCTGCACGTGCTCGGTCAACCCGGTGACGTCGAGGAAGATCTCCGTTGTGGCTTCGGTCACACGAGTGAGCTCACCGTTGATGATCGGTGGAAAGGAGAGCACCGCTCCGTCCGCATCAATGATTAAGGGATAGCGGGCCTTCCCCTCGAGGATGTAGCGGTAGTGCACGCCCTTGGGATGCCGTGCCAGGATCTCGGCCATCGTCATCTCCTCGGTGTAATCGAGCGGCACGAAAGAGAAACCCGGATCGACGGCAAGGTAGGTGAAGGGTGGGTTTACCCGCGAGAGGTCATGCACACCGACCGATACGTTCTTACGGTTGCGGCCCAGGCCGCGATGGAGCTGCTCCTGGAGCTGCATGAGCGATTCGATACTCCGCGAATTAAACTGCAAATTCCTGACCACGCCGCAGACCACGTAGGGGCGCACAGGAAGTACCGAGGGATCCACCGTCATCGTGATGCCCGAGTCGGAGACCCGATAGCGGGCCAGGCCGGGCGCGAGATCCAGGAATTGCCGGAGCGTGCGCGCCACGCCCTCCACGCTGAAGAGATCCGGGCGGTTGGGGAAGAACTCCACGTCCATATACTCAGCCTCCATTCGCTCCACATCCGCGCAGAGCAGCGGCAGCCGCTCCTTTATTCGCTCGATACTCATCCCGGTGAGCGCTTCCAGATCGTCGTAATACAGTTGTATAACCGGCATCTCCTCGACCCTCGTACGTACATATAGCTCATCTTAACTTTCCAGAGGTGAGACAAAAGAACTTATTCCCTCCCGGTTATCAAAACCGGTTCGTCGGCGCGCGCAATCGTTAGAGGAGGATATGGATCGCACCGAGAAGACAGAGGACGCCGACAACGTCCGTGAGGCTGGTGATGAGGGGGATGGTATCATTATCGGGGTCCAGCCCGAATCGAAAGGATGAAATGGCAATATAGTAGGACGCGAGGTTGAGAAACGTCGTGCTTAAAAACCCGCCTAGAAGCGAAATCAAAACCATCGTTCTGAGGTTCGGTGTGGCCATCTGGAGAAGGACACACGAGGCGTAAACCGTTAGGCCAACAACGACAAATATGAAGAGTGAGAGGAGATACATCACGGCGAAATTCGCAGTGACGAACGTATCGGGCAGTGACTTCGGTTCTACGGTACCGATGTGGAGCATAGAGGAGAGCCGGGAGCTCAAGATGCCGCCCAGCGCGTTACTCTCGCCCAGAAAGGGTGGAATGAGTACCAGGAGAGCGGGAAGGGCAATCAATCGTTCCAACCGTATATTCAAGCTCACCCCAGCGAGCGTGCTGAGCAATCCCGCGATGAAGAGCATGGGGATGCTCTCTCGAATAATGCGCTTCACCCTCGCATCGTTTGACCTCAGACCTTTGATCGCGGAGACCAGCGCAGCAGCGATGAACAGAATTGATAAGAGGAAGAGGGGTGATAGCCAGCTTCCCCAGCTCCACCGATGGCTGAAGACCTCCAGTTTTAAGACTAAGAAGGCGGCGAAGAAGAGCGAAGGGATCGTAATCACGTCGCCAGCTGAGGTAATGATCGGCGAGGACATGTTGTCCAGATCCCAGCTACGGCGATAGCCGATGATGGAGACGAGCAGTGCGATCGCGAGCAAGACGAGGCCGGAGATCAAGCCGCCGAAGACCGAGATGAAGAGGAGTTCATGCAGGGAAATACTCGGTGTACGAAACGCATCAGCAACGATCTTCGCTAAGAAGCTGAGGAGAACAGAAAGAATGAGCGTTAACAAGAGAGAGGAATACGCATTTTGATGGAGGACGCTGCCTCGTTTTAACGAGGGTGAGAAGAGCCCGAGGTGCATTGAGGTGCCCAACCGTGAGACGAGCGCGCTGTAAATATTGCCGCGCATGTCAATGGCTGGTGGAATGAGAATCATGAGCCCGGGGAGCAATTCCAGCATGTCGGTCATCAAACCCAACCCAAGACCCGCAAGGAGGCCGGTAAATGAGCAGAAGAGGAGAGAAAAGGGCGCTTGCCGGAATAAATCGGAGAAGTTATTATAGAAGGACGAAGCGTGGCTGAGAGGAGCTTTCAAGACGTTCGTGCCTGATTTCAGAACCTGCGTCCTCATCCCCACTCCTCCTCGCTCGCCCTCCACCGCCTCGCGCGTGCCCCACAGCGCTGCGGTCACTCGTGGTTGCGCCACTACCTCGGTCGGTTCTGCTCCTCACGCCCCTACCAGGGGGTTCAGGATCAGTCTCGGTCTCGGTGTCTCGTTCGTGCATGGAGATCATGCTCTTTTCTTGCTACACCACTTCTTTATGCTCGTCGAATAAAAATGCCTTCGGGTGTGGAGCGACTGGAAGAGATACGGAGGCGGATTGACGAGCTGGACGCGGCTATCATCGCGCTCCTCGCGAGACGAATGCACCTGGCGCATGAGGCGAAGCGGGAGAAAGTACGCTTGAATCGGCCGATTCGCGATGAGCAGCGCCAGGCAGAAGTGATCGCGAAGTGGCGCGAGCGTGCGCTGAACGATGACGGAACGGGCACCGAGGTGCTGAGCGCGGAGCTGCTGGAGAAGCTGGCCCGGCTCGTCATCGAGTATACCGTCAAGAGCGAACTGGAAGAGCAGGGCTAGATAGAGAGAGGCACTATGGCAGCGGTGGTGACCACAACGAAGGGGCTTACGATCAAGTTGCGACCATTCGTGCTCGCGGACCTCACGCGGGTGATGGAGATCGAGTGGGAGTCGTTTCTGGACGGCGATGAAGCACTGTATAGGGAGTTACATGATGAATGGCCGGACGGCTTCACGGTCGCGGAGCTGGACGGCGTGGTTATCGGATTTCTCGTGCTCGTCATCACTCTGGATGGTGAAGGTCGCATCTTCGCTCTCGCTGTGGACTCGCGGTACCGTGGTAAGGGCGTGGGGCGTCAGTTATTAAAGGCGGCGTTCAGGACGCTGCGGAAACTACGGATCGGCTTTGTGCGGCTGGAGGTGCGCGTGGGGAACCAGGTTGCGCAGCGGCTCTATCGAAGCATGGGGTTTATGGAGATTGGCTTTATTCCGTTCTACTATAAGGATGGAGAAGGCGCACTCGTGATGCGGAAGGTGTTGTAAGGTAAGCCGGCGCTGCTGAACGGCATTCAGGCCTTCTTCGCCACCACGGTGAGGAAGACGGGGCCCCGAATATCAATCTTCTTGTTCGCTGAGGTGATGTACCGGGTAGCCACCTCATCGATCTTGAGGTTAATATCCGCGCCGCTTCGGACGATCTTCACCTTTACGACGACCTCTTCACCACGGTCGATCGCACCGCTCAGCGCCGTTTCTTCAAGCTGCGATGCGGCGAGCGCGGCGAACGCATCGAGGAACCGTAGGTGCGTGGCAACACCCTCCTCAAATACCTTCTCCCATTTCGCCGTCCGCGGCAGACCGAGGATTGAGCCATCACTCACCACCAGCTCGTTCATCACCGCGGGGCCGCAGAGCCGCGTGTTCTGCTCGGGCTCGATCACCTTCACCTCGATCGCTCTCCCGCAGAGGGTACCGCGGTACGCGGTGAATTCGCAGGGCGAGGCGACATTCCCGTGCTCCTCGCAGACGCGTACAATGCCCGCTGCGATTGCCTGGCCTTCCTGCGTGCCCGGCGTTCTCTCGAGCCGGATGAGTGCAGCGAGCTCAAGATCGCTCAACTCCACGGGTGCAAAGAATTGTGGAAATACCAATGCGCGTGCGTCGTCCGCCCCGTGCAGGATCATTGCTAATCGTTCCACGCCCAGGCCGAGGTTCATCACAGGGAAGGGGATATTGTACTGCGCGAGTGCCGTGGGCGAGTAAATGCCGAAGGTGGCCAATTCGACCCAGCCCAGGCGCGGATGATGGCAGAAGACCTCGGTCTGCGTCTCCGGGATGTAGTATTTCGAGCGTTTCTCGTCCTTGCGAAACCGCAGCCGTTTGAACCCGAATTGCGTGAGCAGCCCGGTTGCCACCTCTTTACCATCGTCCAGACCTACCGCGCCGTCCTCGGTACAGAGTACGCAGGACGCGGAATGGTAACTGCGGAGCCGGATCTCATCCTCCCGCTGCTCACGGCGGAAGCAGCGATCAACGGAGAAGAGCTTGATGGGTAAGGGCTTCTTCTCCCAGAGCGCCGCGAGCGTGATGAACCATCCGGAGGTCATGTGGCTTCGGAGCGTCGCACTCGACGCGACCGGTGCAAGCTCTTTCAGCTCGGGGAAGACGGTATCGAGCACCTTCGTGACCGTCATGTCCGGGACGCCCAGGCTCTGGGCGACCGCAAAGACGAGGTCATCGCCGCCGAGTTCACCCTTCTTGTACCGGTGCAGCGTGGCCCGGAGCGCCTCGAGCTCGCCCTTTGAGAGCTCCTTACCGACATACCCGGTCAGCTGCTGCACCCGTTCATCGGAGATGCCTATATCGGGCCGCGGCAGTCCCGCGAGGTAAAAGCAGCGGTCGAGCACGGCAATCGCCTCTTTACCAAACTGCTTCTTCACCTCCTCATCCTCAATGATGACCGGATTGATCGCTTCCTCGAACCCGAGCCGGAGATACGCCAGCCGCAGCTGATGGATCGTCTCAAAGACGGGGTGCGGCTTACCCGTGGCGAGCGAGCGGAGCGAACGTGGAAAGCGCTCATTCAAGCTCCGCTCAGTGGCATAGCGGACGCCGTCGAGCCATGCGGCCTCAAAATCCTTGCTCGTCTCATCGCGAATCTGTCGTGGATCGAATTTCATGACGTACTCACACTCACTATTTCAGTATCTTCACTCGCTTATTCAATCGCTCCAGCCTTTTATAAATCCGGCCTCTGTAACGGTAGAGTATGCCCAATGGTTTTGCGCTCGCCTGGCAGAGCGTCCAGGTAGTCTTAATGGCGATGATCCCGCTCGGTGAGCTTCGCGTTTCCATACCCTTTGCAATGGGTGTGCACGAAATGGCTGGGTCACAAGCGTTCCTGCTCTCCGTGCTGGGGAACATGCTGCCGGTGGTACCGTTGTTGCTCTTCCTCGAGCCGGTCTCGAACTGGCTGCGCCGGTATCGCCTCTTCGACCGTTTCTTTGACTGGCTCTTCGCACGTACGCGTCGCTATAGTGCTAAGATGGAGCGCTACGGCGCTCTGGCACTCGCACCGTTCGTCGCGATTCCGCTGCCCGTAACGGGCGCATGGACGGCCTGCGCGATCGCGTTCGTCTTCGGTATTCGCGCCCGGTACGCATTCCCATCGATCTTCGCGGGCGTACTTGGTGCGGGGGTGATCGTCACCCTATCCTGTATGGGGGTGCTGGCGATTGCGGGCGTCTGATCGATACTTGCATAGCCCGAAATCCTGAGGTGGTCTAACCATGCGAACGGATATCAGAAACGATTGCACTCAGCACCGGGGGCGGTTAAGCTTGAGAGAACAGCGCGTGTATGGACCGTGAGGCAATGTAAAGCGATGGGAGATGAAGGACATAGAGCGTATGGACCGTGAAGAAGCGTACGATTTAATTATCGTCGGAGCGGGTCCAGCCGGGCTGATGGCGGGCACGTTCGGTGCACGCAGCGGCCTGAAGACCCTGGTGCTCGAGCGGGAAATCAGCGGCGGCTTAACGAACGAGGCGATGTACGTTGATAACTTCCCGGGATTTAAGCGTGTCAGCGGCCTCGACCTGGTCGAGCAGCTGAAAGCGCAAACGGCGGATTACGCGACAATCAAAGAGCTGGAAGGCGTCCAGAGGATCGAGCACCGCGCAACCGAGCAGGACCTGCGGGTGAGTACCGAGAAAGCGGCGTATACGTGCCGTGCACTGATCCTCGCCACGGGCACGAAGAAGCGTAAATTGGAGGTGAAGGGCGAGGCGGAGTTCCTCGGACGGGGCGTATCGTACTGTGCCACCTGTGATGGCTTCTTCTTCAAAGATAAGGCCGTGCTCGTGATCGGTGGCGGCAATTCGGCAGCGCGAGGCGCATTGTATCTCACGAACCTCGGCTGTGCGGTCACCCTGATCCACCGGCGGGATCAACTCAGGGCCGAGCAGTACGTGCAACAGAGTCTGGCAAAGGCCGGCGTCAAGATCCTCTGGAATTCCGAGCTGCGGGAGATACGGGGTGATACGAGGGTGAAAGGCGTGCTCCGGTACGATCGCGTGCGAGACGTGGAGGACGAGATTCCGGCTGACGGCGTCTTCGTCTACATCGGCGAGGAGCCGGCAAATGGTCTGGCGAAGCACCTGGGCCTGCAGCTCGATACCGAGGGCTTTATTCGTACCGATAAGGGCCAGCGAACCAACGTCAAGCATGTCTACGCCGCGGGCGACGTAACCGGTGGCGTGCGCCAGATCGTCGTCGCCTGTGCGGAGGGCGCTATCGCGGCTACCTCGGCCTACGAGGATCTCGTCGGGTAAGCGAAGGGCGTGCGTGAAGATGCGGGAGATAGGGATCGACGAAGCGGGTAAAGGGCCGGTTATCGGCTCGATGTTCGTTGCGGGAGTCGTGAACTACCGTGGTTTGGAAGCGCTCGGGGTGCGCGACTCGAAGCAATTGAGCCCGGGGAAGCGCGAAGTGCTCGCGGACAGGCT
The DNA here is from genome assembly GCA_964473145.1 of uncultured Halobacteria archaeon. Taxonomy (GTDB): domain Archaea; phylum Halobacteriota; class Syntropharchaeia; order Alkanophagales; family Methanospirareceae; genus JACGMN01. Next base: position 10,294 of record CAYYNW010000042.1, read on the forward strand.
AGCCGCGGCGACGGACGTGTTCGTGCTCGAGATACCTGCAGATGAGATCGACCGAGCGCGGGCGACCCGGACGATGAACGAGCTTATGGTCGAGCTCTTCGCGGCAGTGATCAGACACTTTCGACCTGATCGTGCGATTGTAGATGCGGCGGACGTCATACCTGCGCGATTCGGCGCTAAGCTCCGCGCGTGCTACGAGCAGGAATGCGGAGGCGCGATCGAGGTTGTCTCTGAAAGTAAAGCGGATGCGCACTACCCGGTGGTGAGCGCAGCCTCGATCGTGGCGAAGGTCCAGCGCGATCGCTCGATACGCGCGCTCGAAGCGAGACTCGGCGTGAAGATCGGCAGCGGCTACCCCGCAGATCCGGTAACCGTCACATACCTGCAGGGGCTCTTGCGCGCGTGCAGCTACGAAGATATCCCCGGGTACGTCCGCAAGACGTGGAAGACCGTCCTCCATTTATATAGTCCAAAGCGGTACGAGTGAGTGAGATGTCGCCCCCTAAGAAGGATACGGAAGAGGGGAAGCATCACGAGGCGAAGAGCCCCACCTGTCAATCTGATTATAACGAGACCCTTAAGGAGTGCCCGGAGTGCGGTTCGAAGAACCTCATACGCGATTACGGGCGCGCGGAACTTTTCTGTGAGCAGTGCGGCCTTGTCGTTGCGGAGAATATCGTTGACCTTGGGCCGGAGTGGCGTGCCTTTGATTTCGAGCAGGTCTCGAGGCGTGCCCGGGTCGGCGCGCCCATGACCTATCGGATCCACGATAAAGGGCTGAGCACGCTCGTGACCTGGTCGCCGACGGGTCAGGGTCAGTACAAGCTCAAGAAATGGCAGCAACGGACACACATCGCGAATACGACCGAGCGGAGCTTCATCTTCGCGCTCTCCGAGATCGACCGTATGGCCTGCGCGCTCAAGCTGCCGATGAACAT
>CAYYNW010000043.1:0-11185 GCA_964473145.1 uncultured Halobacteria archaeon
ACATTACCCGTCTTCTTGATGTACTCCCAGACCTGCTTCGCCACCTCGGTCCGTATCACGATGGTGGAGAACCCGACGGCACTGCCCACGCTGCCCACGCTCACGTCGCTCTCCACCGCGGTGAAGTCCGTGCAGACGCGGCAGCCGCTGGGGAGGATCTCCTCAAATTCCGCTACCTTGAATTTCACTTCCGCATCGGTCATCTTGGCGATGAACTTGCCTTTGGTGATATCTGTTCTGACGAGCTTCGTGAAATCCACACCCTTATCCTTGAGATACTTCGCAATCTCCTCATAGTGGAAGTTCTCGGTACAGAAGAGGCCGACGACGAGCTTCACCTTCTCGCGGAAGACCGGGAATTCTTCCTGTAGCTTACGGATGCCTGAGACCATGCAGGGCGTGCCGACGACACCCACGCCCTTCTTCGTGAACAGCACCGCCTTCTTCAGCTCGGGAATGACGTCCGCGAAGGCGTATTTTGTGCCTGACAGCGGTAGGGGGTGGAGCTGATCAGGGGTACGAACATGAAAGACACTCGTTCGCCACACCTCATCGCGATCAACAAAGAGGCCGCGATCGATCAACCCCATATCCATGGCGGACATCAGGAATTCCGTCGCCATCGCACCATCTTGCCCTTTGAATCGCTTCGACTTACCGGCCGTGAACTCAAGATACGTGCCCAGGCCGCTCTTCGGCTGATAATCGTACCGCGGGCAGACCCGGACACAGGCGCCACAGTCGAGACATTTCTCATCAAAGTGCGGGAAATCAACGATATCTTCCTCGTTGACGATCAAGCCGCTCGGACAGATCGAGACGCAGGTCAAACACCGGCTGCACGTCTTCGCGTCGATCACCGCAGCCTTCAGGTTCTCGAAGAATAACTTATCCGGTACCTTCTTCTTCGGGATCTTTACCTCCCATTCCAGCTCCCCCTTCTTCGCCTCGGTTGCCATTTCTCTTCTCTTACTCCCTCACTTCCTCACCAGCCGCAAAATTTGCATCGAGCACTCCTTCACGCAGAGCCCACAGCCCGTGCACTTCTCCGAATCGATCTTCATTCTGACCACCATGCTCGCCGTGTCACGGATCGAGGAGATCGCACCGCTCTCGCAGATCTTCTCACAGACCTTACAGGCGATGCAGCTCCCGCGGTCGATACACTGGCTCGCCATCGGCACCCCTTTGGGGCGATCGAGATCAGGGATCAGCCGATCAACCTCCTTGGTCCGGCGCAAGGAGAGATCAGTCTTATCGATCACGTAATCCACCACGATCTTATCCTCGCGAATGATCTCCGGAGGCTCGACCATCTCCTCGGTGAGCGTGAGCATCTCCTCCATCGTCCGGTACGCGACATCGTGGATCTTGGTGCTGTTCAATGCGCCGCCCGGGCACGTATCCAAACAGAAGTGACAGAAGATGCACTTCCCATAATCAACGGTCGGATAGTACCGTCCGCTCGGCGCCTCCTTCATCCAGATCGCGTTCGCCGGGCAGACGAAGGAGCACTGGAAGCAACTGATACACTGCTCAGGGTCAAAGAGCATATACCCGCGGAAGCAATCCGGCTGCCGCTTACGCTCGCGCGGATAGTGTGTCGTGATGTTTAAGGGCAGAGCAACCTCCTTCGCGGCCGTCGAGAGCGCGGAGACATGATACTTGAGCTTGTCCGCTACGCTGTAATCCGGTGTTCCTACTTTCTTCATAGTACCCATCCTCCTAAGACGACTGACCATACAAGCGCAACCAGAGCCGCGAGGAGCATCGCGCCCCAGCCGATGCGCAACGCCTGGTCGAGCCGGTACCGAGGATAAACCCCACGAAGGTTCACCATCACGAGGAGAATGATCAGCGTCTTCACCACGAACCAGATCGCATAGGAGATATCGCCCAGGTAGGGGATCACCGGGCCGCTGCCTCCTCCGAGGAAGAGCATCGTCATGATCGCACTCAGCACGTACATCTTCTCGTACGCCATCACATACGCGAGCCCGAAGGCGATACCGGAGTACTCAATGAACGGCCCGAAGGCCAGCTCCTGATCCGCTTCCGGGATCTCGAACGGGAGTCGTGAGGTGGCCATTACCGTGGTAATGAAGAAGACGATCGCGGCGAGCGGGTTGAGAATAATGCCCCAGTGCAGCCAGCTGCCCTGATTGCCCACGCTGATCACTTCCGCCGTGTTCGAGGTGCCGTAGAGGATGATCATCGCGAGGATCGCGATGATGAAGGGAATCTCATAGGCGAAGTACATGAACGCCTCGCGTACCGCGCCAATGAACGCGAACCGGTTATTCGCCGCCCAGCCGACCCCGATGATAAAGACCGGCATGAAGCTGATCAGCCCGATCATGATCTGGAGCGCATAGGGCGACTCGATCGGCACGAGCGGCCGGCCCGCGGCGCCCGCATTGATGAAGAGCAGCGGGAGCAGCACGGGAAGGAAGTAGAGGAACGGGAACTGGAGGAAGTACATCTTGTGCGCCTCCTTGTGGATGATCACTTCCTGCGTGAGGAACCGGAGCGAATCAGCGAGCAGCTGGATACTCCCGCGCGTGCGCGGCGCGATCTCGCGCGGCCCCACCCGCCACTGCATCCGTCCCACCAGCTTACGCTCGAGCCAGGGCAGGATGAGCAGCATGGTGCCGAGCGTCGCGAACCCGGGCACGAGCAGCATCACAAAGATCGGCTTCCAGAGCACAAAGCCAATGAGCAGCTTGACGATCGGGACCCCGGATATGGGGATGATACTGAGCAACCAGGCAACGATATTCCCGATCACCGGGATCTTGAGCAAGATGTCGTAGATCACGTAGAGCAGGGGGATGTTGATCTGGTTGTTCATAATGGTGCTGATGAGTCCGCTTAGGTCGATCATTGCTCTCTCCTCACCTCCTACCTATCCGCCTCCGGCGGGAAGTAGCCGAAACTGCCATACACCGCCCAGAAGTCCGCATAGCGTTCACCTTTCACCGCCTCCATGAAGCCACGCAAGTTCATCCAGCACGGACTGATTACCCGCACACGGTACGGGACGTTCGACTCGCCATCGCTGACGAGTGTAAAGAGCATCGTGCCCCGCGCCACCTCGGTGAGCGTTGTCCATTCGCCTTTTGGCAGCACGAGGTTACCGAATACTCGGAAGAAGTGCCCGCTGATGTCATGCGCAGCCTCCTTATACTCGCCGAGGATATCATCGCTCAGGATCGGGCCTTTTATGCCCTTCACCGCATCCACCGCCTGCTTCACGATCTTCACGCTCTCACGGATCTCCTCCAGCCTGCCCAGGAACCTGCCCAGGCAATCACCGTCATCACCCGTCGTCACGTCCCACTCCACCTTGTCATACGCCTCGTAGGGCAGGAGCTTCCGCAGGTCGTAATTCACGCCCGACGCACGCAGGAACGGCCCAACCATGCCGCAGCGGATCGCATCATCCTTCGTGAGCACGCCGACGCCCTTCGCTCGCGCCACCGTTACCGGGTTGTTCACGAAGATGCTCTCAAACTTCTTCATCCGCCGGTTGAGTGCCGAGGTAAGATTATCGATCAGGTCGATGACGTTATCCTGAATGTCGCGCCGCAACCCGCCGGGCACGATGAACGAGGGCCCGCTCCGCGAGCCTGAAATTTGCATCAATGCCTCAATGACCATCTCACGGATCGCCATGCAGTACATGAACCCCGTGGTGTGACCGAAGAAGAGTGAGAAGATCCCGGAGTCATAGTAGAAGGCCTCGATACGCGAAAGCTCGGCCAGAATGGTCCGCAGGTACTTCGCGCGCTCGGGGACGTCGACCTTCAACGCCTCCTCGATCGCCCGAACGTACGCCAGGTTCATATTCGCCGGGTCGTTGATCGCCAATCGTTCAAAGAGTGGAATGTTCTGAATGTACAGCTTATTCTCCGCGAGTTTCTCCATTGACCGGTGGACGAAGCCCGGCTCCGGGATCGCGTCCACGATCCGGTCACCCTTCACCCGGAAGGTCACCCGGAGATGCCCGCTGCCCGCATGGTGCGGCCCGATGGGGACGATGATCTCATCACTATCGTACGCCGTGTCAATGAACTCCTGCCAGATGGGCGTGTAAAGGTCTTTCGGCGGCTCGATGGGGACCATGAACTGGGGCTCCACACCCTTCTCGAACGCGTAGACCTCTTCAGGGATCTTGAACTCCTTCCGCAGCGGGAGATCAGGCGTGTCAGGGGCGAGGAGGAACTTCCGGCCCATCCACGTATTGCCCTCAAACCAGACACCGAAGAACTCATGCATCTCACGCTCTGAGTAATTCGCACTCTCCCATACCGGGGTGAGGCTGGCGATCTTCGGGTCTTTGGTACCGATCTCCGTGAAGAGGGTGAAGAGCACGGGCATCAGCTTCTCGTTACTGTAGCTCGCGGCCACGTATTCGATGATAAACTTCCGCTCGTGCGGCACCTGGATTACGTTCACGCTCTTCACATGGTCCAGCCCCATGGTCGCTTTCAGGAGCTGCGCGACCTCCTTCAGCTGCTCTGGTCGCGTCTTGATCGCAATCCGGTTCACATCGGTGATCGTTACGGCTTCGCCGAGGTTCTTGAGCTCCTTCTTCAGCTCGAGCTCCAAGTCCTTGCCGAAATCCCAATCCACGAGCTTCTTTATGTCCACTTTGATATGCGGCGTGGGTGCGTACACCTTCGGCGTGCTGGGGATCAATCGCTCCTCTAACTGCTCCACCATCGGCAGCTCCACCTTCTTGAAGCTGATCGTCGTCCGGTCCACGCCCGTGATCTTGTCTTGCAGCGCTCTGACGCCCCGGAGCAGTCCCTCGGGCGTTATGGGACAGCCCGGTACGAAGAAATCGACCGGGACGATATCCGAGGGATGCGTGATATTATAGCTATTCCAGAATATCCCGCCTCGCTCGCCGCAGGCACCGATCACGTTCACGAACTTCGGATCGGGCATCTGCCCGTAGACGAATTGCAAGGCGCGCGCCATCTTCCGGGAGATTGTGCCCTCAATGATGATGAAGTTTGATTGGCGCGCGATCCCGAGGTTCAACGTGCCCAGCCGCTCACCATCATAGCCGCAGGCGAAGGCGTGGGCGAGCTCAACACCACAGCACGAGGTGATGAAATGGCAAGGCCATAAGCTCCACTTCGCCGCCCATTTCTTGAACGGTGCAAGCGGTCCTGACTCGAGGAAATCTATATGCGCATTTGGATTTTCCATCTTTCTCTCTACCTCTCGTTCTTTACCCTCTTTCTCCTTCTCTTACTTACCTAACTTCTCGCCTCCGCCATTTCCAGCGTGATCTTATAGCCGACGTAAAGCGCCGGCAGGAGCAGCACGAGCGTCAGCACCAGGAACAGCAGGTAGCTCATACCCGGATGTGCCGCGAAGAGGAGCAGCAGCACCACGATCGGCTCGGCGGCCATAAAGAGGTACATGTACCCGAAATACTGCATGGGCAGCGTGAACTTCGGGAGTTTCATCGGCGGGTTCCCTGCCTCCCACCGCATCGTCTTGATCTCCGTGAGGTTGTAGCGCGGCAATACTTTCACGAGCAGAAGCAGCACGCCGTCGATCAATACGCTCACCACAATCAGAACCGCAATTAGCAAGACTGTTTCGATCATGTTCTCGTTCCTCCTCCTAAATCACGATACCTCCTACAGATTGCGCGATGACCTCCACCCCCCTGAAGAACCAATCAGGCAGGAAGGTGATGAGGATGATGATCACGGCGACGAGGCAGATATAATTGACGAGATCCGGCTTCCAGCCTACCCCGAGCTCACGGGCGAGCCGGAGGTAATACGGGACTGAGATCGCGGAATTGATCACCATGAGCGCGACGAGCCAGACATACTCGGCCTTGACCAGCGTAAAGAGGATGAAGAGCTTGCCCCAGAAGCCCATGAGCGGTGGGAGTCCGATGAACGAGAAGGCGAGCAGATACATCAGCGGCGAGAACGCGCCCTTGTTCTTGATCGCATTGAAGAACCCGATCTTGCCTGCGGCATTGGCGAAGAGCATGAGCAGCGCACCGGTGAGCGCGAAGTAGAAGTACTGCGGCTTCACGATCACCACCACGCAGGCGAGCACGTACCCCATGTTCGCGACCGTAGAGTAAGCGAGAATGCGTCCCGGCTCCTTTGAGGTCAATGCACCGATATTACCGGTGAACATCGAGATCGCCGCGAGCACGGCGGTGAAGAGCGTGATTGAGATGGTCAACTCACTCGCCGTGGCCAGGAGGATCTTCAAGGCGATCACAAACGGCACGATCTTGGCGAGCGAGGCGATTATGGAGAGCGGGATCGGATCGGCACTTGCAAAAACGTCCGGCACCCACTCGTGGAGCGGCGCAACGCCCACCTCGATACTCAGGCCCAGGACGAGCATGACGTAGCCGAGAATGTAGAGCAGCCCGTTGAAGGCGTTCTTGGTGTACGCGAGGATCACCGCACCGATCAGGAAGAGTATCGTGGCCAGCACCATGAAGGTGATATACTTGATACCCACCTCCACATTTGCACCACCTTCACGCGCCATCACCAGGATATACGTGGGCACGGAGACGAGGACGAAGGCAGCGAGGATCATGGCGAGGTCCTGGGTGGTGAAGATGTAGAGGGTGACGAGCGCCATGAGCCCGACCAGGCCGTAATCCACGCCCTGGATCGCGCTCTTCAGCGCCCTGAGCGAGGCGAGGTTGACGAGACTGATCACGAGGACGAAGCCGGTGTAATAGACGAGATTCGGATTGTCGAGCGTCACGCCTCCAAACCCGAGGAGGATCGCGACGACCGCGCCAACCAGCCCGAGATTGCGATACTTCACCGCGAACGCCGAGCAGACCGAGAGTATGACGACCGCACCGAGCAGCATGACCATTGGCATGGACAGAGAGTAAGGCAGCGTGAAGTTCATCATAGCACCACCCCCTTGAGCGAGACAAGCGAGATTAAAATCAGTATCAGCATCACGACGCCGAGCACAATGCTCACGTAGCGGCTGAGATACCCGGTCTGAATCGAGCGTATCCGTCTGGAGACATTGCCGAAGAAGCCTGGTATCACCTTCGTGTTGAAGAAGCCGTCAATTCCCGTATTGCCGTAGTTCTGGACGACCCCGGCGAGGGCAAAACCGATCTTGGGCACGATATAGTCGTTCAGGAACGGGAGGTACATGCGATCGCCGAAGAAGGTGCCGAGCCCGGAAAGAAAGCTTATCCGCGGCCGGTAGAGTGCGACGAGGTACGCGAGCAGGGCCAGGATACCGACGGCGAACGAGACGGTGATCATACCCTGCTTGAAGAACGCGCCGGCGGCGACGAATTCGTGTGTCTCCTCCAGCGTAAAGATGAGGTAGAGCAGCAGGAAGAGGACCGAGACCATCAGTGCATAGCCGACCTTCATCAGGGTGCCGCCCTCGGTATGCTCGTGGTGCGGCTTCTCGCCCTTGATAAAGTTCAGGGCAAGGAACTTCGCCATTATCCCTGCATAGACGACTGAGGTAAGCACGAGCAAGACGAGCGGGAGATAGCCGAAATCGTGGACGAGATGCTCCATCACCTCATCCATCGCGGACTTCACCCAGTACGAGGTGAGTAGTGGTATCCCGACGAGGAAGGTCGTCGCGATGATGGTCACGATACATGCCGGGAGCATCTTCTTGGCGAACTCGCGTCCGCCGTTGAGGAACCGGCTGTGGGTAGCGTGAATCAGATGGCCGCTAACGAGGAATAAGCTCGCCTTCGCGAACGCGTGCACCGCCATGTACCAGAACCCGACGAGCACGGCGAAGTGCCCGACCCAGAACGATGCGGCGGTCGCGGCGAACATCAGTCCAATACTGGACATCGTGGAAGCGGCGAGGAGCACTTTGCGCTCCAGCATCCCGGAGCCGGCGAGCGCGCCGTACAAGCCCGAGATGAGCCCGATGAAGAGCACCACGATATACACGTACTCGAGCCCTTCGAGTCCTGCCCCGTGCATGGTCTCGGCAAGATGCCACGGCTCGATATACCACGTCAGCTTGATGAAGACGAACGCTCCCGCAGCTACCATGGTCGCGCTGTGCAAGAGCGCACTCACCGTTGTCGGACCGGTCATCGCGGTCATCAGCCACTCGCTGAAGGGCACCTGAGCGGACTTGGTGAAGAGCCCCATGAGGAGGCAGAGGAAGAGGATGATCGTCCCCGCAGCGCCAAGTGTCGTGAAGAGCGAACCCCACTCGATCTCCGAGATATTGAGTGTGGGCGACAATGCCCAGATCGCCGCGATTGCGAAGAACATCGGCACATCGCCGAATCGGATCGTGGAGATCGCGCGCCAGCCGCCGAAGCTCGGCGGCCAGTACAATCGGAGCGGGCCAACCGATCGGCCCTCCTTGCCAACGTACGCGATATCATTGTCATCCCTGAACCAGTGCCCGATGAGCCCCCAGGAAGCGGCACCCAGGCCTTCCCAGCCGACGAAGAGGAGGAATAAATTGTCGCTATACACCACGAGGAGCATCGAGGCCGTGAAGAGATTGAAGAAGAACCAGTACCAGCTCGGCCGGTAATCCCCCTTCATGTAATCGAGCCCGTAGATGCCGATGAAGAAGGCGATCACCGCAGTGATTACGCCCATGTTCCTGCTCAGGTAGTCGGTGATGAACACGATATTGATCCCGACCTCAGGGATCCAGGGGTAGCTGTATTGCTGCTCAGGGAACGTGAACAGGATATACAGGCTCATGAGCACGGAGATGAAGATCCCGAAGACCGAGAGGTACGGGAGCTTCGCGGTCCATTCCTTACTCTTATAAGCTAACGCGATCGGCACGCTACTGAGCACCGGCGCGAGGAAGAGCAGCAGGAAAACAAGCCACTCGTTCATGGCATTAGCCCTCCTAAAATTACCGCTTTAATGCCCGGGATCAGTGCAGTGGACCACGGCGGGAAGACGAGCATCACGGAGACGAGCCCGATAATATAGAGCGGCACATAGAGGTACCGGTTGATCTCTTTCCGCGTGGTATCTTTCGGCTTACCGTAGAAGACCTTACGGATCGTGTAGAAGCCGTACCAAACCGAGAGAATGAACATGAAGATCATTGCGAGGATGACCACCAGGCTGCTGGTACTCACCCCGAAGGTTTCCACCACACCGCGCAGTATGAAGAACTCACCGATCATCCCGATGGTGAGAATACCACCGAGGTTCAGGAACCCCATCACCGCGACGTTCGAGATCGCGGGTATCGAATCGTGCAACCCACCCATCTTCGTCAGGTCGCGTAACCCGTGGTGGACCGCGATGATCCCACCCGCGCTGCTGAACAGGATTGACTTGCCGAACGCGTGCGACATGTACTGGATGACCACGCCGACCAGCCCGAAGGGGCCGAGGGTAAGTGCCGCGAGGATATACCCCATCTGAGAGACGGTAGAATAGGCCAGCAAGCGCTTGAAATCAGTCTGCTTGAAGACCGAGAAGCCCGCGTAGATGCTCGAGAGGATCGCATAGAAGAGAATGTAGTTCCGGTAGGTGATGATGAAGGAATAATCGATCAGGGCGACCCGGAGCAGGACGTACCCGGCCAAGCCCACGGTGAGCGGGCTTAAGAGTGCGCTCAGCGGCGTGGGTGCTTCGGCGTGTGCCCAGGGGAGCCAGACGTGCGGGCCCAGAACGGGCAGCTCGATCACCATCCCGATGAAGATGAAGGTCCATGCAGCCACGCTGACCGTGCCACCCTTCAGGAGGAGGTTGAGTGCGAGCGTGTCATTGGTAATCCCGATAATGAGCAGCCCTGCCAGGGTCAGGACACCGGCAACCAGGCTCCAGATCAGGTATAATTGGCCCACCCACTGCCGGTTACCGTAGCCGTAGAAGTAAATGAGGAGGAACGCGGTGATCAGTGCGATCTCCAGGAAGATGTAGAGCAGAATGAGATTGCCGCTGTAGACGAGCCAGAGCATCGAGGCCGCGTAGAGGTCGTAGAGGAAGATGTATTTCCTGAACTCCGACTCCACCCCGAGCTTCATCTCCTCGAATCGATGCTCCATATACGGCAGGGCGAAGAGCGCGACCATCGCCGCCACGATACAGATGGTGAGCCCAAAGGCGTGCGCAATGAAGTCGAGACTGAGATAGATCTGCCCGATCGGCGCGGCGAAGTTGGTGAGATGAATGCTCGAAGAATAGCCGATGAGAATGCAGTAGAGGATAGCGAAGAAGGGGAGTAAAAAGAAGAGCGAGGTGAGATACGTCGCCGGCTTTGGCTTCAAGAGCGGCGCCAGAACCGCTGCGAGCAACGGCAGGATCAACAGGGCCAAGAGTATCATATCGAAGTTCATAGCTTATCCCCTCCTATGGTCACCACATCGGTCTTCACACTCCTCTTCTGGCGATCCAGGATCGAGATCGCGGAGATGAGGATCAGCAGCTCACCGCTGGACGCGAAGATCGTGACGATCGCAATAGCAAAGGCGGTATTCACGAGATGGGCCACGGAGAAGAGCGGGACCAGGGCCAGGAAGACCGCACCAAACATCATCTCCAGCGAGATCAGCAGCCGGATCACATCCTTGCTCGAGATGGCGGTGAGATAGCCGATGAGCAGGATCGTAAACGATGTGGCAAGCAGTATCGAGAGACTCGTTCCATCAATCGCAGGCATTTAGCTCCTCCCTCCTACCCCCATCCTCAGGACTGATAACAGCAGGAGCAGGACGAGCGCAATCAGGAATACCACCAGCAGGAGGTATTCGAGATGCGGGATGAAGTTCACGAGCTGGAAGTTGATGGTACTGGGGACTATCGACCCGTCGAGGGGATAGAACGAGATGGCCTCGGCGAGGATGAGCGCGGTAAGCGCCACTGGAATAGCCCAGAACCACGAGACCTGCTGTTCAGGCGCGGTACGGTACGTCGCGGCGAGCGCTACGGTCACGATGCCAATCGCACCGACGAAGATGAAGAGAATGAGGACGAAGACCGGTTGGAGGCTAAAGAAGGCGTAAATCGTCGCCACCAGGACCAGCGTGACGGACATGAAGAGAGCGGAATAAAAGTTATCGCTGCTCACCAAGACGCCCAAAGCAAACAATACGGCGACGCCCGCAAGGGCGGCCAGCAAGATCATTTCTGCACTCATGCAATGAACGTTTTTGGTCTCGCTTTAAAAAGCTATCGGTTTTTTC
>CAYYNW010000044.1:0-11161 GCA_964473145.1 uncultured Halobacteria archaeon
TATAGCAGCGAGTTCAGGGTTACGAAGGGTGACCTTACAACCCTGAAGAACCTTCTTGTCAGATTAAAGAACTGAGTTATTTTTTTTAGGCCGCGCCTTCCCCCTCGTGCACCGCTCCCGGACCTTCCCTACGTTTACGCACATTCACGCGTTTCAAAGTCACGTACTTATTCACCGCATCGTTATTATGTACGGCGATCAGCTGCTTGAATAGGAAATCGAATTTTATCTCGAGTTCAGCCGCAATGGCATCGCGTACCTCTCCGGGCAGACTCATAATCTCTTTTTTAAATGGGCCGAGCGCTTTTTTACGCGTTTTATACAGAAACTGCTCCTCGGTCTCACCGGCCCTGGCTTCATTGGCTGGGTTAGTTGTGAGCCAGGCATACATCTTTGCCTTGAGTTCAGCCGGAAAATGCTTGGACTCATAGATCATATTCTGGAATTCCGTGGCCAAATGCACCTCGGCGGTTTCGCATTCCGGGAATTTATGAAATGCCTCTGCCGGTAACGTGGATGCGCCGTGCTGTACTGCACCGGCCAGACCGTAATCGTTGCGTGCAATCTCGGATAAAGTCTTCAAGGTAGTAAAATCCAGGTTTATCTGAGCGATCGATCCGTCCGGTAAGACTACCCCGCCATGCGACGTCCCCGTTTGCACGGAGATCTTGCTGATACCGGTTAAGCCTTTGCGCAGGCTTTCGTTATACCCGGCCATAAATGCATGAAGCTCTTCAGGCGTGGAATTCTGCTGCCCCACCTCGCCTATTTCGCCGCCAAGAGAAACCGTAACTCCGCGCGGCTGAATTCGCCTGATAAACTGGGTGAGTTTTGCGCATACTTCATAATTATCCTTCTGCTGGTCCTTTACATCCGGCTTGGATAAATCCACGAGTGTTGATGAATCGATATCGATATTGTAGAACCCTGCACCTATCGCCTCGGCGATCAAGGCCTGCAGACCTTCCACTTCTTTCTCGGGATTCTCCTTAAATGTAGTAGCATTTACCTGAAAATGATCCCCCTGAATAAAAACCGGACCCGTGTAATCTTCTTTGATCGCCGCGGCCAGAACCACGGCGGCATATTCACTCGGCGGCTGGGCAGTATAACCAATCTCCGACCTGGCAATCTCGAAGATGAATGCCCCGCACTCATTCCTCGTGGCTACCCTGAATATGGCGCGCGCCAAATCATAGGTCATACTCCTCAGATTTATTGCCGGCACGGTAAAACCGCTCAGTTCCCCCCTCCCCCGCGCCATATAGAACTCATGAATACTGGCGGGAAAAATCCCATTTTTATACGCGCTATCAAAAATCCTTGTGGCTAGCCTCTTCTTGGTTTCAACAGTATCAGCCATGATGATGTCCCGAGCAATCTGCTCGATATCCCGCGGGTTTCCACCCATGCCCTTTCTCCACCCCTACGTCAGAATACGAATCAGATTGTACATACCTTCCACATCCAGCGCCTTGTGCTGAATAGCCAGCTCAAAATTTACCGTAACAAGCTTATTGCCACAGATCCCCACGGCCTTATCGTGCTCTCCCGCTAACAGGCGATTTACTGCTTCCCAGCCCAACCGCAAGGCCAACTCACGGCTGCATGCCGTTGGCCTGCCGCCCCTCTGGATATGCCCAAAAACCACATGCCGCGTTTCCCGTGAGGTCTTCTCAGTGATTTTACGGGCAATCTCTGCTGCGGACGCGGCACCCTCGGCAACCACGATAATCCAGCTGGCTTTGCCTCGTGCATTGCCCTGGGCAATGTCCTGGCAGATGGCTTCAAGATCGTACGTTCTCTCGGGAATAATTACTTCCTCGCAACCGCCAGCCAGAGCTACGGTGAGCGCGATATACCCGGTATTCCTGCCCATTACTTCGATCACAAAAATCCGCTCCATGCTGGTCGAGGTATCGCGGATATTGTCGATGGCACGCAAAGCGGTATTTACTGCAGTATCGACACCAAACGTCATATCGATGCCGTTGATATCATTATCAATGGACGCCGGGACACCGATGCAGGGCACGTGGTATCGTTTAAAAAATTCGTGTGCCCCGGCAAAACTTCCGTTTCCGCCGATGACGACCATACCATCGATCAAATCTTTTTTAACCGTCTCAAACGCCCTCTGCTTCCCCTCTTCGGTATGAAACTCCTGGCAGCGCGCGGTCTTTAACATCGTCCCACCCTGATTGATGATTCCAGAAACTGCGCGACGGTCCAATAGTTTTAATTCCCCATTGATCAAGCCCCACCAACCGTGAAAAACACCCAGTACCTCGACGTTATGATAGGTGGCGGTGCGTACTACCGACCGTATGGCGGCATTCATTCCCGGCGCATCTCCGCCGGTGGTTAAAACGGCAATTCTCTTCATGATGTTCCCAGCTCCCCACTCTCTGGATATTTATCTGTTGCAACCTCGTGATATGCTTACCTACCTACCTACCTATCTATCTCATTGGGCTGGGCACCCTATCAGGTTTTGATCGAACCGCCTGGGGCTTCACCAGCCGTCACCCAGCTCACGCCCGCCTCGTCCTCCTGTACCCGTAGCACGTACTCCATGTAATCCCGCACGTCCTCGATGTGCGTGATCAACAAGATCTGCCGGTACTTCTTCGAGAGCGCATTCAGCGCTTGCATGATGTTCCGTTTGCGATATGCGTCCTGAGAGCCGAAGATCTCATCGAGGATGATGAAGTTCGTCTGGATCGCGCTCCGTTCGGTCACCACCGCGGAGATCGCTAACCGGAGACAGAGATTTGCCAGATCCTCCTCGCCGCCCGAGAACCGGTTCAGCTCGTACGCGGTCCCTTCGTCGTAGACGAAGATATCATAGTTCTCATCCAGCTCCATCGTGCTGTATTTACCGTCTGTCAGCCGGCGGAGCAGCTCGGATGCGTACTCCGAGAGCATCGGCCGTATCCGCCCAACCATATAGAGCTTAAAATCATTCAGCAGCTTCTCCAGCTCGCTCAGGTACATGATCTCTCGCTCCTCCTTCTCCTTCTCCACCTGCAGCCGCTGCTGCTCCACGATCTCCGCCAGGAGACGCTCGGTATCCCGGTGAATGGCCTCCCACTCGCTTCGCTTCCCTGCGAGCTTGAGCTTCAACTCGGTCAGTTCTTCTTGCTCGCGCTCATAGCTCGCCTTCGTCTCTTCGTACTCACGCTTCTCAAAGGCCAGCGCTGCGATCTGCCGCTCGACTTCACGGATGTCCGCGGCGACGGTCAGTTCCAGCTCGTGGAGTGTCTGAAGGTTTTTTCTCACCTCTTCTAGCCGCGCAGTCTCAGCCCGGAGGCCGAGTATCTCGTGATAGGCCGCTTCAAGGTTCGCGAGGGAGGCAATGACCGCTTTATACGCCGCGGGATCGAATGCGATGTCCCGTAGGGACTCCAGATCGGTTTGTACTGCGGCTAATTCCTCGCGCCACTGCGCGACCTCGTGCTCTTCATGAGCGATCTGCGAATCCAGCGCGCGCATCGCGGTGATTCGCTGCTCCAGTGCGGCATTCTGCTGCGTGAGCACCGCCTCATCCCCCTGGATCGAGCTGAGCCGCTCTTTTTCACCCTTGTACTCCTTGAAGACCGACTGAAGCTCGTGACTCTTGCGGTCGAGCTCCTCCTGGAGCTTGGCGAGCAAGATCTCGTAGTGTGCGCCCAGTACCCGATCACAAAGCGGGCAGTCGCTCTCAGGCCCGAGGTCCTCTATCCGCGCCTTTTTCTTGGTCTGCTCGTCGATCTCCTTCTTCGACTGCAGCACCTGCGATTTCAATGAGCCGAGCGAGGTGTGCAGGTGATCCTTTTGCCGCTGCACCGCTTCTAGTTCTCGTTTCACCGCAGCCAGTTGCTCCTCCGTGCCCTCGAATTCCGGCCGCTGCGCTCGCACCGTGATGAGCTTCTCGGTCCGCTTCTGCAGTTCCGTGACGATCCTGGCTGCCTGCCGCTCCAGCTCGCTCTTCCGCTGATACTGTTCACGCAGCTGATCAAGCTCATCTTTCTTCGCTCTCTGCTGGTAATAGGTCCGCTCTTGATCCGCGATCGTCTCCAGTCGCTGCTGCTTGCGGAGCAACGCCGCGAGCTCCTGCTCCTTCTCCTCGCGTCGCTTCACGGTGTTCGCCACATCGCGCCTTCGCTCGCTGAGCTGGGTGTTCAGTGCAACGTACTGCTCGTAGACCCGCGTGGCGGCCTCCCAAGCGGCTCTCGCGGCCGTTACTTGCACCTCCTTCCGCGCCGTCACCGCCACCAGCTCCCGAATGATCGGCTCGAGCGCCTGCTGAGTCCGCTCCAGATCGGTCTGCGCGGTCAACAGCACGTCGATCTTCTTCCTACCAGCCTGGTCTACCGTTGCGGCCTTAATACCCTCGATCAGCTTCTCTTTACCGCGTTTGTCCTCTCTAATCGCCTGGATGCCCTGCTCGATCCGCTCGATCCCGAGCATTCGCAACACGAGCTTCTTCCGTTCCGCGGCCTTCATTACGGAGAGCGCATTGAGCTCTTTCTGGCGTGCGAAGACGGAGGTAAAGAAGGCGAGGTGGTCCATCCCGATCTTCTCCTGAATGGCCGCGGAGACCTCGTCGGCATTAGTCGTGATCAGTTTCCCGTTGACCATGAGACTTGCCTTTGGCACCAGGTTCTTGCCCGTCATCTCGCGTACCACGCTGTACCGATCACCTTCCAGCTCGAAGTCCAGAGCAACACTGCAGGGCTCATGAGCCGACGCGCCTTCACGTTTGATCAATTCCTTCGTGGTGCGTGCCGCAACGTGCCCGAAGAGGACCCACCCGATCGCCTCGACCAGCGTGGTCTTCCCAACTCCGTTCAACCCGATGATCCCGATCACACCGTCCGGGAACTCGATGAAGGCCTCCTTGTACTTCCGATAATTCCGCAGCGCGAGCGTTTTCAAGAGCATCGTAGTCACTCACGAGCTCGACCCGCGTCCCTTCTTCTGCCGCGCCTTATTTCTCCGCATAGAGGTTGATCCTCCGAAACCGCTCGAAATGACGGCCATCAGGCTGTCTCGTCCGCTCCAGCACCAGCTCGAGTACCGTCTCGCGAAACGACTGCTTGAGCGCCTCCGGGAGCTGTACGAGGAAGGGCACGAGCCCGGGCTCATCGATCATCCGTATAAATGCTTCTTTGTCCTGGAAATACCGGTCCTTCTGCTCTTCCCAGATCCGATAGTGCTTGAAGTCAGAACGCACAACTAACTGCTCGTACTCCTCGGGCTGCGGGAAGTACCACGGCCAGCGGAAGTGTTCGAACCAGCACGCGTACACCGGCTCATCCATAACGTGCCGCAGCACCTCAATCAGGGTCACGAGGTTGCCCGCGGCGCCAAATTGTAGCCGCAGAAACCCGCCAGGTGTTAACGCGCGATAGAGCTTCTTCACGAGCTGCTCGTGGTCCGCAATCCAGTGGAGCGTCGCATTGGAGAAGATCACCTCGAACTCCGCCTCGAACGGCAACTCGGTAATGTCGAGCAGTGCGAATGCCAGGTTCGTGCGTGTATGGGCGCTCGCGACCTCGAGCATCGATCGTGAGTTATCGATCCCCAGCACGAAGCCACGCGGCACGCGATCCGCGAGTGCACGGGTGACCACGCCGGTCCCGCAGCCGAGATCGAGGATGCGCTCGTCACCCCGTAATGGCAGTGCCTCGACGATCTCGATGCCCCATTCCTGCTGGCACTGTGATGCTTGCTCGTACTTCTTACCATCAAAGGGATAGCCTGTGCTCATCCTTAGCCTGCCGATGCACGTTACCGCGGACGAACTCGTTTACCAGCGCACCACCGGCCCTCTGCTCTTCGCCCTGCTGCCGAGCTCCTCCTCGATCCTGAGCAGCTGATTGTACTTGCAGGTTCGTTCGCTCCGGGCCGGTGCGCCCGTCTTGATCAGATCCGCGTTGATAGCGACGGCGAAATCGGCAATGAGCGAATCCTCAGTCTCGCCTGACCGATGGCTCACCACTTTCCGGTACCCGTGCTCGGAAGCGAGCCGAATCGTGCTCAGCGCTTCTGAGATCGTTCCGATCTGGTTCAGCTTCAGGAGAATTGCATTCGCCGCCTTCTGTGCAATCCCCATTTCCAGGCGCTTGACATTGGTGACGAAGAGGTCATCGCCAATGATGAGCTTCTGGGGGAGTTGTGCGGTGAGTGCCGCGAAGAGCGCGAAGGACTCCTCCTCGAACGGGTCCTCGAGCGAGGCGATCGGGTAGCTCGTGACCAGATCGCGGTAAACCTCGAGGAGTTCCGCGCCCTCTAGCAAGTTCCCGTCCAGCCGGTACTTCTTCGTGCGGGCGTCGAAGAATGCTGAAGCGGCAGCGTCCAGCCCGAGCTGAATCTCCTTCTCCGAATAGCCCGCTTCGCTGATCGCTTTGGTAATCGCCTCGAGCGGCTGCGCGGTCAACCGCATAGGAGGAGCGTAGCCGCCCTCGTCGCCTACATTCGTTGCGCTGGGCCCGTATTTCTCTGTTAAGACTCGCTTGAGGGTGTGATAGGTCTCTACGCCCGCGCGTAAACTCTCGGAGTACCGCTGGAAGCCGACGGGCAGAATGAGAAATTCCTGGATGCTCAGCTCGTTGCCCGCATGCTTGCCGCCATTGATCACGTTCAGCATCGGTACAGGCAGCTCAGCGGTGTGGCCCATGCCAGCAACGTCCTCGCGGATATACGCGTAGAGCGGCTTACCGAGTGAGTTGGCCGCGGCTTTGCAAACCGCCATAGAGACACCGAGCAGCGCATTGGCGCCGAACCTCGACTTGTTCTCCGTACCGTCCAGCTCGATCAGCAGCTGATCAATCTCCTGCTGCTCGAGCGCATTCATCAAGAGCAACCGCTTCCGAATCACGGTATTGACCGCGTCGACCGCTTGCAGCACGCCCTTGCCGTGGTACCGCTTCGTATCACCATCACGCCGTTCCACCGCCTCTTTCAGCCCGGTTGACGCCCCGGAAGGGACACTCGCTCTCCCAAATCCGGTCGTCGTCACCGCGTCGACCTCGATGGTAGGGTTGCCGCGCGAATCCAGAATCTCACGCGCTCGTAACGCCTTGAGCTTTAGTTCGGTCATCATGCGTCACCTCGTGGTGCAGTCACCGCGACCTTGAATCTTCCCAGTCACCTCGCGGTGCAGTCACCGTGACCTTAAATATATCTTCCCGTGCTTTATATGTGCTGTACGCTAACCAAAGATAAACCAACGGAGGAGCAAGGGGGATGGAGTCGAGCCAGCGTGGCGCTGAAGGTCGGAAACGGGTGATTATCACCGATGATCTCTCCGAAGAGGGTATACGGAAGTTGCGCGAGTTCGCCGACGTCGAGGTTGCCCTGAATTTGAGCAAAGAAGAATTGCAGGCGCGTATCGCCGACTACGATGCCCTGGTTATCCGGAGCGGCACGAAAGTAACGAAGGAGATCATCGACGCAGGCAGTACCGGCCGGCTTAAAGTGATCGGCCGTGCGGGCGTCGGTGTGGATAACGTCGCGGTGGACGCCGCGACGGAAAAGGGGATTATCGTGGTGAACGCGCCTGAGGCCAATACCATCTCCGCCGCAGAACATACGATCGCGATGATGCTCAGCCTCGCACGGCAAATTCCGTCCGCTAATCGTTCGCTCAAGTCCGGTAAGTGGGACCGGAAGAAGCACATGGGTGTGGAAGTGAACGGCAAAGTCCTGGGCATCGTCGGCCTGGGTCGCGTGGGGAGCGAGGTAGCGAAACGAGCAAAAGGGCTGGGCATGAAGATCGTGGCCTATGATCCCTTCATTACGGAAGAGAAGGCGAAAGAGCTCGGCATCACGCTTACCACCCTGCAGGAGACACTCAAGCTCGCGGATTTCATCACGCTCCACACGCCGCTGACGAAGGACACGCGCCATCTCATTGGCGAGAAGGAGTTCGCGCTCATGAGGGACGGCGTTCGCGTCATTAACTGTGCGCGGGGCGGCATCCTCGACGAGAAAGCGCTGCATGTCGCGATGAAGTGCGGTAAAGTGGCGGGCGCGGCGCTCGACGTCTTCGAGCAAGAGCCTCCGGAAGATCGTGAGTTGGTGGAGCTGGAGTGCGTGGTTGTTACGCCGCACCTGGGCGCCTCGACGACGGAAGCGCAAGAGGCCGCGGCACTCGTGATCGCCGAGGAGGTAATCGCTGCACTGCAGAATAGACTGGTAAAGAACGCCGTGAATATGTTTTATATCGAGGAAGGTATCTTCGATGTAATCAAGCCCTATCTGGGCCTTGGTGAGAAATTAGGGCTCCTGAGTGCCCAGCTCGTGCCCAAACCGGGCAGGATCGAGGAATTCGAGGTCTCCTACGAGGGTGAACTGGGCCTCGCGGAGGTTGGGATCGGGAAGAACACGAGAATGATCACCCGCGCGATCTTGAAGAGCTTCCTCTCGCTCTACACCGATGGCGTGAACTATGTCAATGCCGAGGCGCTAGCGCGGAAGTTCGGGATAAAGGTCGCGGAACGGAAGACGGTGGAGATCGCGAATTTCTGCTCGCTCATCAGCATCACCACTACGACACGTACCAATGGCGGCATGAAAAAGCGCACGGTCGCCGGGACGCTCTTCGGGAAGGACGATCCGCGGATCGTGCAGCTGAACGGGTACCGGGTGGATGCAGTGCCTGCGGGCTACATGCTCATCTGCTCCTTCATCGATAAACCCCGGGTGATCGGGCCTGTCTGCATGATCCTGGGCAATAAGGGGATCAATATCGCGGGCATGCAGGTGGGGAGAGCGAAGGTGGGCGGCGATGCGGTCATGGTGATCAATGTTGACAGCCCGGTCGATGAGCAGAGCATGGCGGAGATACGACACGTCGAGCATATCGCGGACGTGACGCTCGTGAAGCTATAGGGGTACTTCCACGCGGAGATCACGACTAAGGTTCTTTAGTACAACTTCCCCTATAGATTGGGTGGCACGATGAACCGGAGAAGAATAACGTTCGAACGATACGGCTGGCATAAGAAGAAGAAACTGAGCACGAGCTGGCGAAGGCCGCGCGGCCATGATAACAAGATGCGGGAGCATATCGCGGCGAAGGGTGCGATGGTGAAGGTCGGATACCGGCGGAAGCGAGACGAACGGGGTTTACATCCGTCGGGCGTGCGTGAAGTGCTTGTGCACAACCCCGCGGAGCTCGCGCAGACCGAGCGTTCGGGCTCGGGCTCTGGCTTGGGCGATAACTTTGCCGTCCGGATAGCGGCCACCGTGGGCCGGCGGAAGCGCGAGGAGATTGAAGCAGCCGCGGCGAAGCTCGGGATTCGCGTGCTCAACCCCGCACTGAGCTGAGCTGAGCTGAGCTAACTTCAGGGTGCTCACTCGGAGATCTCGGTGCCCTGATGCCGCCCGTGGACCGCGTCGATAATGCTCCGTGGATTCTGGCCGTTGATCACGAGCGTCTTTAGCCCGCTCCGTTCGATGATCTTCGCGGCCACCGGATCGATCACGATTCGCGAGCCCGCTTTTAAGAGCCCCTTCATGGTGAGCGCGACCAGATCCCTGGGCGAGAGCTTATCATATTTCTTCGCGCCCGGCACGGTCCGTGGGTCAGCATCGTAGACGCCATCGACCGAGGTGACATCGATGAAGAGATCCGCATTGAGGTATTCGGCGAGCATTGCCGCGACGGCATCGGTGGTATACCCGGGGCTCACCCCGCCCATTACCGCGATCCGTCCCTGAGCACCGCTCGCTCTCGCCATGGCGACCTCCCGGTAGTCGCGGAACGGCTCGGGATACGCCTTCTTCAGTGCGGCAATGAGTAATGTCGCATTGATCCGGGTCTGTGCGATGCCGAGATAATCACAGAGCGTTTCGTTCGCACCGAGCGCGCGCGCGATCGCGATATATTCCCGCGCCCGTTCGCCGCCGCCGGTGACGACGCAGAGCTCGCAGGATTCCGCAAGCTCGTCCAAGACTGCAGCGACGTTCTTTATCTTCTCACTGTCTGAGTAGAAGATACCACCCAACGAGATAACGACCTTCATGGTGGCTAGCTAACCCCCGTCTTCACTCTCCGGTTCCTTTCCTGCCTGCCTGTACGAAGGTGCTTTCGAGGTTAAATAAGATAGATGGCTCTTGGAGCACACGTGAGAACGCGAGTGGTAACTTGAGCGCCCTTATCCGCGTTCCACGGAAGAGAAAAATCTGTATGGTTTGGGTTCAAAAGGTGAGATAGTACACAATATTTTTATACCCCCACATCCCTTAAGTACACGGTGGAAATGGATGATCAATTGGTGAAGGAAGCGCACATCCTCATGCATCCGATCCGGTTTAAGATCGTGGAACTGCTCGCTGCCCAGCCGATGCATATCAACGCGATCAGCAAGGCGCTGGAAGAGAAGAAGAAGAAGCTCGTCTCCTACCACTTGAATATTCTGGAAGCCTACGGGTTCGTGGACTGCAGGTATGAGATCTCGGAGCTGCCGAAGTCGAAGGGTAAAGCGCTGAAGAAGTACTGGGTGACTGAGAAGGTGAATGCAGTGCTCTCAGAGCTGAAGAAGTTACGAATCGCCGAATCGGGGCGATAGCAGAGTCCCACTCACTCCACCGGGGTGGCGTAACCGGTGGCGACGGGATAGGAGCTCGTAAATCACCTGAGCTTGAGGGAACGCGTAAGAAGCGATACGCGCATCACTGCAGGATCGTTAAAAAAGAAAAGAGAGGGGTACTGCGGTATCCCCCCTTCCTCTACTTTTCGCTCGGTTATTCGATCGCCTGCCGGATGTCCTCTGCCTTGACCGTCTTTCTGCCGGCGTGCTTCGCGAGGCTTACCGCTTTCCGCGCTACTTTCTCGCCGTACTCCTCGAGCAGCCGTACCAACGCTTCACTCGCGTCTTCGCTCACGCGCTCTGCCCCAGCATTCCTTACTAACCTTGCGACAGGTGCTACAGGTAGTTCAGCCATGTTTCTTTCTCACCAGGGGTACGTACGGTGCTGGTATATATAAGCTTTTCGGTGCTCCACCCCCCTTAACGAGCTTAAATTGTATGCCGCTGCTTCTTCTGCCTCGCTTCTTCAAACGATGAGATCTCATGGCGAAGAAGAGGCAGCGGCACCCGTACCGCACGCTCACCCCGTGGTATGCCCGTACCTTAACGTTTGCAGATGCGACGTGCGCGGACCGGAC
>CAYYNW010000045.1:0-7944 GCA_964473145.1 uncultured Halobacteria archaeon
GGCGCGGAGGATATCATCGAGATCGACATTATGAAGGTCGTGAAGTGAACTCGGGACGACTGAATCAGGATTAACGCGTTACCGCTTAAGCGGATCGGTGCGATGCCTTTGCGACCGCTTCCTTTACTATACGCTCGTAGTTCCCCGCTTCGGCCAGCGGCTTCGTCGCATCGATCCCGACCTTCGTCGTGAGCCCATCCTGCGAGGACGGATCGAGCGTTGAGCCTTTGACGCCCGGTATCAGCACGAGATCATCATGCCAGCGCACCCGCGTGGCGAGCGCATACTCCACGTCGCTGGGATCGAACGGGTCGATATCTTCATCCACGACGATCACATGTTTCAGGCTCGGATGCGCGGCGAACGCGGCAATGATCGCATTCTTCGGCTCGCCCTCCTTCTCCTTCTTCAGCTGCACCACCGCATGGAGATAGCAGCACCCGCCGTCGGTCAGGAAGACGTTCTTCACCCGCGCAACTCGCTCCACTGCACGGTAGATCAGCGGCTCGTAGGGCACGCCCATGAGCAGCCGGTGCTCGCACCCCGCGGGCAGGATCGCATGATAAATCGGATCGCTGCGGTGATACATCTTCGTGAGCGTAATGACCGGCTCGTCCCGGATGAGGTCATACGTGCCCGTGATATCCAGGAACGGCCCTTCACGCGCGGTCTCTTCACCGATGTAGCCCGCAAAGGCGAGTTCCGCGTGCGGAATGGCAATCCCGTTCTCCAGCTTGAAGAGCTCCACGGGCGCTCGTTGTAGCGCAGACGCGTACTCGAACTCCTTGCCCGGTGGTACGCGCGTCGCCGCGGCGAGTAGGAGAAGGGGTTCGACGCCGATCGCAATGCCCACCGGTAACTGCTCGCCTCGCTCGAGTGCTTCGCGATGCATCTTGTAGAGGTGCCGTGAGGGCACGAGCCGTGCGGCAACGTGGTGCTCGTCCAGCACGAGCATCCGGTGGAATGAGGCGTTCATCACACCGTCCAGCTCCGCAACCACGATCGCGCCCGTGATATAGGGGCCTGCATCGTTCCTGAAATAGGTGAGTATCGGGAGCTCGTGTAAATTCGGCTTTCCCACTACTGCTTTCGTCGGCGAGTCAGCCACGAGCTTCACACCACAGCCGTCACCCGTGCCCGTCTCCGGGATGCCTGCCAGGAACTGCACGATATCGCGCGGTGTGATACCGAGGAGCTCAGCCAGGGTTTCACGGCCGCCCAGCACGTTCATGATCACCTGGTGCTTCCCGTTCACCTTCGGGAAGAAGATGGGGCGACCTTCAGACTCATACTTCGCGCAGAGCACCGCGGCCTCGTAGCTCGACGAGACCTCACGCTCGATCTCGACGAGCTTGCCTTCACGTGCCAAGCGCTCTTTGAATGCTCGCATCTTCGAAGTGGAACTACCATTTGGTTATCCAGCACGGTGCCTCATAAATCTTTCTGATCCCGCCGCCGCGGCCTGGCGGCAAATCTTTAAGCCGCAGGAAGGGGTATAAAGTGGATACCATGCTCCTCTGGCTGCTCTTCATCCTCGTGAGCTTTCTGCTCGGCCTTTCACTCTCACTCCTGCTCCACTATCCCTTTCAACGCCTCGAACGCGCTTTGTTCGCGTTCGTCGCTGGCCATGCGGTCTCACTCTGGCTGACGGTCCTCATCGCACGATACCTCGCTTCATTCAGCAGCAGGAGTATCATGCTCTCCACCAGCCTCTGCTTCTTGCTCGCGATTTCGGTGCTGTACGTGCAGAGGCGAGCGGGAAAATGGACAGCCTGTGGCTTACGGGACGCTATGATCGCTCCGCTGCACGATGACAACTATACGCTTCCATTTTTCGCCGCTCTGCTGGTCTATGTGCTCGTCATGAACCTCTACGGCGTCCTCCGCCCCGATGCAGCAGGTGGCCTTCACGCATTCCTTACGGTCTGGGCGGATTATCCCTGGCATACCTCGTTAATTACCTCTATGGTGTATAGCGACACGTTCACCTTCCCCCTGCGGAATCCGCAGTTTCTCGGCGCCACGACACACTACCCCTTCCTCATGGATTTCTACTCGGCCGTGCTCATGGAAGCGGGCTTGAGCCTGAGAAGCGCAATCATCGTGCCGAACATCCTCTTCCAGCTCGCCCTCTTCGGCATGCTCTATTACCTCACCGTTCGGCTGACCGGGTCAAAGGCCGCGGGTGTCGGCGCGACGGTCATCTTCATCCTCGCCGGCTTCCCCGCTGGGCTCCAGGAGATCAATATCCACTTCCTCAACCCGATGTACGCGGTGATCATGCCGCAGCGCACCGCGCTCTTCGGCCTGGCGATCTCGTTCATCGTCTACCTGCTGCTCTTCCATGCGCTCTTTGAAGAGCCACCGGAGCGCAGATCAGCGCTGAGCGGGAGGCTGAACGACCTGGTACTCGCGGGCGCGCTCATCGGGCTGCTGCCGTACATCCATGCGCATTCTTTCATGGCCGCTGGCTTCGTCGCGGTCTCGCTCGCTGCGTACGCAGGGCTCAAGGACCGCGATTGGCGGCTGCCGGTATGCTTACTCCTTCCGCTCATAGCACTTGCGCTGCCCCAGCTGGTGAGTATCCGAACCGGCATCTCAGAGGAGTTCTTCGTCTTCTTCCCCGGCTGGGCAGACACGAACCGGGACCTGATTACGAGCTTTACGTGGGCTTCGCCCGCCGCGGCGATTTTGTCCACCGTGAAATCCGCACTCCTGGTGGAGGGCTTCTGGGCACTCAACGCCGGCGGGCTCTTCGTCCTCCTCACCCTGGGATTTCTGAAGGTGAAGAAAGAAACGCAGATATTTTACATACCATTCCTCTTACTCTTCGGCGTGGCGAACCTGGTGAAGTTTCAGCCGTGGTACTTTGATAACTATAAGATTTTGCTCCACTGGCTCGCTTTGAGCTCCTGTATGGCACCATTGGCACTCTGCTGGATTCACGAGTTTACCGACCATGAGCGCACGTACGTTACGGTAGCGCTCGCCGCGCTGCTCATCGCCACGACGGGGTTTGGCATCTTCACGCACGCGTCAATGGTCGAGCAGACCTATGAGGTGTGGTCAGGCGAAGAGATCGCCATGGCTGACTGGGTGCGCACGAATACCGCACCCGATAGCGTCTTCCTGACGAGCACCGCGCACAACCACCCCATTCCCGCGTTGACCGGGCGACCGCGGGTGATGGGCTACGAGGGCTGGCTGTGGTCGCACGGGATCCCTTGGGAGGAGATTACCGCGCGGATGGCGGATATGAGGACGATGTACGAAGGTGACTACTCGATTCTGCAGGAGTACGGCGTCGATTACATCTGCATCGGGCCTTATGAACGAGCGTTCGCTGAGGAGAACCGGTTCACCATCAATGAGGCCGCGTTTGGGGAGGTGAGTAGGTTTCGGCTCGTGTACGATGAAGTACTTGGAGGTAAGCGATGGAAGATCTATCAACTGAGTAGCTGATCAACTTTGAGTCGCACCGTTCCCGTTCAGCGCTGGCGGATTCCCACAACATCAACGATCTAGGGTTGGGAATGAAGCGGGCTCCTCATGGATTTCACGACGATGAGACTTCAAATGTACGTTTCTGAGCCCACCAATTTTATATCCACGGTTTGCGGGACAGCTCCAAATATTATATACAAGCGGCTTATTAGAATGTAGGTGTGCAATAGATGGAGATAGAGAAGAAGGTAATAATAGAGATTATCGCTATTATACTCGCGATAAAGGTTTTCTCCTTTATCTTACCCCCGCTCTCCTGGACGGTTTTTAAAAACCAACCCTTCGATATTATTTCACTATGGAATCGCTGGGATGCGCCGCACTACATCGATATAGCAAAGAACGGTTACACCAATGTTGGAGAAGGGCGATATTTTATTGTGTTCCTGCCGTTCTATCCTTTTATGATAAGACTTTTGGCCACCTTTATTGGTAATTATGAAGTTTCCGCTCTTCTGATATCAAATATAGCATCAATTTTTGCATGCTTTTACCTTTATAAACTTGCAAAACTTGATTATTCTCATAACACGGCACTGAAAAGCGTATTCTTTTTTTCCATTTTTCCCACTGCTTACTTCTTAATCGCCGGCTATACCGAAAGTTTGTTCTTACTTTTGACGATTGGTTGTTTCTATTATGCGCGCAAAGCGAAGTGGTTTTCTGCAGGTGTAATGGGGATGCTTGCATCAGCCACACGAATCACCGGACTTATTCTTCTCCCCTCTTTGCTCTATGAGTATTTATCGCAGAACTCAAAACCTGGGTCAAGGAGCATAAAAGGCTTCTTTTGTCTTGGTGTTATCTGTTTCGGGTTTATATCGTATCTCGTGTTGAATCATGTGGTATTTGGGAACGCGTTTGCGTTTCTCGAAATAGAGCAGGAGCACTGGTTTAAATATCTCGCTCCTCCGTGGGACGGGCTCTTGGGTGCTTTAGGAAGCATTTTTTGGAGAGATCCTGCGGGCAAAGCACTTGTAGGGGTGGCAGAGGTTGTATTTGGCTTATTCGGCTTCTTTTGCATCATTTATGCGTTCGTTATTAAATTACGTCCGTCCTACACAATCTATATGCTTCTTACCTGGCTCACGGTCGCGTCAACCAGTTACTGGTTGAGTATGCCACGTTACATGCTCTCCATGTTCCCTATTTTTATCGTGTTTGCACTGATCGCAGATAAGCGAGAAGAGTGGCACTATGTAATGACCATTGCTTTTCTGTTATTTTATAGTTTCTTCCTCGTTCTCTTCACGCAGGGATACTGGGCATTTTGACGTCATATATCTTCCACCTCTTCCCGTGGTCTTTCATCTTCTATTCCAGCTCAAACCGCGTTTCAAAAAATCCTAAGTATACATTTTTTAAAAAAATCTTTTTTAAGGGGCATTTGTGGAGCGTAGTAAAGGTTATGACTACGCCGTCCCAAAGCATCTTCTATATCGGAACAGCGAACTGCAAGAATTACTTGCACTCAAGCCCTGTTCAGGGTGTGCTAAACAAATACCTTAACTTTGAAAATGTGGTTTTTCCCAGAAGGGTCCTGGTAAACCTTTTCAAGCTGCGGCATGCCCTCAAACTTCTTAAGACAACCGGGTGCGTTCTTGAGCTCCTCTTCTCCTACATAGATGTAGCTCACCTCATACGTCTCAACAACCTCAAGTGTTTCCGCAGTGGTGCCCCTGTACGCACGTTCAAGATCCTGATCTCGCACCCAAAAATCGAATCCGTGTCCATACGCCCAATTTACATAGCCAAGTACTCGCAATCGCCCACCAATCATGCTCACCGGCGCATGGATCGAAGACCACGTCAGGAATACCGATCGTTCTGGGGTGTGCTCTCTCACCCAGAGGCCCGTCTCATACTCCCCGCGATCCGCGCACGGATAGCTCGTGGATAGATTCCACACTGCTACTAAACCCGAGCTGAAGATGGAAAACACCAGCAAGAGCACTACCGCCGTGAGAATGAGCAACCTCAACTTCCTTGACGTGTTCTGCAGATGGGGCACCGTCAAATCGGCAAGAAAACAACCGGCAGCCAGCGCAATTGCGATCCAGGCATAATGAAAGAATTTGTACATGTCCCAGACATTCGGGGTAAATGAGAGCAGGTTCGGAAAGGCCAGCATCGAGAAGATCCAGGAAGCCACAAAGAAGCCATGCGGATGCAGGGATTTCTTGAACAGGCCGCTGAGCGCGAGTATGAAAGGCAGCCCTAAATTCGCAACATAAAATTCCATCGGTCCGTCTCTTACGAAATAAAACGCCCAGGGTAATTTGAACTCCAAAAATCTGGCACTCGATTCGTTCCCCGCCATCATCTGAACGAGGAATGGGAAAACAAAGAGGAGAAAGAAGGGGAGAAAGTAGAGTTCATCATTCGTGGTGCTTTTGAACCGCATCGTCACCAGCTTCTTGGTGAAATTCAATGCGCAGAGGAAAACTGCTGAAAAGCAGGCAAGTATATGGAAGGGGAACAAAAGACCCGCTAACACGCCGGATAATGCGATCTCACGTCTTCCGGTGTTCGAAGAAGAGGACAGACACGAACGCGAGCCTTTATAGAAGAAATATACCGTGGCCGTGAGAGTCGGCAGTCCGAGGAGCTGCGGCCGCTGTTGCAATAAATTATCAAAAATCGGGGGTATGGTGAAGAGCTCCCCGTACTCAAACGTGTAGTTGGTGGTAAGTGCATACTGCCCGGAGAAGAGCGCGGAGAAGAAGAGTACAAACGAAAAGCCCGCACCAAGCGTTCCAAGCAGCGTGGTATATACACCCGCTCTTCTACTTTTCACATAGGAGCCGAGAGCGTACAGCGAAAGCGCAAAGAGGAATACAAAAAGCGCGTTTGTAAAGACGATTAATCGGGGGATAAAGGAACCGAACGCTTCTTCTAAAATTGCGGTGTGAAAGTCAACAAAGTAATGATAAGACATCGGTACACCCGAAAAATACGGCATTTGAGGCGGGAAATTACCATTATTGATGCTCTCGATAATCTCATAGTGCAGTGGTGTGTCTTGCCAGTTTGAACCTGTCAGAACTATAGAGTTATCTTGCCAAACCCAGACACTCTTACTGAGCACGAAGTAGGTGAAGAGTGCAATGCCGAAACTGAGCAATACACCATAAAGATTGTTAATTGATAAGCTCTTTTTCGATGCCTCATGCTGCGGCAAATGCATCAGAAAAATCAGATAAAGAAAGAACAACACCAAAAAAGCCAGGTAAATTGTATGCCGTGAGTATCCAAACGCAAGTGAGAGATAGTAAATGAGCTGGGTGGAGATAAGCACACTGAGCAAGATGTATAAGAGTAACTTCTCATGGAAATGCAGGTAGCTGAAGAGATACTCAACGATACTATAGCCTGGAAGAAAGAGCGTGAAAATGAGCGCTGAACCGAGCGAAGCCCATGGTGACATAACCGAGGCGAGAAGGAGGAGCATCAAAGGGAGTCCCCAGAGCATGAGCTTCGTAAAGGCTGATTTCCTCTCGCGCATTGCTCGCTAGTAATAGCTCATCTCACCGAAGCAAAAAGGTATGCGTTTCGTGGAGGCTTATCATTTTTGGTTCATCCCCCAGGATAGGGATGAACCATGGAGGTTGTCCGAGCGCTCCTTGATCGAGGATATCTTCAACGTGATGAAGAAGACTGTCTCCCCGAGAACCGCCACAAATTTACCTACGCGGCCGTCGTAAGAAGACCGCTCTGGGTGTCCTTTTAGTTGACATCGCTGCTGAATACCCGCCGCGATCATCACGAATGCGGCGTCCCACCGGTTCCAGAGCGCAACGAAGTCGCAGGGCTGCTTATGTAAGACGGTGCGGGCTACAGGGACCAGGATAACGCGAAGAATTTTATCGAGAGTAGATACGCATCATTCTTTATTCTTCAGAGACCTTGCTTACTAGTGAACGCATGGACGTCTCCGAGCGAGAGCTCAAAAGGGTATTTGCAGGCATCAAGGACGAGGTCACCGGAGTGCTCCTGTTCGGCTCCGCGGCAAAGGGCGAGCTGACCTCGCGGTCAGATATTGACATCGCACTCGTCAGCCCGCGGGACAAGAACGTGCTTCGCAAGGTCTTTGCGCGTACAGGCGCGACCTACGATGTTAAGATCTTTGAAGAGCTACCGCTTCTTGTTAAAATGAATATCATCGCACACCACCGCGTCATTCTAGGGGATGAAGTTGAGCTCTCCCATTACTTCCGCGTGTTCAGAAAGGAATGGAACGATATGCACGTCCGGATAAAAACCAACCAGTTCAAAACCGCCGCGGAGATGATCGCCCAGCGGCGAGCATGGTTGCGTTGCAAACATGAGCGAACGATACCTTAAAAAGGTAGAAATTCTGGAACAGGAATTCGAGTTCATCACGAGAATTCGTCGATCTTATTTTTACCATTACCGGCTAATCCATGCCATGCACGGACT
>CAYYNW010000045.1:8044-11137 GCA_964473145.1 uncultured Halobacteria archaeon
GAATTCGTCGATCTTATTTTTACCATTACCGGCTAATCCATGCCATGCACGGACTCCCGCCGTACGTACCTTCACGCATGCAATCGTGCCTCTCGCCACTATTTTGGTGGGTATGGACTAAACCTAAACTGGTCATCGCAATTGCCGTTTTGGTTATTTTTAGTTT
This sequence comes from uncultured Halobacteria archaeon, assembly GCA_964473145.1. GTDB lineage: Archaea > Halobacteriota > Syntropharchaeia > Alkanophagales > Methanospirareceae > JACGMN01. The sequence goes on from CAYYNW010000045.1 coordinate 8,211, forward strand.
TTAGTGTTCTCGGCTGAATCATCTTTCCTCAGTTCATCGTCCCGCTTGGGGTCCCGTCAACCTTCACGTGTCACTGTATCGGCGGCAGTATCGGATTACTTGTGGGGATACTCGTCATCCGCAAAGTTGTCATATAACCTCTGCGTACACGATCGTATCTATGATGCCCCCTGAACTAGCGCGCGATTTTAGTTATGACCGTTCCGCACGCACGCCCACGGGCATCACGTACAGCGGTCGCTGCTTGCCTGGTAAATCCACGACCTTCGCGATCTCAGTATCGTGAAACGCGCCGATCGCGACCGTCGCCAGCCCTAACGCCTCGCACTGCAAATAGATATTCTGCGAGACATGCCCCGCTTCCATCATGACGTACCGCACCCCTCGATCGCCGTACACCCGCGTCGTACGTTCATACTCTGCCGCAAGCACCACTGATACTGGTGCATCGGCAATGAACATCTGCCGTAAAGAAGCGATTGCCAGTGCCCTTCGCTGATCACCTTCCTTGACCAGCGTTAATGCGCTTTCCGCGCTCTGAAAGTGGTATACGCCTGCCGCGATACCTTCCACGCTCTCTGCACCGACCACGACGTAGACCGCCAGCGGATACGTCGCGCCTGCCGAAGGCACCTTTACGGCGGACCAGAGCACCTGCGAGAGCTGCTGTTTTGTCAGTTTCGCTCGCTCAAACGACCGTCTTGAGCGCCGTCTCACTATCGCCGCTTCTACTGATACCGGCCCTTCAGTCTTCGGCTCTTCCAACACTACCCGCATCCTGCTCACCTCGTACGTACGTGTGCACAATCGGCGGAGTGGACGTTAGGCATGCAGCTAGTGGTAAGTGAAAAAGATTGGATAATCCCGCTCACGCATACTCCACCCTTCCATTGGCATGGATGGTCGCCCGCGCCTGCCGAGCCGCCCAGCACTGGAAGTTCACCGCGACCGGGAGGCTCGTGAGGTGCGCGCCCGCGAACTCGAGATGCACGTCGAGCGCGGTGGTCTTCCCGCCCAGCCCCATCGGCCCGATACCCAGTTGATTCACTGCCTCTAAGATGCTCGCTTCCAGGCGCGCGAGCCGCTCTTCTTGATGCCGCGCTCCTACGGGCCGCAGCAGAGCGCGCTTCGCGAGCGCCATCGCCAGGTCCGCGGAGCCCCCGAGACCAACCCCGATAATGGTTGGCGGGCACGGCTTACCCGCCGCTTCCACCACCGCCTGAAGTACGAACCGCTTGATCGCTTCCCTCGTCTCCGCTTCCTGCCTTGGCGGCAAGATGGTAAAGGCGCTCACGTTCTCCGAGCCGCCGCCCTTCGGAAGGACGGTGATCTCAACCCCGTCCACCGTGGGATCCACGGCGTAATTGATGTACGGTATCTTCTCGCCCACGTTCCCACCTTCGCCCTGCCGCGTCAGCGGATCCACCACGTTCGACCGCAGCGGAATGCGTTCCGTCGCTGCCGCCACACCGTCGCGGATGCCCGTTTCGAGCTCGCTCAGGGTGAGCGCGTCACACCGGCCCAGTCGCACGAAGAACAGCGGCAGCCCGGTATCCTGGCAGATCGGCCGCTGCAGCTCTTCCGCCAGGCGCACATTCTCCAGCATCGCCGCGAGCTGCACCCGCGCAATCTCGTTCACTTCGCGCTCGTATGCACTCAGCAAGGCCGCTTTCACATCGCTCGGCAGTGTTGTCTCCGCGCGCTTTAACAGGGTTATCGTTACCGCCTTTATCAGTTCTTTCGTGATCATCTATCTATCTGCTTGCTGCACACGACTACAAGAACGTAGAGTGGAAGAGTTAAGGTATAAGCCTAAGCCATCCGTGTGTAAGCATAACGATCAAATATAACGCGAAAAAGAGCAGCACCAGGAGCACTGCAGTCCCTATGCTGACGCTTGGCCTTAGTTCTTCAAGTGGTTGACTCTTTACCCGCTCCAGATCTCGCTCATAATACTTAGATATCGGATTGATTATCAAGTTGAAAAGTAAAATAAAAGGTTTCATCAGCGCTACACCTATCAAATCCAGCATCACTCTGGGCCCTCTCACTGGATCCCTACTGAACTGGACGAGCATATCTACAATTTTCAAAACACCATCTTCCACCGCATGTGCAAAACCCATTAAGGGTTTCTCGCAGAACCATATAAATCCTCTACCCGCCTTTCTATACAGATAATCTATGTCATACGTTATCTTATCATGAGGCGCGAAGAAGCCCAGCATGAAGAAGAGAAAAACGGTCATGAGCAGCAATTCGATAACTCCAAAGGTGTGTCCAGCTTCGTATGCATGGTAATGTAACGCTGCCTCTTGATACGGTAGGAGTGCGTACAGTACTTTTGGGTATACTCCGATAAGGATACAAAGAAAAGCGGTACCACACATCGGAACGAGCATGGGTAATGGCGCTTCCTTCGCTTCTATCGCTTCATTCTTACTGAAAAACGCGAAGTACGTGAGCTTTAAAAAGGATATAAGCGTGCCTACTGAACCCAAAGTTAACGCGATTGTAAGAATAGACCCGGTATGCCCGCCTTCCACTAATGCCGCCGTGTGGATTACCATCCCTTTGCTCACATAGCCATTAAGCCCCACAACGCCAGAGATAGAAAGAGCCGCAATCACACAGGCTATCATCGTCACCGGCATCTTCTTCGCCAAGCCTCCAAGTTCCGTGAGGTTATTTTTACCCGTCGCATAGATCACTGATCCCATGCACATGAACAGCGTTGTCTTGAACAACAGATTGTTGACGAGATGTGCAATTGAGCCATTTATCGCTATCTCAGTTACTATGCCGGATGCCATCCCCACCCCGGCCACCATATAGCCCAACTGGCTCACAATGTGATACGAGAGCAGTTTTCTCACATCGTTCTGTAATATTGCAAATATAACGCCATAGAGACACATCGCGCCACC
>CAYYNW010000046.1:0-5329 GCA_964473145.1 uncultured Halobacteria archaeon
AAGAGGCACTGGGACTGAAATCGCAGACACCGTATTCCAGCCGCGGGCACTCCTCCTCACATAACCGACACACCGCGAAGCCGCGTGGACAGAAGCTGAAGCAGAAACCCTTCGCGACCGATCCGCCGCAGCCTTTATCAAAGACCACTTCTTCCTCTTTATACTTCTCAAAATCCGGTAAGAACGCCGCACACGCACCACAGTAGCAGCACACGGGGAAGCCTCGTTCAGTAGCGCCCCTCTGTCTCGCCTCTCCCTCTCCTTTCGTACGTGCCATTTCACCTTGCCCGAGAGGTACTGCCGTACCGAGTATAAAAATAGCTATTTAAGATATTTTATGAAATTGTATGCAGAGTAGTAACTTGGCTCAGGCAACCCCGCAGAAATACCGCGCCACATACTCCCGCATCTCCTCGTCCGAGATGCACGAGCTCCGTTCAGCTTCGAATTGCCGCCTGATCTCCGCCTGTATCGCCGAGAGCAGGGGGTCTCCCTTCTCCACCCGGGGCTGCACCCGCGCGCTGCCGCCGTGAGGAGTGCCCTGCTCGCGGAGGATCTCCTCGACCTTGTGCCGGATCACTTCGCTCCCGGAGGTCGCGCCAATGATCAATTGCCGCTTCGCGCCCACCAGCTCAGGTGGATAGGGATCGTAGATGAACGGGTTCTTGATCACGCCCGCCGTATGGATCCCGCTCTCGTGCGCGAAGACGTTTCGACCGACAACTGCCTTGTTCGCAGGCACGCGTAAGCCTACCTGCTGCTCCATATAAGTAGCGAATTCTGAGAGACAGGCCATCTCGTATTTGTGGAACCCTTCCACGCGCTGCTCGAGGAAGACCACCACCTTCTCCAGTTCACCCACACCGGCCCGCTCGCCCATTCCGAGGAACGTTAAATTCGCCCAGGTCGCTCCGTACCAGAATCCCGCGAGCGCAAGCGCAACGCCGAGCCCGAAGTCGTCGTGGATGTGCGTCTCGATCTCTCTGACGCCGCATTCCCTCAGGCCTGTGATGATCCGCGGTAAGCTGTAGGGGAGCTCGGCAAGGAACGGGATGCCAAAGTTGAGCGTATCGCAAATCCGCATGATCGTATCCGGTGCGCGGTCGATCATCTCAGCGACAAGGGGCAGCACAAAGCCGTTTAGATCCGCCCTCGTGATGTCTTCCAGGTGGCACCGCACCCGCAAGCCGTGTGCCCGGGCATACTCGAACGCTTCCAGGTACTTCTCGCACGCTTCAGCCCTGCTCCGCAAGCCGAGCTTATCGAAGATGTGCGCATCGGAGACGGACATCAGTATCCCCGTCTCCTTGATGCCATCCGCAGCGAGAATGAGGTCAATATCGCGCGGATTCGCCCTCGCCCAGCCCGTCACCTCCGGGTTCTCGTAGCCCAGGTCGAGCATCTCCTTCACCGCGCTCCGGTCGCTCTCGGCGAAGAGGAACGACTCCGTCTTCTCGATCCCTATCCGGTGCAGATACTCGTAGATCTTCACCTTGTGCTCGCGCCGCATCGTGATTCCGGGCATCTGCGCGCCTTCCCGTAAGGTCGAGTCGCTGAGTCGTATGTCCTCGACGCCTCTTCCGTCCGGGAGCCTGATCTTCGGGAGCTCATCATAACTCCGGTACACTGCTTACCTGCCTCCTTTCATCGCTGCTATACGCGAGATCGTCCGGGTGGCCACGTCAAGCTATTTGAGACCTTTTCGGACTTCGTATGAACAAATGCGACACTCGTATGATACGCGCCGGCTGAACTTCCTCGCTGCTCCATGCCGGACTGGCCATGCATGCACAGTGCAGCCCGGGATTCGCTCACACCCACGTTAACTTCGCTCCCCGGTCCTCACCCGAATCGCCGTCTCGACCGGCAGGATGAAGATCTTGCCGTCGCCGATCCTGCCCGTCTTCGCGCCGTTCGTGATCGCCGTGATCACGGGTTCAACGACCTCATCTTTCACCACCAGTTCGATCTTCACCTTCGGCAGCGTGTCCACTTCCATGCTTCGTCCCCTGAACTGCAGAGCAATCCCTTTCTGCTCACCCCGGCCTTTCACCTCGGTGATCGTCATCGCGATGCAGCCATTCTCTTCCAGTACCTTCTTCACCCGTTCGAGCCGCTCAGGACGGATAATCGCTTCTACCTTCTTCACTGCTTCAACCACCCCTTACGTATACGCCCGCTCTCCATGCTGTGCGAGATCAAGTCCGACATACTCCTCCTCCTCCGTTACCCGTAACCCGACCGTCAGCTCAACGAGTTTCACGAGGACGAAGGTGAGGACGAACGCGTAGAGCATTGCTGAGCCCGCACCGACCAGTTGCGCGATGAACTGGGTGGTGTTTCCATAGAGCAAGCCGGTATACCCACCGACCGCCTCGGTGGCAAAGATACCGGTAGCAAGGGCGCCCCAGAGCCCGCCGACACCGTGGATCGCCCAGGCATCGAGACTCTCGTCGAACTTACGCTTGATCCTGAAGAGCATTGCCCGGTAGCAGATCACACCGGCCACTGCACCGATCGCGAGTGCCGATAGAGGGCCAACGAATCCCGCTGCCGGCGTTATCGCCACCAGGCCGGCGACCGCACCACTGACCATTCCGAGTGAGCTGGGTTTCCCGTGCAACCAGTTCGCCACCAGCCAGCCGAGTGCTCCCGCAGCAGCTGAGGTATTGGTGACCACGAGTGCATTGGCCGCGAGCCCGTTGGCCGCCAGAGCACTCCCGCCGTTGAAGCCGAACCAGCCGAACCAGAGCAGGCCTGCGCCGAGCAGCGCCATCGGAATGTTGTGCGGCTCCATCTGCTGCTCACCATAGCCATTCCGCTTGCCAATGACGAGCGCAAGGGCTAATGCGGAGAAGCCTGAGCTGATATGAACCACGGTCCCGCCCGCGAAGTCCAGGGCACCACGTTGTGCCAGCCATCCGCCTCCCCAGACCCAGTGCGCCAGCGGGTCGTAGACGAGCGTCGTCCAGAGCAGTCCAAAGAGGACGAACGCGCTCAACTTTATGCGCTCTGCCATCGCACTCGTCAGTATGGCGAGCGTGACGATCGCGAATGCCAGCTGGAATGCCATGAATGCCAGGTGGGGGATCGTCAAATTGCCACAGTCCATGCCCACACCCTGCAATCCGAGGAACCCCAGGCCGCCAATAAACCCCGCAACGTCGGTGCTGAAGGACAAGCTGTAGCCCAGGAGCACCCATTGAATGCTGACCAATGCGAGCGCCGCGAAGGAGAGCGAGATCATAGAGACGACGCTCTTTCTCCGCACCATGCCCCCATAGAACAGCCCGACACCAGGCGTCATCAAGACCACGAGCGCCGTTGAGGCGAGTACCCATGCAGTATCTCCACTATCCAGCATGCTAGTTTGCCATCACCCATGACTCAGTCCTCTGAGCGCTGTTTTAACGGTATTTGAGACTTTTGCCTACTAATTCAGAACGAGTAGGAGGATTTCACACGACCGGCGTGAACCGAACCAGGAAGGGACTCACCGGCGCAGGAGCTCGAGGAAGTAGTGGTGTATCCGTCGATCTTCGGTGAGTTCGGGATGGAACGAGAGCGCGACGGTACTACCTTGCTGCGCGGCCACGATCTGCGTCTCGAAGGTTGCCAGGACCTCCACGTCTCCTCCCGCACGTGTTATCGCGGGCGCGCGAATGAAGACCGCCTGAAACGGCTCGTCAAAGATGCGCAGCCGCAGCGGCACCTCGAAGGATTCTCGCTGCCGGCCGAAGGCGTTGCGCTTCACCGTAACGTCCATGAGCCCGAGCAGTGGCTGCCCGGTCTTCGCCACGTCCTCACCACCTTCCTTAGCGAGCAGGACCATGCCGGCACAGGTGCCCAGAATCGGGAGCGCGGCATCCTCCACGCCCGTTTTGATCTCCGCAAAGATCTGTTCACGCTGTAAGAGCCGTCCGATGGTGGTGCTCTCGCCACCGGGCAGCACGAGTGCATCGCAGGAGGGCACGATACCGCGGTGTTTGATCTTCACCACTTCTCCTCCCTCGCCGCGCTCTGCAAGCGTCTTCTCCAGTGCGCTGACATGCTCTTCGACGTTCCCCTGGATTGCGATCACCCCAATCTTCATGCTCACGGTAGCGGCTGTGCGCGCTACTTCACGTAATTGACGAGCTCGTTAAAGAAGATGTTCGTGGTATCCCACGGCCCCGGACTCGCTTCCGGATGGTATTGTACGCAGTTGATGCGCAGGTACGGATCTTCAAAGCCCTCGACCGTGTGGTCGTTTGCATTGACCTGGGTAAGCTGGGCTATGCCCTGGAGCGAGTCTCGAGCTACGGCGAAGCCGTGATTCTGCGAGGTAATATAGACGCGTCCGCTTGTCAGGTCTTTCACCGGCTGATTCGCACCGCGATGCCCGAATTTGAGCTTGTAGGTATCGCAACCCAGCGCGAGAGCGATGATCTGATGTCCCAGACAAATCCCGACGAGTGGTAGCTGGCCTGCGAACTTTTTTACGATCCATATCGCATTTTGCGCTCGCTTCGGATCACCCGGACCATTGGAAAGGAGTACCGCGTCGGGTTCCGCGGCTCGGATCTCCGATTCATGCGCGTTCGCCGGGAAGACGGAGATATCCCAGCCTCTGCTCGCCAGGTTCCGCAGAATGCTTCGCTTCACGCCCAGATCCAGCACTGCGATCTTCTTTGCGCCTGCCGGTCCTGGTAGTCGATATGCGTGGCTGCAGGTAACCTGCTCTATCAACTCGAGGGTGGAGATATCCGGCTGGCATCTGGCGAGTTCAAGGGCTGTTGCCGGATCGGGCTTGAGCTCCTCGCCCACCTGCAAGCACGCTTTCATCGTGCCGTACTGGCGTGTCTTTCGGGTCAGCATTCGCGTATCGATCCCGCTGATGCCCGGGACGCCTTCGTCCTGCAAGAGCTCATGCAGGGTTCTGGAGCTCCGGTAGTGTGAGGGAACGGTGCACCGCTCTCGTACCGCGAAGCCTTCCACCTTGATGCCCGCCGATTGGAAATTAGCACCGCTCACTCCGTAATTCCCGATGAGCGGGTAGGTGAGCATCAAGATCTGCCCTTTATACGAGGGGTCAGTGAGCGCTTCTTCGTAGCCGGTGAAGGGGGTAGCGAAGACGAGTTCGCCCACTGCGGTTCCCTCCGCGCCGAATCCTTCCCCTTGAACGACCGTGCCGTCCTCAAGTGCGAGTATTGCGTTCATGGTGCAAAGTACTCTCCTATGGGTTTGATAGCAAGCCCAAGCTCGTTGCCCCGCTCTTTTAGCCCGCTGATCGCTGTAGCCGCGGCCTTCGCCGCCTGCATGGTCGTGATGTACGGAATACCGAGATCGA
>CAYYNW010000046.1:5429-11083 GCA_964473145.1 uncultured Halobacteria archaeon
GTAGCCGCGGCCTTCGCCGCCTGCATGGTCGTGATGTACGGAATACCGAGATCGATGCAGCTCCTCCGTATCTGGTAGCCGTCCCGGTACGACTGCTTGTCCGTAGGGGTATTGATCACCAGCTGCACAGCTCGTTGCTGCATCAGCTCCACCACGTTGGGCGAGCCTGCCTGCACCTTCTTCAAGGTGCCCGCAGCGATCCCGTGCGCGCTCAGATAGTCTGCTGTGCCTGCCGTGCCAACGATCTTGAGACCTGCAACGCTCAATTTCCGCGCCACCTCAACTACTTCTGGCTTGTCCTCATCGCAGACTGAGATGAAGACGGTGCTGTTGTTGCCCGCGGGAAGCGGATTATCCGCGGCCAGTTCTGCTTTGAAGAAGGCTCTATCAAAGCGGTCATCGATCCCCATCACCTCGCCCGTGCTCTTCATCTCCGGCCCGAGGAGCGTATCCACGCCCTTCAGCTTTGAGAACGGTAGAACCACTTCTTTGACTGCGACATGTGCGATCCGCGGCTCTTTGAAGCCCAGCTCGCGCAGGGTATGCCCCAGCATCACCTTAGCGGCAAGTTTCGCGAGCGGTATGCCCGTCGCCTTGGCCACGTACGGGATGGTTCGACTCGCCCGCGGATTCACCTCCAGCACGTAGACTACCCCTTGCCGGACCGCCAACTGGAAGTTAACCAGCCCTTTAATCTGCAGGGCCACTGCTATTCTGCTCACGTAGTCCCGGATCGTCGCAACCACCTCGTTGGATAGTGATTGTGGGGGGATTACGCACGTGGAATCGCCGGAATGGATCCCCGCTTCCTCGATGTGCTCCATGATCGCGCCGATCAGCACCTCCTCGCCGTCAGAGACCGCGTCAACGTCGATCTCCGTGGCCTTGTCCAGGAACTTATCGATGAGCACCGGTTTAGCCCTCGAGACTCGTACTGCTTCACCCATGTAGCGCATCAGCTCCTTTTCGTCGTGCACGATCTGCATCGCTCTTCCGCCGAGCACGTAGGATGGGCGGACGAGTACGGGGAACCCTATGCGTGCCGCGACCTCCTTCGCTTCGTTCAGCGAGGTGGCGTACCCGCTCTCGGCCTGCGGGATGCCCATCTGATAGAGGAACTTGCTGAACCGCATTCGATCCTCCGCCACATCCATCTTCTCCGGATCCGTGCCCATGATGGCCGTCTTCGACCGGAGCCGCTCGAGCTCAGCCCGCAAGGGCATGGCGAGATTCACCGACGTCTGGCCACCGAACTGCACCATCACGCCGTCATACTGCTCCTTCTCGAGCACGTTCATCACATCCTCGAGGGTTAATGGCTCGAAGAAGAGCTTATCAGAGGTGTCGTAATCCGTCGAGACGGTCTCTGGATTGTTATTGATGATGTGCGCCTCTATTCCTTCCTCTTTCAGCGCTTTGATCGCACGCACCGTGCAGTAATCAAACTCGATCCCCTGCCCGATCCTGATCGGCCCGGAGCCGATGATCAGCACTTTTTTTCGGGTCGATGGCGTGAGCTCGCATTCATCCTCATAGGTGGCATAATAGTAGGGCGTCTTCGCCTCGAACTCCGCGGCGCAGGTGTCAACCATCTTGTAGGTGGGGATAACGCCCGTTTGCCTTCTCAGATCGCTGATCGCCTCCCTGCTGCTGCCCGTAAGCGCTGCGATCCGCTCGTCGGAGAAGCCCATGCGCTTCAAGTACCGCAACTGCTGGGGATCCACGCTCTTTTGCGTGCGCACCTGCTCCTCTGCCTGGACTAGCTGCGCTATCTTCTGGATGAAGAAAAGGTCGATATTTGTCAGGGCAGCGATCTCTTCTCGACTGAATCCGCGCTTCAGTGCCTCGTAGATGGCGAAGATCCGGTCATCCGTGGGCGTCTCCAGGAGGTGCCGCACCTCAGCATCGGACCATTCATCGTAGCCGTACCCGAAGTCCTTGTCGATATCAAGCGAGCGGAGCGCTTTTTGCAGCGCCTCTTCAAACGTTCGGCCGATCGCCATCACCTCGCCCGTGCTCTTCATCGAGGTCGTCAGAGTCCGATCCGCGTCAGGGAACTTATCGAACGGCCACCGCGGGATCTTGACCACCACGTAATCGATTGCGGGCTCAAAGGATGCCGGGGTCTCCTGCGTCACGTCATTCCGAATCTCATCAAGGGTGAGTCCGATGGCTATCTTCGCCGCTACTCGCGCGATGGGATAGCCCGTGGCTTTTGAGGCGAGCGCGGATGAGCGTGATACCCGCGGATTCACCTCAATCACGCGGTACGCACCGTCTTTCAGGGCGAATTGGATGTTACAGCCGCCTTCTATCTTTAACGCGCGGATGATCCTGATTGCGGCGGCTCGCAACATCTGATGCTCCTCGTCGGTGAGTGTCTGCGAGGGCGTGACCACGATCGATTCACCGGTATGAATTCCCATCGGATCGAGGTTCTCCATGTTGCAGATCGTGATGCAGGTGTCCTTCGCATCGCGCATCACTTCGTACTCGATCTCTTTCCAGCCGAGGACGCTCTCTTCCACCAGCACCTGATGGATCCTCGAGACCTGCAGCCCGTAGGAGACGATGGCTCGCAACTCCTCTGCGGTCCGCGCGATGCCGCCGCCCGTGCCGCCGAGGGTATAGGAGGGGCGGATAATGAGTGGGAGACCAAGTTGTGCCATGACCTCTTCGGCCTCGTTGAGCGAGGTGACGGTGAAGCCCCGAGGTATCGGCTCGTTGATCCGTTCCATCAGTTGTTTGAATCGCTCGCGCTCCTCCGCATTGTAGATTGCTTCGAGCGGTGTGCCGAGCACGCGCACGTTATACTTCGTTAGTATGCCCGCTTCGGCCAGTTCCGTCGTGAGGTTCAGCGCTGTTTGGCCTCCTAAGCCCGCGACGATACCATCTGGCCGCTCTTTCTCCACGATCCTGGCCACCACATCGACCACGAGCGGCTCGAGGTAAATCACGTCGGCCATCTCGAAGTCGGTCATGATCGTGGCGGGATTGGAATTGACGAGCACGACCCGTATGCCTTCCTCACGTAACGCCCTGCAAGCTTGCGAGCCGGAGAAATCGAACTCTGCAGCCTGCCCTATCTGGATGGGTCCCGAACCGATCACCAGCACCTTCTTGATCTCGTTCGACTTTGGCATTACCTCTTTTGTTCGCTCTCTGCACCTCTCTCTACTAATTCTTTCATTTGCCTCCTTGAGGAGGTATTTGAGAAATCGGCTTACGGATTATGAAAAGATATGAAGAGCGTCTCTCAAGCCTGTCTGCCAAACGACGCCATACTTTCCCGGCCCGTCTGGCGCTCACGTCCCACCAAAAAAAAGAGAGAGGAGAAGGGGCCCCTATAAGGCTTCTTCTCCCTCCTCCCCCGTGCGAACTCGCATAGCTTCCTCAACGGGCAGCACGAAGATCTTGCCGTCGCCGATAGTACCGGTGTACGCGCTCTCCCGGATGATCTTCACCACCTTTTTCGCATCCTGGTCGCACACGACGAGATCCACCTTCGTCTTCGGAATCAGCTCCATCAGGTATTCCGTGCCGCGCCAGGTGAGCTTTGCGCCCTTCTGTCTTCCGCGTCCACGTATCTCCGTGACGTTCATGCTCGCGAAGCCCTCGTTCTCCAGCGCTCGCTTCACGTCGTCCAGTTTCTCCGGTCTGATAATCGCTTCTATCTTCTTCATGTCCGCCTCTCCTTTTTCCCTGCTGTCTCAGACTCCAGCTCACTGAGCACTTTATTGCCCATACGTATTACCTTCGCCGGGCGTGCTACTTCGGTGTGTACGAAATCGGGATACGCGGTTATGCCGTGTTCACCGATGTCGAGTCCCATGAGCTCCTCCTCGGGCGGTACGCGTAGACCGACGGTGTGCTTAATGATCCCGAAGAGCAGCAAACCGGTTCCCAGTGCCCAGACCATCACGGTCGCGGCATCGATGAGCTGTGCGACGAGCTGTCCGCCATTCCCGGCAATCAAGCCGCTCACGCCGCCGTACGTGCCGTCCGCGAAGATCCCGACTGCGATCAAGCCCCAGATACCATTGTAGCCGTGGACGGCGACCGCACCCACGGGATCGTCAATCCTGAGCTTCCACTCGTTGAACCATATCCCGAACATCACGATAATGCCCGAGATGGTGCCGATCACCACGGCTGCCCAGGTCGGCACGTACGCGCAGGACGCGGTAATGCCAACCAGACCTGCAAGTGCTCCGTTGCAGGCGAGCACGATATCCGCTTTCCCCGTCTTGAAGTAGGTCCAGTAGCAGACCAGAACCGCGCCCGCCGCACCAGCCAGGAAGGTGTTCACGGCGATCACGGATATTCTGAGATCCGTGGCGGCGAGTGTGCTGCCTGCGTTGAACCCGAACCAGCCGAAGAAGAGGATGAAGGTGCCCATCACGATGTAGCCCACGTCGTGACCCGGAATAGCGGTGGGCTTTCCGTTGCTGTTGTTGAACTTGCCGATACGCGGCCCGAGGAGCAGTACACCCGCGAGCGAGACGAACCCACCGACGGCGTGCACCACGCCGGAGCCCGCGAAATCGCGCGCGCCCACGCCGAAGGGGAGCGTGGAGAGCCATCCGCCGCCCCATACCCAGTGCCCGTAGATGCTGTAGATGAGCGCAGTGACAATGCCGCTGTAGATCAGGTACGCCTGCAGTTTCAGCCGCTCCGCGCATGCGCCAGCCACGATCGTTGCGGCGGTCGCCGCGAATACCACCTGGAACATCCAGAACATCATCGTCGAGACGTCGTAAGCGTCGCCCGCGAGGAACCAGCCGCTCCAGCCGATGACGCTGTTGCCGCTTTCGAGCCCCGCGAAGAACTGCGAGCCACCGAACATCAGGGCGAATCCGATCGCCCAGTAGGCGATTGCACCGATCGAGAAGTCCATGTAGCTCTTGGCGAAGTAGTTCACGGTGTTCTTCGTACGGATTGCGCCCGCGCCCAGGAAGGCGAAGCCCGCCTGCATGAAGAAGACGAGGAATGCCCCGACGAGCGTCCATGCGAAGTTGAGCGCGGTCTTGAGCCCCGCGACATCCTCGGTGTACGTATCCATGCCACTGGGATCACCAGCTATCGCTCCCCGGCATTATTGCCAGCATCATGCCCCCTAGCAGAAGCATGAGCACCAACGACCTCAGCACGTTCTCACTTTTTATCCGTTCCATCTTGCCTTTCATTCTTATTGCTAACCTCCTTGTTGTAAGGTTCACGAGAATATCTTATTAGTCTATTTGAGAATCAAACCTAATGGTTAAGAATGAATAAGATCGTTTCTAGTCTGGCATCAACTACTTTGAGCAGACTATGTAAGAACTAAACGTAATGATTATGAAAAAGTGCTTCTCTTCTATTGCCCTTATAATTGTAATAAACTATGGAAGTGGCACTAGGTCATTTGCAGCCATGAAGCTTCACAAAGCAATGGCGATGAGAGAGGAGGAGGACTTCGGCGGCCTCTTGTGCGTGACTGCACAAAACTGCAGGAGGTTATTAGTTATTTCAGGGTCTTGACTGCTTCGAAGCGCACCAAATCTTTTCATAATTCTTATGAAAAAAGCATAATTTCACTTAAAGATTCTTAAATACCCTTAAATCCGGTAATGTCCTAAATTTCATGGCTTACCTTGAACATCAATAATTCCTTC
>CAYYNW010000047.1:0-9068 GCA_964473145.1 uncultured Halobacteria archaeon
ATGCACTGGTCAGAGGCAATCGCACGGGATATCATCGCTAAGCGGAAAGAGGAGCGGCACGTCGTCGCTACGGGCATCACGCCCTCAGGCGCGATCCACGTGGGGAACCTCCGGGAGATTATTGTTGCGGATGCGGTGCACACCGCTCTCCTGGCGCTGGGCGTGGATGCGCGGCTCATTTACGTTGCCGATTCCTTCGACCCGCTCCGGCGGCGTTACCCGTTTCTACCACCTGAATATGAAGCGCACGTGGGCAAACCGATATCGGAGATACCCGATCCCGAGGGCTGCCATGCATCTTATGCGGACCACTTCTTACAGCCCTTCCTCGAATCCCTGGACGAGTTGGGCATCCCGATCGAGAAGTTCAGGGCCGACGAGCTCTACAAGGCGGGGCACTATGCAGGCACGATCAAGGAGGCGCTTACGGGCAGGGCTGAATTGGCGCGGATCCTCGAGGCTGTTTCGGGCCGGCAATTGCCGGCTGAGTGGTCACCATTTAACCCGCTCTGTGCCGCGTGCGGTCGAATCAATGCCGCTACCGTCACGGGCTATGCGCTCGATCGCGATGAGGTCGCTTATACCTGTACGTGCGGTAACACGGGCGTAGCGTCCTTGAAGGGCGGTGGGAAATTAGCGTGGCGCGTGGACTGGGCAGCGCGGTGGAAGATGCTCGGGGTGTCCATCGAGCCGTTCGGTAAGGATCACGCCTCGCCGGGCGGATCGTTCGATACAGGGGCACAGATCGCCGCCCGAGTATTCAATTATCCGGCGCCCTATCCAATCCCCTTTGAGCATATCCTCCTCAAGCTGGACGAGGAAGGTACAGGAACCAAAGTAACCACGAAGATGTCATCATCGCGCGGCACAAATATCCCCGTGCACGAGATCCTGCGGGCCGTACCACCTGAGATCTTGAAGCACCTTCTCGCACGCGTGTGGCCGGAGAAGCATATCGAGTTCAACCCCTCATTGCCGCTGCTCAACCTGATTGACGAGTACGAGCGGCAGGTGGGGAGTATCGGGCACGGCGTTGCGGCCAGCATTCCATTCCGGCATTTTATCACGCTCGTGCAAATCGCCCGGGGCGATTTCACGGAACTCCTGCGCGTGATTCAGCGGAGCGGCTATCCGGTTCACGAAAAGGATGAGGCGGAACTGGCGGAGCTACGGAAGAAGGCAGGCTATGTGGAGCAGTGGCTCAGGATTTACGCACCGGCGAGCGTGAAGTTCGAGCTGCAGCTCATGGTCCCGGTGGAGGCGCTCAGCGCTCTCTCAGCCCCGCAACGAGCCGCGCTGGGGCTGCTGGCGCGCGAACTTGAAGCTGGGGTGAACCTGACCGCAGAAGCATGGCATAAAAAGATCTATGAGATCGCCGCCACACTCGGCATCGAGCCGAAGGCGGTCTTCGAGGCGATGTACCGTGCGCTTTTGAAGAAGCCCTCGGGGCCCCGGGCAGGCTGGCTCCTGGTCTCACTGGAGCCGAGCTTCCTGAAAGAGCGGTTTGAGGCGGCTGAGAAGCTCTGAAGGCCTTTGAGGATCTGAGAGCTCGCGTCGTCCCGCTGCTATCTCCCAATCAACCGCCGAAAGCGCTCCGTATCGCGTCTATCCAGTAGCGGAAGAACCCCCCGATGAAGCCCCCGATCTCACTCGCCGACATATCCCCGGGAAGGGGCGCATTGCCCGAGAGAATGGGCAGCAAGAAGAAGAGTGCAATGAGCACCACGATGATTATCGCTATGATCTTCACCTTTCTCCGCCTCACCTTCACCTTTCAATTCGCACGGGAACTAAATAAAGCTATCTCGCGTGCTCGTGGGCGCCGTATTCGTGTTCACCGGGCGCGGTGAACAAGTGAGGTGAGGAGAAATACCGAGCCTGAGAAGAGGACGATCGTCGCGCCCGACGGTAGATCGAAGGCATAGGAGAGCCATAACCCGCCCGTGGTGAAGAGAGCGCAGAGCGCGCTCGACATGAGCATCATTCCGCTCAACCGGCGGGTAAATCGCTTACTCAGCGCGGCAGGTATCGTGAGCAACGCAATGACCAGGATCACGCCTACCACCCGTATCAATAAGACGACCGTAAGCGCAATGAGGCAGAGTAGGAGAAGGTATAAGCGCTCGCTCGGGAGACCCAGCGCGGTCGCGTACTCCTCATCGAATGAGATCGCCTGGAAATCGTGGTAGTACGCCAGCACGATGAGGATGATCGCGCCATCGAGACTCAGCATGAGGAAGAGGTCCGCAGTAGGCACTGCTAAGAGACTCCCGAAGAGATAGCCGAAGAGATCAGGTGCATAGCCGGGCGTCAGGCCGATGAAAATGACGCCCAGCGCCATGCCCATCGCCCAGAGGATCCCGATCGCAGTATCTTCCGGTATCCTGGTGCGCCGGCCCACCATGCCCATGCTCAGCGCGGCTGCAATGCTGAAGGGCACGACGCCCAGAAGTGGCTCGATGCCCAGGTAATAGCCCACCCCGATACCACCAAAGGCTGCGTGCGCGATCCCGCCACTGATGAAGACGATCCGCTTTACGACCACGTAGACGCCGATGATTCCGCAGGCAATGCTTGCTAAGAGCGCGGCGAGGAGGGCATTGCGCATGAAGTCGTACTGGAAGAGTTCGATCATCTCAGTCGTGCTCCCGTAAGACGCGATGGGGGACGCCGTGGGCTATCAGGTTGATGGGGCATTGGTACGTGGCCTCGAGCTCCTCCGGCACCAGCTCTTTCGTGCCGTGATAAAAGAGCTTACGATTGAGGCAGGCGATTTTATCCACGTAAATGGAGACCGCGCTGATGTCGTGCGAAACCATCACGATCGCCATTCGTTCCCGTAATCGTTCGAAGAGCTCATACAGCTCCGTTTGCATGGGTGCATCCACACTGGCCATCGGCTCGTCCAGCAGGAGTAGCTTCGGCTCCGTCACCAGCGCGCGCGCGATGAATACCCGCTGCTGCTGGCCCCCGGAGAGCCGCCCTATCTGCGTGTCGCGGAACTCGAGCATTTCGACCGTCTCCAGGGCATCGGAGGCGAGCCGCGCATCCTTATCGCTATACCGTGTGAACCGCTTCATATGCCCCACGCGGCCCATGAGCACGACCTCCCAGACGGTGATGGGGAACTCGCGGTCGAAGAGGCTGAACTGGGGGACATAGCCCACGTACCGCCGGCCGCGCGCCGGCGGCAGCCCGAAGACCAAGATCGTACCCCACGTCGGCTCCAGCAGTCCGAGGATGACCTTGAGGAGCGTGGTCTTCCCGCCACCGTTCGGGCCGATGATTCCCAGGAAGTCGTGCTGATAAATGATGAGGTTAATATCCTCCAGTACGGGTACACCGTCAAACTGAAGCCATACGTTCTCTAAGGTAACGATCTCATCTCCTTGCGGCATGCTTACTCACTCCAGCTCGCGAGCGAGAGACGTGGCGATGTTCCGCATAGTGGCGCTATATTCCCTAGGCAGCGGATCCAAATAAATGATCGCTCCATTGATCTCTTGCGCGATCGTCTCGGCATCCCGGGTGGCGAATTGTGGCGCGACATAGACGTAGGAGAGATTGAACTGCTCTGCGTAGTCGATGCTGGTTTGGATGACCTGTGGCGTCGGCGCTTTACCTTCATGTTCGATCGCGATCTGGGTGAGATTGTATTCCGCGGCGAAGTAGCCAAACGAGGGGTGGTAGGTCAAAAAGGCACGATGTTTGCCGTACGGATCGAGCTGCTGGTGGATAAACGCGTCAACCTCCTCCAGCTCCTGCAGGTAGCGGTCTCTATTCGCGATGTATTCCGCTTCGTGCTCGGGATCAATCGTGCTGAGCCCGTCGCAGATGTTCGTTACCATCACCATAGCATTGCGCGGTGAAAGCCAGATATGAGGATCAGCCCCGGAGTGCTCCTCCACGAGACCCTCTGCCCGGTCATGCTCATGCTCCTCTCCGCTGAGTGCAATTCCCCGGGAGCAGTCCACGACGAGCATCTCGTGATTCACCGCGCGGATCTTATCGAACCATACCAATTCGAACTCGATGCCCGAGCCCACCAGTGCGTACAGCTGCGCAGTGCTGACCGCCCGCAACTGGCCCGCGGTCGGCTCGTAGGTATGCGGACTTGCGCCCGGCGGCACCATTACCGTTACGCGGACGTGATCCCCGCCCACTCGTTCGACAAACTCAGCCTGGGGTGCTATGCTCACGATCACCCCTATCTTCCCTTCTTCGGCTTGGTCTCCCTTAGGCGCAAGACAGCCGAGTATGCAGCTTGCGAGAATCAGTGTTCCGAGAAGAATCCATCCCCTGCTCCCCACCATCCCGCTCCTCATCTCCTTCTTCCCGCCCGCCATCCGGGCAATCATCCCAATAACCCGCACACCCCCTCACCTATCTTAATAACATTCAAATAATTTATTATTAAAAACGGTGGGAGTATTTATAGGGTGGTTATTAACTCTTCCTGAGTGAGCAGCATGACAGTCATCAGCATATCCGTGAATGGCGGCCTCCTGGAGGAGCTCGACAGGCTGCAGCGAGCGCTCGGCTTCTCCGGCCGATCGGAGGTGCTACGGGCTGGCGCGCGGATGCTCATCGCGGATAACCGTGAGAAGGAACACCTGGAAGGCACGCTCAACGCCGTGCTCCTGCTCATTCACGCGCAGAAAGCGGAGGACACGGTCACCGAGATCAAGCACGACTTCGAGGACATCAGCAGCACGCAGCTCCATAACCACCTGCGGGGGGATAAATGCCTCGAGCTCTTCATCCTGGAGGGCGATGCAGCGCGGATCAAAGAGCTGGTCAGGGCGTTTCAGGCGAGCGGGAAGATGGACTACGTGAAGTTGATCGTCGCATGACACTTTTGGAAAAAGTTTCATCAAAAACGCGTAGTAACAACCCTCAAAAAATCACATGCAGTACTCCTCTCCCTCCTCGGAACGGATCGAGTGGATGACATTTTTAAGCCCCGCCATCTAATCAGTCCCTTATGATCGAGCCCCTCATCTATTTCGGGCTGCTCATCGTGAGTCTAGCCGCGCTCATTTTCGTCGCCGATCGCTTGATTGATCATTCCGTGAAACTCGCGGCACTACTCGGGATCTCAGAAGCGGTGATCGGTCTCACCGTCCTGGCGTACGGCACCTCGATGCCCGAGTTCGCGGTCTCCTCGATCGCATCTGTCCAGGCACATGTCCAGCTCTCCATCTCCAACGTCGTTGGTTCTAACATCTACAATGTCGCGGTGATTATGGGAATTGTTGCGCTTCTTACGTCCTTCACCTGGAAGGTGGATCTCCGAAGGGATGGGGTATTTATGCTTGCGAGCACGGGTGCGCTCATCCTCCTTGCTTTTCTCGGTGGGATATCCACTCCCCTGGGGGTCGTAATGGTGGTAGCTCTCGCAGGCTACACCTACTACGTGGTAAAGAGCTACAAGAGAACGAACCAAGATCCGGGAATCACCAGCAACCCGAACGAGTCTCTCCGGAAGGAAATCAGTTGGTGTAGTATACTCCTTGCGGGCGTGCTGCTAGCCGGCATCGCTACGGTCACCTTTGCAGTTCAGACTGCCAGGTCCGCGGGTGTTTCAGAGTGGCTTATCGGGGCGACCATCGTGGCGGCCGGGACATCCTTACCTGAAACCGTGGTAAGCATTATAGCCGCGCGGAAGGGGCAAATGGGCATGTCGCTCGGCAATATCGTGGGCTCGAACTACTTCAATATCCTCTGGATTCTCGGGTTCGCCGCTGGATTAAGGCCACTCGCTTTCTCAATTTATGAGGTAAGGGTCGACCTAATTTTCCTGAGTATTATAACTATCCTGTTTTTTATCGCGCTGGCGAAGAAACGCATGCACAAGTATGAGGGCGTAGCCTATGTCGGGATTTACGCGCTCTATATCATCTACCTGCTCAAGATCCTGCCATTCTGATTTTACGCTCTTGCTTTATGCGGGGTCACGGCAAACGAACAATTTCCTAGTATTCGTACAACTCCTTTTCCACACGGTCGTACTGCACCAGTCGTTCTGTGCTTTGAACCCCTGTAGCAACCGATGCGCGAAGAACAACACCAAAGCAATTGCAGCCAAACTCCCGCCCCAATTCGTCGAGGTGCTCGCGCAGATAATAACTGGCTGCTTCAGTACCTCCGGCTCCCAGGCCCCCGATGAGCAAAGCAACGCCGGGTCTTCCTGCTCTCTGTGGGTTTCGCGCTTTTAGAATTACCCCGTACACAAAACCGTGCTCGCGAGGAATACAGCAGTCTTCTGTGGTATCGTAGATATCGGTCGAGCTCAGTCGGTAAAAGATCGGCTGCATCGAGCTACAGAAATCGCATGATTGTTGTGATTCTCCTCCAATGACAATAAGGTGCCCATTCCACTCACCGCGATCATCTGACGTCCGAATAATTCGCATATTCTCCGTTTTTCCCGCATGGCCTAACACATTAAGGACATTAGCGAGCGCAATTCCGTCCACATCAGCACATAAATCCCGTACATTCGATACAGCTACGGTACTACCATATCGCGGTAAACGTTCACGTAATGGTGTTGTTCCTGGAGTCGCATCCTCAATAAATACATGGCGAATGAAGATCAAGCAAAGCTCATTATTATTTGCCATGCCGTCCAAAATGAACCGGTATGGCCTTGACTTCTTATACCACACTAACCCGCCAGTAGTCAACAGTACTCCTAAGAGCGCGCCTATCCCCAGACCGGCGGCGAGCCCGAGAAGCGGTTCAGGCATATCTTCTCGTGTTCCCTAGGTTCATTTAAACTTCCGCTTTGTGCGTGCTGGTAGCAGCCTGCTGCTATCATGAAACGCTCAAATCTGCGTCAGAGTCGCTTTTTCGCCGCAACGGCAGCGTCAATCCCCACGATATACGCATAGGGCGCGTACGCCTTCACCTTCCGTGCCTCTCGCAGCTCCACTGACTCGATACGAAACGCATCGCTCAACGCTTCGAGCGTAAACAGCAGTCGCTCTTTCGCTTTTTCTATCACGTTCTCGACCGAATCCCGCTTCTCTTCGCCCTCTTCCGGGTAGGCGGATTCCAGATCGTAGAAATGGATGGTCCCGCCCTCGGGCTTGAGCATGCTCAGCGCTTCACGGAGGAAGAGATGCGCGCTCTTCGGCAGGTTCATGATGAGCCGGTCTGCGGTCTTCTGAAACCGTTGGTAAACTGCGCGGATATCGCCTTCCACCGCAGTCGCGTTTTGGACGCGGTTCAGCTGAATATTCTCGGTGAGGTACCGTACCGCCTCGGGATTGATGTCAATCGCGGTAACGTGGCTCGGGGGTGCGCGTTTCGCGATCTGGATGGCAAAGGGGCCGACGCCGGCGAACATATCAATGACCTCTTCCGCCCGGTCGCTGCGCGCGACCTGCGCGGCTACCCTCGCACATTCGCCGCCCAGCCGCGGATTGAAGTAGACCTTCTCGAGGTCGAGCTTGAAGCGGCAGTCGTGCTCCCGGTGCACCGTCTCCGTGCGGTGCTCACCGGCAATAACCTCTAACCGCCGAGTCCGGTAGACCCCTTCGACCACGGAGATCCGTTTCGCAACAACCGTAACGTTTCGCTGCAGGCGCAGGAGCGCCTTCGCGACGATCTCTTCTTTTGATGGCTCAACGGCCTCTGTAAGCACGGCGATGTCCCCGACGAGCTCGAACGCAGGCTTGAAGCCGAGCAGCTCTTCGATACTCTGCCGGTGCTCCCGGATCCTGAACTCCTGCGTGGTTACTTCACCGGCTGGTAATTCGTTCAGCTCACGATTGGTGGCCGCGGTCGTGATTGGTAGATAGATGAACAGGTCGTTGGAGCTAATCTTAGCATCGGTTCGCAGCAGGTTGCGTTCCAGTAACGCTCGCCGGATCGTTTCGCCTCGCTGCTTCGCCACTTTCACGCAGGGTAAAAGCTCTGTCTCTGCGGTCATCATTCCCCGTATGTTATTCTTGCAGCCGGGGCGTAATAACCTACGAGGACGCGTTCGATTGATGTGCGCTGAGGCCCTGCAGGAGAATGAGAAGGGGCTGGTGGATCGTGCAGCGATTCTGAGCCGCTGGAAGGTGCGGCATAAGCGGGTACTCGATCTCGGTGCCGGGCAGCTCACGATCATAGCTGCCCGCGACTTTGACTGCGAGGTGACGACGGTTGAGATCGATGCGGCAAAGCGAGAGGAGGCGAACCGGGAGGTGGAAGCGGAAAGGCTTCAAGCTCGGATTGCCGTGGAGTACGGTGATGCACGTGCACTCTCGTATCCTGACCGGAGCTTCGAGGTGGTCATCAGTTACGGCCTCTTGCACCACCTCGCGCCTGCCGAACGAGAAAAGTGTATTCGCGAAGCAGTTCGCGTGGCAAGCGAGCTGGTCATCTTCGCGGAACTGAACGCGGACGGCTTCAAGAAGATCCATGAGCTCGATGAGTTCACACCCGTTGATCTTGGGTGGCTAGAACGTGCCTTAGCCGCCTGCGGGGACTTGGAGCGCTATTACGGCAGATTGATGCATGTGTTCGTGGTCTCGCGGTGAATCGCAATCTTATCACCACGCATCACCTATGTTTGTAGTGGACGTCGCATGCACCTCTTTGTGCACCTCATTGAGGAACGGAACTTCCATAACGCCTGGGCGAAGGCGATCCAGGCAGTGCTAGCCCGTGGCACTGATATGGTGATCGGCGGCGGTGCTGAGCGGAAGCCGATCAAAGACTCCTGTATGCTGATCAGCATGACCGGTACGGCGATCAATCAGATCGAAGCGCGCGAATTACATCCGCAGTACCCCTTCAAGCGGATCGAGGAATATTGTAGGGAGTTTACGAGGCCGTTTCTCGAGGCTTATAGATCGAAGCCCCCGAAGGAGCAATTCAGCTACCTCTATTTTGAGCGCCTGGCACGCTATGCGCCCCCGGAAGGCACCACGTGTGATCAACTAGCTTTATTAAAAGACGCATTAGCTGACCAGATTGAGCAGCATATCACCTCAAATCGCGCCCAGGCAATTACCTGGTACGTGCCCGTGGATCTCCAGCGAAGCTCACCACCCTGCTTGCAGCGGATACAA
>CAYYNW010000047.1:9168-10949 GCA_964473145.1 uncultured Halobacteria archaeon
GTATCCACCGCTTTCGTCGGATATGCCGCGAGCTCGTACGCGGCACCCGTGGTATCCGCGATATAACTGCCCTTCGCGCCCAGGGTCACGCAGACGATTTGCGCACCGGCGGATACGAGATGCGCGGCACCGTGTACATAATCCTCGCCGGGTAGCAGTGCAGTCAGCTCGGTGAGACTGAGGAAGAGCACGGCACTGCGTGCAATGAGCTCCCGAAGGTCGTCAAGCGAGTACTTGAAGCAGAGCATCCCGGGGCTGAAGCTGAGCTTAGCGTGCAGCTCCTGCGCCAGCTCGCACTGCATCGCCAGTTGCTCCTCGTTGACGAACGAGCTGGTGTGGAGGTACCGTGCGCCATTGACAAAATCGCGGTCGATATCCGCGCCCCGAAGCCCTTCATTCACCCCGGGGTAGATGTACAGCGCTCGTTCGCCCGATGCGTCAACGAAGCCGATCGCCGCGCCCGTGTACCCGTCCGCTCGCGTAATCTGCGTTTCCACTCCTTCGCGTCTGAATTCCTCCAGAATGAGCGCTCCTTCAGTATCGCTGCCCACTATCCCCACGAAGCCGACCGCAGCGCCTAACCGGGCAAGAGCGACGATGGTATTCGCCGCGGAGCCGCCCGGCGCTTTCTTGATATCCAGAATGCCCACCTCCTCGCCGCCGCGTGCTATCCGCTCTACTGCGTAGAGCACATCGTAATTCAACGCTCCTAAGCCCACCACATCGCTCGCAGCCATTGTTCTCACACGCTTCTCCCCCCGCGGAGAGGGTCAGGGTGATCGTTCGCTACAAGGGTAGTTCTGGCGTGCACATATTGTTTTCTCCTCTCATACCTTTACCTATCTATTCAGAGGCGATGCAGCGCAAATACGAGCAACACGGCTTCTTCCGGTTTACTGGCGATGCCACGACGAGCCGTGACTTGTGGTGCCTCAAACCGGGTGAAACGGCGGCCTGCACGGTCTGCAGGGTACTGGAGGTAGCGAAACGGGCGATCCACACGCAGGCGGGGCGCTCCCGCGAGATCCTTCACGGCATCGTCGCGGATACCACGGCGAAAGTGCCGTTCCTCTCACCGGTAGAGCGCGAGGCACCGGTGAAGGATAGCGTGGTGCTCGTAACGAACGCGGAGGTCAAGCGGCGGAACGGGTTACCAACGCTCTATTTCACGGAGGAGACGTCCTTACAGGTCCTCACCACGGAAACCGAATTCCCACCGGCGGGCGATCTCCTGAAGCCGAGAAGACGGACAGTGGGCGATGCGATCCGCTGTGGCGGTGCATTTGACATCGTGGTCGAGGGCACGATCGTATCTAACCTTGCAGACGCACCTGAGCAGCGGGTGGTTCTGGACGACGGTACGGGCGCCGTCTATCTGCTTCTGCCCGAGAACATGCGTGATCAGAGCGTGTATTTCGGCATGCCAGTGCGAGTGCGGGGCAACGTGGTGCCGGGAAGAGATGCGTACGCATTGATCGTGACGAGCGTGAAGGCGGAGACTGAAGCGTCGCTACTCCCTGAGATGAACTCCTTCTTGTGTAGATATACCTGATTTGTGGTCTTTTTAATGGGCGAAAAGAGAAAGAGGGAATAGGGAGGAGGAGACGAATGCGCGATGTAGCTATCATCGGAGTCGGGCATACGAAATTTGGCCGTGCCTCGAAGTCATCACTTGAGCTCTTCTCTGAAGCTGCGCTGCAGGCGATCGATGACGCCGGTGTGGACCTCAAGGCAATCGAAGCGCTCTTTCAGGGCGCGGCCCTTTCCGGGTTCGAGGAGGG
>CAYYNW010000048.1:0-10802 GCA_964473145.1 uncultured Halobacteria archaeon
GCCCATCGTGACGTGCGAGCAGTCCTTACAGACGGTCATGTCCTTGGTGAAGGCGAAATAGCCCGCTTGGGTCTTCTTCGCGATCCGCATCGCGAGGCTCTTCACCCCCCGCGGGTCGGGGTATCCCTCGCCGAGGAAGATGTGCATGATGTTCCCGCCGTCCACGATCGGGAAGAAGATATGCTCGATATTGATCCGCTCGGCGAGCGAGATATGCGCACCTGGCGGCACGTGCGTCCCGTTTGTATAGTAGACGGGCAGGTTGCGCGTCTCATGGATCCGTTCCAGTGCGCGTTTGACATCACCCTTCACGACCATCATCGCTTTGTCCCTGAATTCCTTGTTCAGGAGATCGGCGACCGCGAACCGCTGCGCAACGGTCTCCGCGGGCGTGCGTGAGAAGCTGATCGTCATCCCTTCGCGTCTCGAAAGCTCCTTCGCATACAGCTCCATTTCGGTCATTGCACGCACGGCGAGCCGCAGCGCGCCCTTATCCTCGTGCAGCTGCTTACCAAAGTGGTACTGCACCATCTCATTGATGCCCACCACGCCGATAATGTAGACCAGCTCGTTGAGCTCGACGGCCATCGTGCCTTTCTCGCCCGTGAGGGGGTCCTTCGGCCGCTGCGTCGCGAACGGCATGCGCCCGCTACCCAGGATCTGCTTCATCCACCGCTTCTTCACCTTCAAGACCTCGACCGCGAGGTCCATCTGCCGCTTCAGTTCCGCGAAGAGGTTCGCATCTTCGCCGTCCGCGCGGTACGCTGCCCGCGGACAGTTGAGCGTGATCACCTGCCAGCCGCCCATGGTGAAGTGCGCGCCGTTCCGGAAGTACATCTTGTCCTTGAAGCTCGCGTCGTCCGGGTTGGTCTTGAAGCTGTAGGCGCAGCACTGGTAGCAGGAGACACCCTCGCCCGCGCCACGGTACTCCGGGATCTTATTATCGAAATAGGGCGCGCCGTATTTCGCCGTCAGCTCGAATGCCAGATCGTAGAGCGCTTCGTAGCTCGGCAGCTCGGGATGCTGCCCATTGAAGGCCTGATCCTCGGTGAGGAAATCAGGCTCGAGCGCGATCTCGGGCTTCGGGAAGTTGAACGGCTTACCCCAGTAATCGCCCTGGAGCATCACGGTCATCAGCGCCTTGAAGGCCAGCCGCACCTCGCGCTCAAACTCGCCATAGGTGCGAAGCGGCACGCGGGCACCGTCCCACACCTCGCCCTTGTAGACCACGGGCTTGTCACGCCAGATCCGCGGCACGCCGGGTGTGAGCTGTACGGAGGAGAAGACGAGCTGCCCGCCCCGGGCCACCTGCATCTGGGTCATCTCGTAGACGAACATCTGCATCAGCTGCTCGATCGCCTCGTACGAGAGCCCCTCCAGGTACGGCGCGATGAACGTCAAGAAATTGAAGAAGCCCTGGCCGCCAGCGAAGTTCGTCTGCGCGCTCCCTAAGATCTTCACAGCGTGCAGGATCGCCACTTCAGGCTTCTTCGCGGGGCCCGCGACCGAGGCCTTCGTGCCCGTGCCGTCGGGCATGAGGCCATAGTAGAAGAAGTACCGGAGGTCCCAGTCCTGGCAGAAGCCGCGCGTGCCGAAATATTCGAGGTCGTGGATGTGCAGATCACCGCTCAGATGCGCGTCCGCGAGCTTCGGGGGCAGGAGCAGGAGGTACTGCTCCTTGCAGATCTTGTCCGCTTTCTTCTTATGCGAGGTCTCCGCGTTCTCCTGCAGGTTCGCGTTCTCGTTCGCCTCGAACCCCTCGCCGATATCGATCAGATGGGCGTCGTAGACCGGTGTGCCCACGCGCGTGCAGACATTCCGCCACTCCTGCTGATGATACTCCTCCAGCAGGATCTGATTCACGATCTCGCGCACCAGCGCGCCCGAGAGCTGCGAGATCCCCATCACCCTGATCCGCTTCTCCGCTTCCCCCGCGATCTCGCGCGCCGTCGCTTCATCGATGGCCGAACGGCTGTAAAACTCCTCACTCAACTTCGTCTCGCGCAGCAGTTGCTTCACGATCGCCTCGCGGTCCCACTCCACGAAGTGCCCATCGCTCGTCCGCACCTTCGGGAAGCGCAACGTCATGCCGTCCAGCGTGGTCTGGACCGAGCCATTATCCACGGTGAAAGCTCGTTTCATACCTCTCCCTCTCCCTTTAATACCTCGCGCACTCGCTCTTTGCGCAATTCCTCATGCGCAAATAACTCGGTGGTGGTCAGGAACAGCGACCCAATTTGCACGATGGGCGTGACCAGCGTGAAGACGCCCTGCATCCGTAACTCCGTCAGCGCTTCCGCCGAGGTGAGGTCCACCTCCTCGAAGGGCGCGCCTTCCGCGGCCAAGAACTCCTTCACCTTCCTGCAATTGGGGCAGATCTTCGTGCTATAAACCCTTATCGCCATCTTCCTTCCACCACCCTGCGGCTAACCTAAAGACCAACAAGAGTGTTGCACATCTATTGGATGCCATACCTAATAAAACCTATGGGAGCCATCCAGTAAACTCTTCGAAAGACGTTATTTTACTAATGCGAGCACTTCAAAAATCAGTTAATGCGAAAGATATGTATCAAGATCCCCTTTGAAAAGAAGAGCAAGAATACCCAAAGACGCATAGATACAGCCTAGGAAGCCCGAACACCATAAAATCTTCTCGAACCAAATGATTTCATCTTGGGCTCCCAGGAGCCCTATAAAGATATAAGAAGAAGTAAGTGCCCAAGTAGCAGTAAAGAAAAATATACCCCACAGAAACGGGCCCCCGGGTGAAATAAATCTTGGCATATCAACTACTTCGAGTCTCAGGTCTTTAACAAATCGCAATAGCACAAACAAAAGAGAAGCCGCACCTATACTATGGAGTAAGGCAAATTGAACCGGTGGTAGGGACATCTAATTGACTTGAATTGATTTCCCGACTTCCCATAGTTTATCAAAATACAAATTGGCTTTCTTCCAAACCCATTCGTGAGGTTTCTTAGTAAACGTGCAATCAGTAGCATCTCCATTCTTGTGATGTTCCTCTATCCATAATTGAGGTGGTGTTGCGATGGCTACGTGATAGGTCCGGGGTTTTTTGATGAGTCTCACCTCGATAACGCCTTCTTTTGAAAGCTCACTTATGGCCTTTTTCGCCACTATTTGTGGACCTCCAACAATTTTAATCCTTATGCCGCTTTTATGCCAACTTTTAAGTGTTTCGGTCCATGTGGGATCCTCGTATTCTCGTCTTGGAAAATTGTAGGTTACTATTTTAACCTCAGAGTTAGGACTAGGAGTAAGATGCTTACCCGCATCACCACCCGGCGTGTTTATCTCCCATCTTTCTTCTTCTTCTCCATAGCTATCTGGTCGTCGATAGGATACCCAGAAATTCTCGCCTCTTAACTTCTTACTCAAGATTGGAACTAAGCCGATAGCTAGTGTACCACCTACCAGAATCATACTATTGATATCATACATCTATCAAACCTCCCTCCCGTACCTTCCACATGTTCCCCCCTTTCTTAGGGGGAATTTTCGAACATGATAGCCAGATTGTGGACATCAGCTTATAAAGTTTCCGATTTTTGCTAGCGGACGTGAGCCACGGTGAAGCCAAGGCCCGGAATTGAACCGGGGTATAGCTGATCTGCAGTCAGCCGCGTCTGCCGCTCCGCCACCTTGGCACGACCGCTCTCTCCTTGGGAGAAGAAGGGAGTTCGAGCAAAGAAGAACAGGCATGCAGGAGCGTGCCTGAGAAGAGTGAGATGGCACTTCCAACTCTGATTTCATCTGGACCCAGCGAGTGTACCGGTGCGGGCGTTAGTAGCTGCGGGCTGAAAATCTCGGTTTATCACCTTGAGTCTTACACCCCAGCTCTATCAAACCATTCTTCTAATGGTGCCCTTAAAGAGGTCTCTTTTCGGGGGTGGCTTCGAGCTTAGATGCTTTCAGCTCTTATCCATGAGCGCGTAGCTGCCCGGCATTGCCCGGTCGGACAACCGGTCGACCAGAGGCGCCGCTGCTTTGTTCCTCTCGTACTAAAAGCAGCTTCCCCTCAGACCTCCAAACACCCCCAGTAGATAGCAACCGACCTGTCTCACGACGGTCTAAACCCAGCTCACGATCTCCTTTAATAGACGAACAGTCTTACCCTTGGCTGCTGATGCACAGCCAGGATGGAGAAAGCCGACATCGAAGTAGCAAACCTCCAGGTCGATATGGACTCTCGCTGGAGACAACTCCGTTATCCCCGGGGTAGCTTTTCTGATGTCTTTAGGCCCTACCAATAGGCCGTAAAGGTTCGTTAGACCCGACTTTCGTCCCGTGACTTCCTGCTATGCGAAGTCACGTCAGGCTGACTTTTACTCTTGCACTCTCCGGTGGAGTTCTGACCCACCTGAGTCAACCTTAGGGCGCCCTCGATATCCTTTCAAGGGCATGGCGCCCCACCTAAACAGCCCACCTATAGGTGTTCTCTTGCGAGTTAGGGACACAACTCCAGAAGGGTAGTGTTCCATTGGTGGCTCTGTGTTTCCTAGCGAAAACACTTCCTCGCCTCCTACCTACGCTATACATCCAAAGTCGTGGCTCAACTACAGGCTGCTGTAAAGCTCCACGGGGTCTTCGCTTCCCCCTGGGGGCCCCCGGACTTTTCACCGGGATGTTGATTTCACCGGGTTCCAGCTAGGGACAGTAGAAGGCTCATTCCTTCTTTCGTGCAAGCCGCCAATTAAGCGGCTAGGTATTACGCTACCTTAAGAGGGTCAGAGTTACCCCCGCCGTTTAACGGTCCTTCGTCCCCTTGGAAAGGGCTTTCAGATACCGCCACTGGGCAGGAGTCAGCGACCGTACTAATCCTTACGGACTTGCGGTCGCGTGTGTTTTTATTAAACAGTTGGCCTTCCCTAGTCACTGCGACCTGCCTCTCGCGAAGCAGGCACCCCTTGTCCCGAAGTTACGGGGCTAATTTGCCGATTTCCCTTAGCTGGAGTATCCCGCCACGCCTGAGCTTACTCAGCTAGGGGCACCTGTGTCGGTTCTCGGTACGGACATCCAGCCGCCCTTTTCACGGGCTCCTGGGCTCGGTTGACTTCCGCCATCACACATTCACCCACTTCTCGCCATGACGGCTCTCCGTGGGCTTCGGTGCTTGGACGGTGCGACGGCACCGCTCAACCTACCCGGAAGCGTCAGGTGTGCTCGAGGCACGTAGACTGGATGGCGCAGGGATATTAACCTGCTTCCCCTTTGAGGTGCTCCAGTTGGGGCACCTCTTAGGACCGGCTAACCCTTGGCTGACGAACATTGCCAAGGAAACCTAGCCCCTTCGGCGGTTGGGATTCTCACCCAACTCTGCTGTTACTCTCGCCAGGATTCTCGATACTGCCCGGTCCACACCCCCTCACGGGGATGCTTCTGCCCAGACAGAACGCCCCTCTACAGGATCTCCTTGCGGAGCCCTGAGGTATCGGTGGTCAGCTTGAGCCCCATCCATTTTCGGTGCTGCAAACCTCGGCTGGTGAGCTGTTACGCACTCCTTAGAGGGTAGCTGCTTCTAAGCTAACCTCCCAGCTGTTTGTGGTCTACAACGCCCTTTAGTGTTAACACTTAGCTGACTCTCTGGGACCTTAACCTCAGGCTGGGTTCATTCCCTTACGGATTGTGAGCTTACCCCCCAACCCGGACTTCCGATCCTCTACGACGATGGCACCTTCGGAGTTTGACAAGAGGGCGAAGTCTTTCGACTCCGTATCCTCAAATCGGTTGCTCTACAGCGCCATCTGTCTCCGATCAGGTCATGCTGCGGCATGTTTCGAGGGGAACCAGCTATTGCCGGGTTCGATTGGCCTTTTTCCACTAAACACGGGTCATCCGAGCGATTTGCAAATCAACATCAGTTCGGCCCTCCATTCCCCTTTCGAGGAACTTCAGCCTGCCCACGCTTAGATCACCCGGCTTCGGGTCATATCCCAGTGATTCCACGCAGTTCATACGTCGTTCCTCTTCTTACGAATGCGAACCGGTTGGTTACCCTTCGGCTGCCCGGTTTCGGGTTAGCCTCACCACTGAGATATACTCCCTGGTCCGTTCTCCAGAACGTACGATACGACCCTGTTCGGTGCTCCTCGTACTCATCCCTCACGAGATGCTCCTTCGGAGCACGTCATCACTTCCGAGCCGTACCACCCTGTCGCCAATTAGTTTCAGGCTCTTTTGACCTCCTTACTTGGGGTACTTTTCAGCTTTCCCTCGCGGTACTACTCCGCTATCGGTCTCAAGACGTATTTAGTTTTGGAGGTTGATAGCCCCCAGCTTCCCACAGGATATCCAACCTATGGTACTCACGTGAAAGATCGAGCCCTCTATCTTACGCCTACGAGGCTATCACTCTCTCTGGCGCCTCGTTCCAGAGGACTTCGGCTTCGATAGGGCGGGCTTTTAATGACCTCCACGTACAACCCCACATCCCCCGCCTCTTTCGAGGCGGGGTTCGGTTTGAACTCTGCCGGTTTCACTCGCCGTTACTCACGGCATCTCAGTTGATTTCTCTTCCTGCTCCTACTAAGATGTTTCAATTCGGAGCGTTCCCGATCCTTACGGATCGACCCCGAAGGGTCGAGAGTTCCCATTCGGGCATCCTCGGTTCTCAGGCTCCTTGTACCTACCCGAGGCTTATCGCAACTGGGCACGCCCTTCTTCAGCGCTTGAGCCGAGCCATTCACTAACTGGCATATTCACCAGTCTCGCTGAGCCCATTGGATGTCAGAGTTGCAAAGTGCCTATGATCACCTCATCTGGCAGGCAGCTGCGCCAGCCATCGGTGCTTCCCCACCGAAGATGCTCGGTGGGTGCATCGCCTCCCTCTTCAAAGGTGGACTCGCTGGGATTTGAACCCAGGGCCTTCGCCTCGCAAAGGCGACGATCTTCCACTGATCTACGAGCCCGAGGTATCTCCCAGCTATCTACTAGACTACGACAGTATGTAAAGGTAACTTAACCCAAGGTAACGAGCTTTCAGCTTTGATTGGGACGTGAATTAGGAGGTGATCCAGCCGCAGATTCCTCTACGGCTACCTTGTTACGACTTAGCCCCCCTCACGAGACTTAGGTTCGAACACCCCAAGAAGGATGGCCTCACCTAAATCCCACTCGGTTGGCTTGACGGGCGGTGTGTGCAAGGAGCAGGGACATATTCACCGCCCCATTGTGAGGGGCGATTACTACGGATTCCAGCTTCACGAGGGCGAGTTGCAGCCCTCGATCCCAACTGGGGGTAGCTTTAGGAGATTACCCTCCCCTTTCGGGGTCGATACCCATTGTACTACCCATTGTAGCACGCGTGTAGCCCGGAGGATTCGGGGCATACTGACCTACCGTGGCCCGCTTCTTCCTCCACCTTAGCGGCGGCAGTCCCCACAGAGTGCCCATCCTCCATGCGGAGATGCTGGCAACTGTGGGCACGGGTCTCGCCCGTTGCCTGACTTAACAGGATGTTTCACGACACGAACTGCCGACGGCCATGCGCCACCTCTCAGCTAATCTGGTAAGGTCTTCAGCCTGACCTTCATCTCGCTGTCGCCTCCGGTGAGATTTCCGGCGTTGAATCCAATTGAACCGCAAGCTCCACCCGTTGTGGTGCTCCCCCGCCAATTCCTTTAAGTTTCAGCCTTGCGACCGTACTCCCCAGATGGCGAGCTTAACGGCTTCCCTTCGGCACTGGCATCACTCGCAGTAATGCCAACACCTAGCCCGCATCGTTTACAGCTAGGACTACCCGGGTATCTAATCCGGTTCGCTCCCCTAGCCTTCGCCCCTCACCGTCGGATCCGGTCTAGTCAGACGCCTTCGCTACCGGCGGTCCCCCAAGGATTAACGGATTTCACCCCTACCCTTGGGGTACCTCTGACCTCTCCCGGTCCCAAGCCGGGCAGTATTCCCTGGACGCTTAATCGTTAAGCGATCAAATTTCCCAAGGAACTTACCTGGCCGGCTACGGGCGCTTTAGACCCAGTAAGAGTGGCTACCACTTGGGCTGCTGGTGTTACCGCGGCGGCTGGCACCAGTCTTACCCAGCCCTTCCTTCAGATGCGTTTTAGACACCTGAACAGCCTCCTGAGGAGGCACTCAGAGTTCCCTTATCGTGCTGGCGCACAGTGTAAAGTTTTCGCGCCTGATGCGTCCCGTAGGACCTGGGTTCTTATCTCAGAACCCATCTCTGGGCTATTGCTCTCACAACCCATACCGATCGGAGGCTTGTTGATCCGTTACATCAACAACGACCTAATCGGCCGCAGACCTACCCTGTGGTGCCGGAGCTTTGGAGCATCGTGCATTCCAGCGATCGCTGCTCTATCCGGTATTAGCCCCAGTTTCCCAGGGGTTATCCCGGTCCACAGGACAAGTTATCCACGTGTTACTGAGCCGTCCGCCGGGTTACTCCCGCCTCCGAAGAAGCGAGAGCACCCTCGACTAACATGGCTTAGTCGAACTCTGATAGCAGTAGCCTCTGGCAGGATCAACCAGTGTTACGTGGCAGGGTTATTTCCACACACCCGATCTGAACTAAACGCCCAACCAAATATGCTGGCTCGTCAGAATTGGGTTAAGCCCATGTCGGACACAACCTTTACCGCTGTTGTGTCCCCATCTTCGCTGCTGTGTAGCGTAGCGGAAGTCAACATCTCATCTTTTGGGTATCCCCGTCATCGAAGTCGACGCCGGTGCTACATATAAGTATAGGAGGTATCGCCTTAAAAGGTTTTCGATGGTACCCCCACCAGCTTCGCGCGGACGACCTCTTCGAGCGCGGCTGCCGTGAGCACGCGCTGCGCGATCCCCTGCTCGATCGCTTTCGTACCGACTGCGACCGCCTCGCGGACGTACATCTCGCGCTCGTCCATAGTAGGTATGATCGCCGCAGCAGATAAACCCCGCTCCTCCGCGTAGCCCGCGATCGCGTAGGCCGCGGCGATACACATCTCGTCCGTGATGCCTGAAGCGCGGACATCGAGCGCGCCGCGGAAGACGGCGGGGAAGCCGAGCGAATTATTAATCTGGTTGGCGAAGTCAGATCTGCCCGTAGCGACGATGCGCGCGCCCGCTTCCAGCGCCTCCCAGGGCCAGATCTCGGGGACGGGGTTCGCCGCCGCGAAGACGATCGCCTCATCCGCCATCCGCGCGACCCACTCCTTCCGGATCACGCCCGGGCCAGGTGTGGAGAGCGCGATGCAGACGTCGGTGTCGCGCATCGCTTCGGGGATGCCGCCGCTCCGACCTTCTCGATTCGTCTTCTCGCAGATCGCCCACTTCTTCGGCTCACCTTGCAGATCCACGCGCGCGGGGCTCAAGATACCACGGCTATCCACCATGATCATCTCCGCCCAGCGCGCGCCCGCGAGATGGAGATACTTCGCCACGTTGATGTTCGCCGCGCCCGCGCCGATGAGCGATAAGGTCACCTCGTCGAGCCGCTTCCCCACCACCTTCAGGGCATTGAGCAAGCCAGCGAGAAGCACCAGTGCAGTGCCCTGCTGGTCATCGTGCCAGACCGGCATCGGCAGCTCTGCGCGTAAGCGGTCTAAAAGCGCGTAGCATTTCGGGCTCTCGATATCCTCCAAATTGATGCCGCCGAAGGTGGGTGCAATCGCCTTCACGAGCTTGATGATCTCTTCCGGATCTTTCGTCGCGAGGCAGAGGGGAAAGGCGTCAACGCCGCCGAGATATTTGAAGAGCATCGCCTTCCCTTCCATCACCGGCAGCGCCGCCTCGGGCCCGACATCGCCCAGGCCCAGCACGCGGGTGCCGTCGGTGACAATAGCGACGAAGTTGCCCTTGTTCGTATACTCATAGACGCGCTCCGGGCTCTGATGGATCGCACGACTCGGCTCTGCCACGCCCGGGGTATACCAGATCGCGAAATCGTGATAGCTCGTGACCGGCGCCTTCAGGCTGACCTCGATCTTCCCGGTATAGCGAGCGTGGTACGCCAGGGCAAGCTCGTTCGGTTTATTCGCCGCCCTGAGATGCTCGCTCTCCTCACTCGTTTCCTGCTCCATCATGAGTCGATCAGCCAGCACCAGGCAGGGTGCTCAGATAGCATAGCCGCGCGGGGGCTAATAAGCTTATCGCGGTGCGCCGTTTCTTACAAAGGGATGGATGCCCCGGTGTTGAAGCAGTTGACCACTCCGGTGGCCGAAGAAGCGATCACAGCGCTGCAGGTGGGTGATGTGGTGTATCTCACGGGCGAGCTCTTCACCGCACGCGATCGCGCGCATCATCGGCTCCTGGAATACCTCAACGCGGATAAGGGATCGGAGATACCGATACCACCAGGTGCGATCCTCTACCACTGCGGGCCGGTCGTGCGGCGGCAGAACGCATCGTGGGAGGTGCTCGCCGCGGGCCCGACGACCAGCTCGCGCATGGACCTGCTGACGCCGGCGCTCATCGAGCAGCTCCAGATTCGCGGCATTATCGGGAAAGGCGGGATGGGGGACGCGACGCGGGCGGCGATGCAGCGGCACGGCTGTGTCTACCTCGCCATGACCGGTGGTGCAGCCGTTCTGGCCAGTGCCCGGATCAAAGCGGTAAAAAAGGTGTACTGGATTGACCTCGGCATGGCGGAAGCGGTATGGCAGCTCCAGGTAGAAGAGTTTGGGCCGCTCGTGGTGGGTATCGATGCCCACGGGGCGAGCTTATATGAACGGGTCACCGCAGAAGCGCGGCGGCAACTCGCCGCGATCGTACCGTCCCCGTGAGTTGGTTGTGGCGCCTGAAGCGAAAAGCTCGACCAGCAGTTCAGAAGGTCCAGAACTA
>CAYYNW010000049.1:0-2303 GCA_964473145.1 uncultured Halobacteria archaeon
TCATGCATCTGCGATTGCCTATCCTATCCTATCCTATCCTATCCTATTCTGCTCCGCTTCCTCCAATAATCGCGTGCAGGCGCTGAGGACGAACGTGCCGTCTCTGAGCGCCTGCTGAGCATCAGCAGCTGTATACAGCTCGTCCGGCGGTAAGGCCAATTCTTCATCTCCATACATGCTCGGCTCCCGCTCCCGGCTCAAGGTTCGCGAGATCGAGGCCATCCGGTCGATCTCCGCGGTGTACCAGTCCGGGAAGGAGTTTGCAGTTCGTCTCAAGAGCGGCCCAACATCGTGGAACTTCGGCGGCTCTATACCTACCAGCCGTAGTGCGGCTTTCAGCGCAAGCTCCACGGACTCCTGGCATTGCCGGATCACGTAGGCATAATTCCCCCGCGCTAATGCGTCCGTGGCATGCGTTACCCGTTCTTCGGCCTGCCTAAGATATGAGCGGGCCATTTCCAGGTTATCCAAGCTCGATCACCTCACCAAACCGGTAATCGGGCTTCAAAAGCCAGTACCACTTTTTCCCCATGCGTACGCGTTTCGAGCCCAGCTCGTCCAGCCTCTTCCTCAGCCGATCCAGAACGCTCCCGAAGAACTTGTCCCGGTCATAGACCAGTACTGCATCCTCCACCATATCCAGATAGAGGGGTGTAATTCTCCGCGCCTCCTCCGGTGTCTTGATGATCGGCGAGAACTCAATATGGTACCCTTCTTCATAGAGCGCAGTGATGTGCTCCGCGACCTCGTCTTCTAGCGCCATGAACTCCTCCTGACGGGCCAACCTGCTCTCCGGGAGTCCCGCGACGACCAGAAGCAGGTCAATATCACTTGCTTTGCTCGCCTCGCCGCGCGCCACGGACCCGAAAACCACCAGCGAGTAGAGCCGATCACCATAACGCTGCAATAAAGCGTCACGCAGCTGCTCGATCAGCGTCTTATAGGGTTCGTTCATTTCGTAAAAGTTCTTTATCTTTGAGTTCCTGCTTCCCAGCGAACGGCGCGGCAGGAATTTCTCGCACCTGCAAAAGAATATATGGTGATGAGGGCACTTAAAACATTCTCTTTCCCCTACCCCTTATCGTTTTCGGCCTCATATTTACCTCCAAAAGCACTTCTAGTTCAGCAGTACTCTCGAATGGACATACGTTTATCGGGACGGCCCCTTTTAGAGCTCTAATAGTTCTTCCGCCACGTGTATCTATCGCGCGCTGTCATCTCTGCGTAAGTCCGTGGAGGCAGGAATAGCGAACAGCTCATTACCCAAAACGCCGGTCTAGCCTATTAGAGTGATAATGCCGTTACCGCCGCTATCTTTATATGAACCAATGCTTTAGAACTACTGAGCATGCGAAAAGAGGAAGTTAAAATACTCAAAGAGAGAGCAGATGCATTTCTGGATACCGCTGCTTATAATTACCGGAATGGAAGCTACGACTTGACGGCGTTCAATCTGGAACAAGCCGTGCAGCTCCTCATAAAAACGAAGTTGCTTGAGCTTATTGGCGAATTTCCGCGGACTCATAACCTGGTGATCCTCCTGAAGGAATTAAGTAGCGTTTACAAGGAGCACGAAGTGGTCGCATTCATCAAATCCGAGATGCTGCGGTTGACAAAATTGACTGATGTGTATATCACCGCGCGTTATTATACCCGCGAATTTTTCGAAGAGGAGGTGAAAGACTTGTGCGATTTCACTATGAGGCTGAAAGTGCTGCTGGATTATGTATGACTGACTATGAAAACACCGTCATTGAAATAGCCCGAGAACGGAGGAAATATTTTGATAATCCTGCTTATTATGCGCGATTGATTAAGGATTTGCTGGGCTTTAAGGATCTCGAAGTTCTCTTGTTCGGCTCGGTCGTGGAGGGACAGTGCACGATGGCCTCGGATATAGATCTAGTAATCATCTCAGACGAAATACCGAGTGGGTTAGATGAACGGGCGAAGCTCTTGAACCGGATCAACGATGCATTGGGCCAGTACCATCCATTTGAGCTGCATCTCATTACCACAAAAGAGTTCCCGTGGTATCAACGGTTCATGAAAACCTTTATCCGGATCTGATTCGTCCGGGCACGTCCATGCGGTCCTTCTGCCACCCCCTTATCAGCGGATTAACTTGGTGCAGAGTGTGAATACTTCTTCCGCATCCCGGAGCGCTTGTGTGCCGTCCTCCTTGGTGAAGAGCTGTGAAGCGGGTGTAGCACTCTTCTCATCGCCATAAAAGGCCGCGCCTCGCTTCCAGCTGAGCTCACTCGAGACACGTGCCATGAGCTCCAGGTTCTCAGCAAACCATG
>CAYYNW010000049.1:2403-10764 GCA_964473145.1 uncultured Halobacteria archaeon
GTGCCTCCTCAAGCGTCATCGCAGCCCGGGTGAGATAATCCCGCGCCATCTCTTCCGTTCTCATAGCTCGACGACTTCGCCTAATTTGTAATCCGGTTTAAGGTCCCAGTACCAGCCTCCACCTTCTATAACTACCCGCCGTGCACCGAGTGCCCGTAGTTTCGTGCTCAGCGCTCGCAATGTGCGTGCCATGAACCCCCCTCTATCATAGATGATTAACCCGTCGGTTACCAGATCCAGCAAAATCGGCGGAGTCCTAGCCACTTCCTCTACCGTGAGCGGGATCGGACTGATCGTCGTTCCCAGAGACTTGCTTAGCAAGTCTTGATAGGCTCGTGATGCCCGCAGAGCTTCATCGATCGCCGTGAAGGGATCGAATCGGCTCGCAAATGGTGCATACTCGGTAGCAACGATCAGCAGGTCCACATCGCTCTCCGCACCTGCTTCGCCCCGGGCCGCGCTCCCGAAGAGGACCACTGAGACTAGCCGCTCCTGTAACTGCGCGTGCAACAAAGTGGCAATACGGTGTACATAATGGATATACTCATCCGCTGCTGCGGTCACTTTCGTGTTCATTTCCTCACTTTCTCCGTTGAACTCGCAGCCTCCCCTACTCGCACTTTTACGCGCTTCTGTAGCACCGGCACCAGCCGCTTGATCGCGATCTCGCCGCCTTCCTCCAGTGTGTACTCATTGATCGGCATCGTGGGGCACGTGCCGTTTACCTCGTAGATATAAAAGCCCGCTTCACCGTCGATCGAGGCGATAAATTCCTTATCCCCTACTTGCTTGATCCCTAATCCTGAAACACCCTTCAACGCCTCCAGTAAGCTCGCGCCCTTTCGCGTATCGACCTCGTAATCCTCGCTGAACGCTTCCAGCGCGTCGTACAGCTTCGCTCGGTTCGCCGTTAAGACGTGTGTCTTCCCGAAGGTTCTCCGCGTGACTAATCCGGCCGCTTCCAAAATCTTGAGGTGCTTCGCTGCGACCGGCACGGAGATGCCCACCTCGGCCGCCAGACCCGTGACATGGTACTCGGTCTTCATGAGCCGTTTCAGCATCTCCTGCCGCGTCTTGCTGCTCAAGGCTTTGAAAATCACGAGTTGAGAACCCATCTCCATGTCCTTCATTTATGAGTTATACGGATAATAACTCTTTGCTGCAATATAACTCTTCCGCCAGCCGCTTGATATAGCGCCGCCCCTTCGCACCATCTTCTAACCGCTCGAGCCAGTCCGCGGGTATCGCTTCCTCGCCGTAGTACGCACCGCTGATCGCGCCGGTCATCGCGCCGATCGTATCACTGTCGCCGCCCAGGCTAACCGCGTAGGTGACGCTCGCTTCAAAGCTCGCGAAGCGGAGGAAAGCGTAGATCGCGGTGGGTACCGAATCAAAGGCCGCTTCACCAGTACCTAACGCGGCGATTATCTCCTCTTTGCTCGCTTCGGTAGCCAGAAGTGCTTCGAGCTTCTGCAACTTGGCCGTGTACACCTCCTGATGGACAAACCCCTTCAGAGCGCTTAGCATGTCGTGCCGCTCGCCGCGCACCGCGAAGGCGACAGCGACCGCTTGTAACGCCGCTCCTTCCTTGCCTAACTCGTGCGCATGCGTGATGTGGCTCGATTGATATGCGATCGTTCGCAGCTGGTTCAGGTCGTCGTAATAGAAGAGCCCCACCGGGGCGATCCGCATCGCCGCGCCATTCCCGTACGAGCCCGCACCACCAAATACCGCTCGCGAAGCGTCTTCCCACTGCTCTCCCGCACGGAGCCGCGTCAAAGCCGCTTCCGTGCCGGGCCCGTAGCCGCGCGCGGGATCATAATTCTGAATGAACGTGCGAGCCATATCCGCACCCTCAAAGCCCTTCAGCCTGATGAGCGACTCCGCAACACCGATCATCATCTCAGTATCGTCCGTATAGCGCCCGGACCGCATCGGCCACCTCACCCCCGCACGGTGGATCGACTGCACTTCCTTGATGCTCCACCCTTCGACCGGCGCGCCGAGTGCATCGCCCACCGCCGTGCCGAGGAGCGCGCCGACAAATTTCGACTTCAGGGCAATCATCACAGGTACTTCCATTCACGTCATGCCCACGTTGACCCTCATGAGCATCGGGCACATGGATCTGAGCTGGGCTTTCCCCGAGCCCTGCAACCTATCTCTATATATAGATGCAGCAGGTTACCAAATAGCTAATGAGTCTGAATTCGAGCTCCGATAAACGTCACGCGATCTTGCTGGTCTGCGATGGGCTTGGTGATCGACCTTCAGTCGGTGGGAAGACGCCGCTGCAAGCAGCGCATACGCCTCACCTCGATGCGCTCAGCGACGCGGGTATCAACGGGTTGATGGATGTGATCGCACCGGGAATCGTGCCGGGAAGCGATACCGCGCATCTTGCGCTCTTCGGCTACGACCCCTACCGCCACTATCCTGGTCGCGGGGTCTTCGAAGCGCTGGGCGCGGATATGGAGCTCTGCGCGGGAGACGTTGCCTTTCGGGCGAACTTCGCCACGGTGGATGAGCAGCTGCGCGTTATTGATCGCCGAGCAGGTCGGATGGGTAGTAAAGAACTGGCACGAGCACTTAACGGACTCGAACTTCAGGGCGTGTCCATCTCACTGGTACATACCACCCAGCATCGCTGCGCGGTGGTCATGAAGGGCGAGCAGCTCTCGAAATACGTCTCCGATATGGACACGCACCGGGCAGGTGACGTGTTACAGGACTGCAAACCGCTTCGAGCCGGTGAGGCCGAGCGGAGGACCGCAGCAATCGTGAACGCCTTCGTCAAACGGAGTTATGAGATCCTCAACGAGCATCCCGTGAATGCGGATCGTAAGAGGCGGGGCGAACCGCCGGCGAACATCATCTTACTCCGCGGCGCGGGCAGCTATGAGCCCGTGCCCTCTCTTAAAGCGCGATTTGGCGTGACCGCAGCCTGTGTTGCCGGGGCTTCGCTCTATAAGGGCGTGGCGAAATACCTCGGGATGAAGCTTATCCACGCCGAGGGCGCCACCGGTCGCGCGGACACGAACTTACAGAGCAAGGCGGAAGCTGCGTTGCGCGCGCTCAAAGAGCACGATTTCGTCTTCGTCCACGTGAAGGAGACGGACAACGACGCCCACGACGGCGACTTCGAGGGTAAGAAGCGCATCATTGAGCAAATAGATCAGGAGCTCGTCGCGCGGTTACAGGAGGCGGACGCGTATCTTGCCGTTACGGGCGATCACTCCACGCCGGTCAGTCTCAAGCGGCACAGCAGCGATCCTGTTCCCCTGGTCATCCGGGGTGAAGGGGTGCGAAAAGACCGGGTAAAGAACTTCGACGAGATATCGGTCGCGTCCGGCGGTCTTGGTAGAATTCGCGGCGTCGACTTGATGCCTATCCTGGCCGATTACATGGGCTATTACATCATGTACGGGACATAATCACCGTATTGACCTGCTGCGCTCAACCAAGCTCCTCATTCGCCGTCTGTAACAGCTCGGATAGATCATCCACGCGGTTAGCTGCCTCTTTTAGCTTGCCACTTGCCGCTAATTTGCCCAGCTCCTCCGCTTCCTCCGCCGCCTTACGAAAACTCGCCGCATGCTCACGGTTATGCACGATCCAGTGTGCGAGCTTCAGCTGCAGGCGACGAACTCGCGCTTCTCGAGCCTCCATCTTACTTACGTACCCAGCTCCCAGGAACTGAGGTACCGCGCCTGTTCCTCCGTTAATGCTTCGACTTCCACGCCCAGCGAGGCTAACTTCAACCGCGCGACCTCCTCGTCGATCACGCGCGGTACCGAGTAAACCTCATTCTGCAGCGACTCGTGCTGCTCCACGACGTAACGCACGCAGAGCGCCTGGTTCGCGAAGCTCATGTCCATCACCTCGGGCGGATGCCCGTAGGCGGCCGCGAGATTGACGAGCCGCCCTTCAGCGAGCAGGTATAACTTCCTGCCGTCTGGCAGCCGGTATTCCACCACGTTCTCTTTGATCTCAGCTTTCGCCACGGCCATCGACTCCAGATCCGGGATATTTATCTCGACGTTGAAATGCCCGGTATTCGCAAGGATCGCACCGTCTTTCATGAGTGCGAAGTGCTCGCGCCGGATAACGGAGATATCGCCGGTCGCGGTGATGAAGAGATCGCCGAGCTTCGCCGCGTCGCGCATTGGCATTACCCGATAGCCATCCATAATCGCCTCCAGGGCCTTGCGCGGGTTCACTTCCACCACGATGACCGATGCGCCCAGCCCTTTCGCGCGTAACGACACCCCTCGGCCGCACCAGCCATAGCCAGCCACGACCACCACCTTACCGGCGAGGAGCAAATTCGTCGCATTGAGGATGCCGTGGATGGTCGATTGGCCGGTACCGTAGCGGTTATCAAACATCATCTTCGTCTCCGCGTCATTCACCGCGATCACCGGGAACTTCAGCTGGCCGGAGGCTGAGAGCGCCCGCAGCCGTATGACCCCGGTCGTCGTCTCCTCACAGGCACCTCGTATACCCGCGTGCCCGCGTTCATGAACCCGTGCGATGGTATCCGCGCCATCGTCGAGGATGATCTCGGGACCTAGCTGCAGCGCCTTGTCCAAACAGGTATAATACTCCGCATCAGTCTCACCCCTGAACGCATAGACGCGGATACCGTCAGCTGCCAGTGCGGCCGCAATGTCATCCTGAGTGCTGAGCGGATTTGAGCCCGCTAAGGCAATTTGCGCACCGCCGGCGCGGAGGGCCAGGATAAGATTCGCGGTCTCCACCGTGACATGCAGACAGGCAGTTATCTTCACGCCGTCCAGAGGCCGCTCGCGCTCGTAGCGCTCCTTGATCACGGATAAAACGGGCATCCTGCCCCGCACCCACTCGATCCGTTTCGCGCCATGCGGAGCGAGTCTTATATCCTTAACGACAAACTCATCCATCAGACCACCTGCTTCGTTCTTTGGCTTGCTTGCTAACTGGTGTGAGTGATGGACTCTACTCTAATAAAAACCTTTTTATCTTGGGAGCCGTTATTCGAATACGGTAGAAAAGGATTAGGAAAGGGGCTCTGACGAGAACATGATTGTGAAAGAGATACTTGATGAAAGCTCTCTGACGCTTGCCGAAGCTAAAGAATTATTGGATGCGCTGCGAACTCGCAGCGCCGCGGCTGAGGCGCCCGAGGGTGGTGAAGTGGCGGAGATGCGGTATGAGCGGCGCAAAGCATCAGAGCATACCACGAAGTTCGCCAAGCTCGGCGCGAAGGAGTCGAGAGCGCTGATTCGCGCGCTGCTTCAATTGCCCAAGATGAAGGAGGAGATCGCGATCAGGATGGTTGATATCATGCCGAAGAGCCCCAACGAGGTGCGGGCGATCTACGCGAAGGAACGATTTACCTTGACCGAAGCGGACATCGGAACAATCCTCGATCTGGTTGCGCAGTATGAATAAGCGGCGTGGGCGGTGAGGTTATATCTTCCGGGAGGTACGAGTGGATGAGAGGGTATGCGCAGGAGAAGAGGGGGAGGCTAGAGAAGGGCCGGATGCCAGAACGGCAGAAAAGGAAGGAGATTTACGCCCGCATCCTCGATTTCTTGCCCTACGGGAGTTCCGAAGACCACCGCCCGGTCTATCAGAAGAAGCCGCTCGTGCAGGCGGTCGGTGAGGATCAATTCGTCCTCGTCGAACTCTCCCCGAAGAAGGATCAAATCCTCAAGGTCTACGAGCGGGTATACATCGGTGAGGGCGAGCGCGAGATCATAGATCATGTGATTAAACGCTTGCGGTACGAGGAACTAACGCCCACGGCGAAGGTCGAGCTCCCGTATGTGCTCGAGCAGGTGGTGAAGGAGAGTGAGGAACGGTTCATTAAGGCCTTCAACGAGGCGAAGCCGGTCACCACGCGCTTGCACACCCTCGATCTCTTCCCCGGCATCGGGAAGAAGTTGATGTGGGCGATCGTGGAGGAGCGGAAGAAGGGTGAATTCGCTAGCTTCGAGGACCTGACCAAACGAGTGAAGGGGCTTCACCACCCTGAGAAGATACTCGCGAAGCGGATCGAAGAGGAAGTCATGCAGGAGGACATCAAATATCGGTTGTTTACCGTATAATTTCACCTGTTAGTATCAACACAGGGACAGAGAAAAAGTGAAAAATTGTTTCCTCCTCGCTTTCTTACTCGTACCTCTTGTGCTAACTCGGGGGCTCGTTCCACCCGAAAACATTCGCAATTTCCGCCGTAGCGCGTGAAAACCAGGAACGTAGATTCCGGCGCATTCAAACCAGAAGAGGATTTCAAACTACCTCATATCCTTGGTTGAGAGATTTATAGCTCCGCTCTCATGTACTACTGGAGGGAATTGAAGAGGTGGGTCGTACCGTATGGAGATTAAAAACGCGATCATCGCCATTCTCGTATTCCTCTTGGTGATATCTACGTCGACCTCGTTCGTTGCGTATCAGCACCAGCAGCGGCAAATCGTGGCGCAAGAGGAGATCATCGAACAACTCCTCAACGCTCCTCTGACCGAAACGGAGCAACCGCATATCGTAGAGCCTCCCTTCCAGGTTAATCTGACAACTGGCGTCAGCACCACGACCGCGAACATCGTGGCGGTGCGAAGCGATACCCGATCAGGTGTGTTAGGCACGGTGCGTGTAGAGGTGAAAGAAGGAACGGGCAACGTGCTGGTCAATACGAACCCGTTCGTCGAGCCGGATACGCAATACTCAGTCCGGGAAGCGGTTGAGGTCGCTGCTACCTTCACGAACGTGGATATCTCAACCAAAGACATCATTATCTCCTTTACTATCAACGGCACCTTGATCGGCGGCCCGTCGGCCGGCGCAGCCACGACCGTCGCCACGGTCGCGGCGCTGCAGGGGAGGAAGGTA
Organism: uncultured Halobacteria archaeon; assembly: GCA_964473145.1. Lineage (GTDB taxonomy): Archaea > Halobacteriota > Syntropharchaeia > Alkanophagales > Methanospirareceae > JACGMN01. The sequence goes on from CAYYNW010000049.1 coordinate 9,280, forward strand.
CGGCACGATGTCGCTATCACGGGGACGATCGAACCAGGCGGGTACATTGGCCAGGTCAGCGGGGTCTTCGATAAGGCCGTCGCTGCGGAGAAGAGCAATATCTCCCTCTTCCTCGTGCCCAGCGGCCAGAAAAAAGTGGTGTATTACGAGCAGCAGGTGGAGGAGCAGAAGATCTTCGGGTTCTCCTTTACTCGCGTCTATTATACCCCTAAGGAGATCGATCTCGGCGAGTACCTGGAGGGCACGATGACGGTCGAGGAAGTGGTGACCATTGCCGAAGCGGTCTCCGCCATGCTCGTTTGAGCATGCAACGACTACTAAAACCCCACTTGTCCTTCGCTCATGCCACGGGCACCTTTTAAAAAAATTTCGTAAACTTTATATACTGGTACCCCCTTACCTTCCTCTAGCGACTGATGAACCAGAAGGGTACGGCGAGAAGCTTGGGGACGGTGCTTCACCTCGTGGATCATAAACTGATTGTGCGGGCAGGGAACCTCAACGTAAGACGGGTTATCAATGCACCGGTCGTCACGGATCGGAAGAAGCGGATTGGCACGGTCTATGATATCTTCGGCCCGGTTGCTCGCCCGTATGTCGCTGTTAAAATTGCTGCGCCCCTTTCGGACGAGGAGCTGCAGCAACTCGTGCAGAAGAAGGTGTACGTGCTCTGAGGTGAGAATGAACGGAGAGGGGCAATGCCTGAGAAGAACGCGAATGGAGCGGTCGAACTGCTGCGGACACGCTCAGAGGATGATCGGGAGCGCTTAAAGCGGTTGAGTGAGCGTCAACGCCGGAAGAAACTGGGCCGCTCGATTGGTAAGCAGCGGTTGCATGCGCAAGACGAGATCGATCGCTTATCCGCGACGCTTAACATCCCCGAGAAGACGCGAGAGACCGCACTGGCGATCTATCGCGAAGCATGGGCGAATGATTTGATTCACGGCCGCTCGATCGAGAAGATCCTGGCCGCTTCGCTCTATATGGCCTGTCGAAAGGATAATGTGCCCCGTACGCTCGACGAGCTGGAGAATGTGACGAAGGTGGGCCGGAAGGACATCATTAAGACGAGCAAGTTATTGGCCGCTCGACTCGAGATGCGGCTCGTTCCTGCTTCGCCACGCGATTACGTGAAGCGGTTCTGTACGAAATTGAATTTGGCACGGGTGGTCGAAGAACGTGCACTGGCGATCATCAATGAAGCGGTGGAGAAGCATATCACGAGCGGTAGGGGCCCCACGGGCATTGCCGCGTCGGCAATTTACATCGCGGCCATTCTCTGTGGCGATCGGAAGACGCAGAAAGACGTCTCAGAGGCCACCGGGGTCACGGAAGTGACCCTGCGGGTGCGGTATAAAGAGCTCGCACGAGAATTGGGCATCCGGGTGGAGTGAGTAAGTAACGAATCTGCGGCATTTAGGTTAGCTTATTAGATTAGAGTAGAGTATGGGGTACCTATGCCACCATCACCAGTCAGAAGTGCTC
>CAYYNW010000050.1:0-10660 GCA_964473145.1 uncultured Halobacteria archaeon
ATTCCCCTCACTGATACCAGCGGACTCCAAACCGCGTTGGGGGCTGCCTTCTTCGCCTGCCGCTCTCCTTCTTCCGCTTCGCCAGGCGCTTTATAGACTCCAGCCCGTTTCGCCCAAGGTTCATGACCTCCAGATAGCCCGCATCGATCGCACCGTTGAGCACCTGCTCGCCCAGCACGGTGCGTGCGAAGACGGTTGACCAGCCCTCTTCTGAGCCAACTGAGCCGACGGCGATGTCTGCGAGCTCGGCAGTATAATCCATGCAGACCAGGCAGCCCTCGCCGATGTAGCTCTTGAGCTCCTCCAGCGGGATCCGGTGCGTCTCCCCATCCTCAGAGATTAAGAGCTCCTTGCCCCGTATCTCGAACTTCCGTACGCCTGCCAGGGAACCACTGAGACAGCGCTGACCGACGAAGTTCAGCAGCTCGTCCGTGAAATTCTCCATGCAGAAGAGTCCGATCAGCAATTTCACCTTCTTGATGCCCACCTCGTAGGGCTGCTCCGCGGTTTGCACCTTCCTGATGCCCTGGATCTGACAGGGAAGTCCAACGAACCCGACCTGCTCGCAGCCCTCTTCGATCGCCGCTCTCACGCCGAGCACGCTCGGATGGAGCGTATATTTCGTGCCCGCAGCTTCTAGCAACTCGGCGTATGTCCGCGCGATCTTCGTGATCGGCTTCCACTGCTCATCCGCGGAGGTGATGACACTGCAGTCGATGATCTTCTCGTCCAGTGCATAGGCGAGGAGCGAGGTCACGGCGCCGCCGTCCTGACTCTTTTCCAGGATATCCGCCCGCTTTGACCGGACGGCGTACCCACTCCGATAGATGCCGAGCACATCGCCCGTAACCCGTTTCCGGTCCTCACCGAAGATCCGCTGCTCCAGCTCATCCTGCGGGAGGAACGTCCGCGGGCAGAAGGCATAGCAGAGTCCGCAAACGGTATCATACTCCTCCACGAAGGCTGGCTCTTTCTTGCCAGACTCCGCCTCAATGTCGCGTATCGCGATTTTGTCACAAAACGCGGCACAGGTACCGCAGAGGCAGCAGATCCGTTTCGCGGTTACCGTGTTCTGCAGATCGCTAAATCCGCGCTCCAGGAAGGTCGATAGCCGCACGTATGGTCGCACCTCGATTCGCTGCGGTCCTGTCCCAGCAGCTGCTTCTCCGCTCATCTTATCGCACCCCCGCCTTCTCCCGCAATTTCGCATAATCATCCTCGATCCTGGCCTGGATTCGTTCAATGTCTTTCTCGGTGAGGTGGCGGAACCGGCCTTGTATCTTCAAATACTCCCGGACGGGCTTCAACTTTGGGAAATCCATCGTCAATCGGTACTCGCCGTTAACCACCTCAAAGAGCGGAAAGACGCCGGTCTCCACGGCCAACCGGCCAAGCTCGATGGTAATATTAGGTGCGCACCGCCAGCCGGTGGGGCAGACGGAGAAGACGTGAAGGTACGCCGGACCTTCGGTCTCCACGCCTCGCTTCACCTTATCAATCAGATCGAACGGATATGACGGGCAGGCAGTGGCTACGTAGGGTATCCGATGTGCCACGGCGATCTCAGGCATGTTCTTCTTCCAGGTCATCTGTCCGATGCTCTTCTTGCCCACGGGTGCCGTGGTCGTCCATGCGCCGTAGGGTGTGGATGACGACCGCTGAATGCCGGTATTCATATACGCCTCATTATCGAAGCAGACGTAGAGGAAATCATGGCCGCGTTCCAATGCGCCTGATAATGCTTGTAGCCCGATATCAGAGGTGCCGCCGTCACCGGCTAAGCCGACGAACTTGACGCCACGATCCTCGAGCTTGCCCTTTCTGATCCGCGCCTTATATGCCGCTTCGACCCCGGAGACCACCGCGCCCACGTTCTCGAAGAGCGTATGGATCCAGGGCACGCGCCACGAGGTACGCGGTAAGAGCGAGGAGAAGATCTCGATGCAGCCTGTGGCATTCACAATGATCACATTCTTCCCCAGTGCCTTGCAAACATGGCGGACGGCAAGTGCCTCGCCACAGCCGACGCAGGCACGATGTCCGGAGGCGAAGTTCTCATCCGTAGTGATGAGCCGCGGCACGAAGAGCTCCTCGTCTCGCATGAGCGCGCTCATCTCTCCTTCTCCCATTATTCTCTCACCCCTATCATTTCTGCCGCGATCTCCTCACCCGGCTCCACCGTCTTTATTCGTGCCATCGCACGAGTCACCATGTACTTGAATTCGCCGATCGAGAGGTCGCGACCACCAATGGCGCCGATAAAGCCCACGATGCCCAGTTCCGCTCTCAGATCGTACAACGCGGACTTCACCTCGGAGCAGACCGGCCCGCCCATGCCGAAGGAGATGGCACGATCCAGCACGACGAGCAGCTCGAGCCCTTTCACCGCTTCACGGAACTCCCGGAAGGGGAACGGGCGCCACAACCGCAGCCGAATCAGCCCCACAGGGGTGCCGTCTGCGCGCAGCTCATCTACCGCGAGCATCGCCGTCTCGCTGATGCTGCCCATGGTGACGAGCGCGATACGTGCGTCGTCCATCCGGTAGGTCTCAACAGGCTCGTAATAGCGCCCAAATCGCTCGCCGAACTCCTGCCAGATCGCTCTGATCCGCGACTTCGCGTGCTCAAACGCGACCTCCTGTGCCTTCTTCGCCTCGGTATAGATAAACGGCGGCCCATAGCAGCCCATGCTCACCGGGCGCTCGGGATCTAACACAAACGGGTGCTCGTAGTCCGGTATGAAATCGGCCACCTCACCCTCATCCGGCATCAGAATATCCTCGATGACGTGCGAGAGGTAAAAGCCATCGATGTGCACCATCGCGGGGAAGAGGACATCGCGGTCCTCCGCGATCCTGTAGGCGCAGACGGTGAGATCGAACGCCTGCTGATTGTTCTCCGCAAAGATCTGGACCCACCCGATGTCCCGGATCGCCATCACGTCAGAGTGATCGCACCATACGGAAAGTGGTGCTGAAAGTGCCCGGTTCGCCGCCACGGCCACGACCGGCAGGCGCATTGAGGAGGGGATGTAGAGTACCTCGTGCATCAGCTCCAGCCCCTGCGAGGCTGAGCACGTGAATACACGCGCACCCGCCGCCGATGCGCCCACACACGCGCTCATCGCCGAGTGCTCTGATTCCACACAGATGAATTCCGCATCCAGGATACCATCCGCGACCAGTTCCGCCAGGCGCTCCACGATGTGCGTCTGCGGCGTGATCGGGTATGCGGAGATCACATCGACATTTGCCATTCGCACCGCCTCGGCTACCGCAAACGAGCCTTCCATGCCAACTATTCTCCCTTTCGTCATTTCCTATCACCTAATTCCTCCTACTTTTAAATTAGTTCGCGCGGTTTTTTCTCCGCCTTCATGTATGGCCCTCTCAACCCGCTTTTTCAGTGCAAATAACTCCTCGTAAACCCCTAAGCTCTTACATCTACCCTCCAAATACGCCATGTCCAGGTTATCAAGCTGCCGGGCATAAATGCCTTCAGCATCTTTTATGTCCTGTTCACTTCCAAATAGCAGCTTGTTCGCAATGAGATCTTCAGGTGATGCAACATAAAACTCAAAATCCGCTAAACTCACTTTTCTCCTCTTGGTGAGTGTTAGCCGATCATTTTCACTGTAAATCCCTTTTGCATCTATGTGATATTCCGATACCTCATCAAAGATCGTGAAGTGGCTTCTCTGATTTAATGCATCTACTATATCTTCCGCTTGAATTGAGAACCTCTCTCGCTTCAACGCCACTTCAAGCTCATTGGCATCTCCTTCATTCAGGAGTAACATTATATCAATATCCCTGGTTGTGCGGATATTACCCCACGCGGACACTGCTATACCTCCAACAATCACATACACGAGCTCCTCTTCTTCTAATATCCTCGCAATGCTCTTTACTACCGCTTCTATACTCCTCATTTCCTTCCGCTTTGATTTCTGGCTAACTTCTGTGTGAATGCACACAGGTCGAAGAATATCCTCACGGTATCTTCAGGTTTTTTAGCACGCAGCATCACTGAGTCTCTTATCCATTCGCTCTCCCTTTCCTCTCTTACTCTCGCCCTTAATTCTTCTTTCTTCATCGCTCCGATTGAGCTAGAGCACCAAATATCCTCGTGCCCAGCTCCGAGACCGAAAACTATTCTTCCTCTTCCTCCACCATCGTGATGACGTTCCGCGGGCACTCGTGCGCACAGATGCCGCAGCCCTTGCAATAGTACAGGTCCGCCTCGAAGAACCCTTCCTCATCTTCGTGGATGCACGCCTCGGGACAGTAGATGTAGCACGACCCGCATTTGATACACTTCGTCGTATCACGAACCGGCCGTTCTGACCGCCAATCGCCCGTCTTCTCGATGGATGCGCTACCCGGCTCGATCACCACACAGCCGACTTCGAGCTCCTTCCAGCCTTTTTGTTTCGCGCCCATTGCTCACTCCTTCTTCCTTCTTGCTAGCAGCACGGCTTACTCAACCACCGTCTCCGTATAGGCACGCCGCATCGCTTCAAGATTCTTCACCGCGAGCTTCCCAAATCGTTCGTGCAGCGGCTCCTCCAGAGATGCCAGGTCCACAATGCCGGTCGCTTTCACCAGTGCGCCAAGCATGGTCGTATTGACGATGGGCAAGCCCAGGACCTCCTTGGCGATGGCCAGCGCATCGACCGTGGCCAGTCGTCCCGCCGTCAGCTTCGACCGCATCTCCGCGTGCGTCTTCTTGGTGTTAATCACCGCGGTCCCCCCCTTCTTGAGTCGCGCCACCACGTCACCGACGTGCAGTAAGCCCGGGTCGAGTACCACGAGCACGTCAGGCTCCATGATCTCCGCCCGTATTTTGATCCGGTCCGTTTCGTCCACCCGTAAGAAGGCAAGAACCGGTGCACCGCGCCGTTCCGGCCCGAAGGAGGGCATTGATTGCGCGTGCTTTCCCTCGTGAATCGCGGCGTGGGCAACCAATTCCGCTAAGGTGACGCCTCCTTGCCCACCTCTGCCATAGATACATATCTCGATCATTTCAACCCAACCAACCATTCAGTGGAGCAGGCTTGTGGTAGGTAGTGCTCGATTTGATCGATCCTACCCGATACGCGCCAAGAAGCGCTCCATGCGCTCCAGGGCCTCGTTGAGTTCGTACTGGGAGACCGTGTATGCGCAGCGCACGTACCCTTCCCCACAGTCGCCAAAGACACTCCCGGGTATCACGACCACTTTCTCCTCAAAGAGCAGCCGCTTCGTGAACTCCGCGGAGCTCAGCCCCGTGGTTTGAATCGAGGGGAAGGTGTAGAACGCGCCTTTCGGCATGAAGCAGTGCAACCCGAGCTTATTGAGCCCATCGACCATAATGCGCCGCCGCCGGTTGTAGTCGCTCACCATCTGGTTCACTTCGTCCTCGCAGCGTAGTGCCTCGATCGCAGCCTTCTGAGCCGTAATTGGCGCGCACATCATGATGTACTGATGGATCTTCATCATCGCCTCGATGATCTCCCGGTTCCCCGCGGCATAGCCCAGGCGCCAGCCGGTCATCGCGTACGCCTTCGAGAAGCCATTCAGCAGTATCGTCCGCTCCTTCATCCCATTCAAGGAGGAGAAGCAGGTGTGTGTGCCCTCGTAGGTCAGTTTCTCGTAGACCTCATCGGAGATCACCAGGAGATCGTGCTCGGTGGCCACGTCCGCGATCTCCTCCAGGTCTTTCCGGGCTAACGTCGCGCCCGTGGGATTGTTCGGATAGTTCAACAAGATCGCTTTGGTGTGGTCCGAGATTCTCGCCTCGATCTCCTCCGCCTGCACCTGGAATTCGTCCTCGACGGTCGTGGGAACTACGACGGGCGTCCCGCCGGCGAAGATCGTACAGGGCTTGTAGCTCACGTACGACGGCTCGTGCAGAATCAGCTCGTCGCCGGGATCGAGAATTGCCCGGAGTGCGAGATCCGCCGCTTCACTCACGCCCGTGGTGATCAAAATCTCATTCGCGGGCTCATAATAGACGCCGGTTTCCTTGTACATGCGCTCTGAGAGCGCCTCGCGGAGCTCGAGCAACCCCCAGTTCGAGGTGTAGGAGGTGTAGCCCTTCTCGAGCGAGAAGATGCACGCCTCGCGGATACGCCAGGGCGTGACGAAATCCGGCTCGCCGACACCGAGCGAGATCGCCCCTTCCATACCCTGGACGAGATCGAAGTACTCACGTATGCCCGAGCCCTTGAGCTGCTTTACCTTCTCCGCAATACGATCTACCATCCTGCTCATGCTCGTCCCTTTGTTAGCTGAGGTTTGCGCTGTGAAGATAAAAAGTGTGCGGCTTTCGATCCGCGCGCAAGATCGCTTATGGCGTTACCAGTAAACGCTTCACCTTCTCCTTCTCCGCGTAGATCTCCCCGTTCTCCTTGTAGGTCTTGAGGAGGAAATGGGTCACGGTATTGCGGACCTGCTCAAGAGGTGCGATCTTCTCCGCGACGAAATGGGCAACCTCTTGCATTGTCCGTCCCGTGACCAGCACGGAGAGATCATACTCACCGGAGACCAAGCGGAGGGACTTGACCTCAGGGAAGCGTGAAATCCGTTCTGCCAGGGAATCGTAGCCCGTATTTCGCTCCGGGCTAACCTTAACGTCGATCAGCGCTTGCACGAGCTCGATGCCCGCCTTCTCGTAGTTGATCACCGCTTTGTATTTCCGGATAACTCCCCGGCGTTCCAGGTCAGCGATGATGCCCTTCACCTCGTCCTCCCGCAGCCCGAGCATCATGGCGATCTCCGCGTCGCTCAGTCGTGCGTTCTCCTCCAAGAGTCTCAATACCTCATCCTCTTTGCCCTGCTCTTTCATCTAGCCTCGCCTCTCCTTTCAGATCAGATGCACTACAGGAATTTGAATACCGTGGGGAGCTCACCGACGAGCTCGCGGAACTGTTTGGGCCAGTGCTCGGGGTCCAGCCCCTTCTGCGCGAGGAATACCGCGGCCCACCGCTCCAGGCCGACGCCGGAGCAGCCGGACCAGAGCTCAGCCCCGCTCTGCAGCTTCACCGTGAAGCCTTTCGGATATTTGTCTCCATTCACACTCACATTCTGGAACTCCAGCCATTTCCCGCTGTAGGGGAGCAGCGCTTCATAATCACGGGTGCCCACCTCCCGCAGCTCAGCCAGGCCAGCTCGTCCCTCTTGTGCCATGAACCAGGGCGTCACCCAGGCCTCACGCCACTGGAGATCGAGGATATCCTCGAAGATGTGCCGGTATTTCGCGACCAGCAGCTCCGCATGCTCGATCACCTGCTGCTTCGCCCCGATCCAGACGATCTCCACCCGGTGGAACTCGTCGAGGCGCTCGATCCCGTGGATGCCCCCGCTTTCATAGCGAAAGGATGGCCCTGAACGGTCGAAGACGCGGATCGGGAGTATCTCGTCCGGCAGCGTCTTCCCCTGGAGAAACGGCCAGAACGGCGGGCACTGCGCGTAGCACATCCCGCCGATATTCTCGATCTTCTCCATGATCTGCGCGACCGGGACCTCATTCGTCACCTTGAAGTAATCAATCACTTCTTCCCAGTACTCGGGGTCGCGTGTCTTCGGCGTGCAGACGTAGTACGCTTCGGGATAGATCCCCTTCGCGTGCCCTGATCGCTTCCACACATCCCAGGTCACGAGCTTCGGGAAGATCATCTCCGCATAGCTCAAAGGTGTCAAGAGCTCAGTCTGCAGTAGTTGCTCGAAGGTTCTGAAGATGCGCGTGAGCTGCGGCCCGTAAATATACTGTCCGCGACCTGCAGCATGCTCGAGCCAGCCGAGTTGGAGCATCTCCTCAGTGGGGTCTTTATCGAACCGGAGCGGTTTCTTCGCACTCTCGAAGAGCAATTCCCAGTGCTCCGTTTTACCCCGCCACCGGAACGCCTCCCGTTTATCCTCCAGTAACCGAATGAGCCGATCGGGAATCCGGTTCTCGAGCGCGGCCTCATCGAGCTCCAGCAGGAGCTCTAGTCGCCCTCCTTCGTGCTTCAGCTCCTTGACGAACGGCAATTTACTGAGCTTCAAGCCTTCCTCCGCATCCCAGTCGAGGGTGATCCGGTAGTCCTGGATCTCAAGACCACGTATCCCGATCCGATACTTCCCCACCACTGTTCCAAATTCTTTCTTCGCACGGAGCAGCGCGTCATGTGCCCGCACATAGCGGTCGGAACGTATTTCCAGGGCGAAGTTCTCAGCGGCCACCTCCCACCAGATGATCGCAGCACCACACCCCGGAGGCGCGCCTTTTTTCAAGATGTCCGTGTTACAACGCTGCACGAAGCCCTCGATCACAGCGGTATCGACCCTCTCCGCAAGGCGGCCACTGCACGTCAGCGTAGCTTTCAGCTCAAACGTCATGGCCATCGGCTCTTCAGACTGGGGTTTCATGCTCACCCTCCACCAGCTCAAGGATATCGCGTGCCACCCGGGCATTCATCAAGAAGTCATCCACGCTCGCAATCAGCGAGCCGAGTTTATCGGTCTCAAAGCAGGTCATCACGCGCTCAGCCGTCACGACCGTCTTCATGCGAGCGGTATTATCCTGCATGAGCGGCACGCCAGCTAAGGCCGCATTCGCACCGCGTATCTCGATTTTTGCGCGTATCTTCATTCTGGGGCTATCTTTAAATGTGGCGCCCGGGTATAAAAGATAGATTGGCGGGGATGTTCGATTACGTGGTGGTCGTGGTGAATGAGGAGTTAGAGGCGCGTAAATTAGCCGCTGCGTCCTTCAGACCCGGTGTGCTTCTTAACTCGACCTTCGTGCCTGTGCCCGAGAGCGGGTGGACAGGTCGTGCGGGCAACGGCCTGGGCACGCTCTTCGCGATCGAGAACGCGAGTACCGTGCTCGGCAAAGACCTGGTGGCGGAGGTGAAGCGTGGCAAAAGTCTGCTCCTTGTACACACCGCCGGCGAGGGCACCCGCAACGTCCTTACGCGGACGGTGAAGAACAAAGCGCTCATCGAGGTGCCCAACCTCACGATTCTGGAAGGTGTGATCAAGCAGTTCCAGGAGTTCGCGATTCCCGCCCGCATCATGGTAACCTGGGGCGATCAATTCCTCCTGCTCGAGGACTCGCCTGACGCGATCCGGGATTGCGCGTTGACCACGCACGTGATGCTCTTCGGCTTGAAGACGGAACTCACCGAGGAGATCGCGAGCACGTATGGGATACAAATCGTGAGAAGTGAGAACGGAGCGGGCTGCGAACTGCTCGCCTTTGAGGATACGCGCAACTACGAGGTGGCGAAGCGGCTGGTGCAGCAGTGGCAGGGCGCGGTGATGGTGAATATGGGCATGTTTGCCCTGAGTGGTGTCGCGGCGGAACGGATGTTCGATGCGTTCAGCCCGGAACTCACCGCGCGGCGCGGTAAGTTCAATTCCGATGAGCTCTGGCAAGCATGGATCTCACCGGAGTACGAAGCCGAACCGTGGCTCCGTGAACGCGCAGATCGATTGAAGCAGGAACTGCTCGAGCGAGCGCCGGGCGTGCTCATCAAGAGCTATCCGCTGAGCGCACGGACGATTTGGTTGGATTTTGGCACGAATGAGCAGTATTACGAGAGCGTGATGAAACTCCTCGCGGATAACGCGGTGGGGCGGCGGCTGCGTGGATTCCTCGCTGTTGATCTTGCCTCGGTTGCGACAGGCTGCACGATTTCCTGCTCGGTCTACGAGCGGTCGGCGATTGCGGCGGGTGAGGTCAAGGAGAGTGTGATCGTGAATTCAACGGCGAAGCACGCGGAGCTCGAAGGCGCCTGCGTGCTCAATGCCACCCTGAACCGGATCAGGGGCAAACGGTGTGTGGTGTATAACGTGGTGGACCACGACGAGCTCGAGGTGGAGGACAGCTTTGTCGTCGGTGTCTTTCATCCGGTCAAAGGCCTGATTCGGCTGCGAATGGCAATGGGTGCGGAGAAAGGTGCGAAAGCAGCATGGTGGCACACCTGCCTCCCGGGTAATGACTACGCGCTCTGTGAGGTTGCGGAATTGGTACGAGATGTCTCCGATGAGGAGATGGCGGCTACGAAGAAGCGGGTGGAGCGGCTTGCGAAGCTGATGATCGCACATGGTGACGAGCTGACTTTCCTCGTTTCTCGACCATTCACGATTAAGCCCTTCGTGGAGCCGAAGCCGTGGGGCTATGAGTTCTGGTGCGCCTCGCCCCGGAATATAGCTGAGCTGAAGCCCGAAGATGCGTACGACCTCACCCTGGACGACCTGACGGCACTCTTCCCTGAGCTGCTGGTGGGGGCGGCGGCCCTGAGTCAGCCAAAATTCCCGCTGATCGTGAAGATCCTCAAGGCTGAGGAGAACCTCTCCGTGCAGGTGCATCCGGACGATACGTATGCAACCGCACTGGGAGATATCTGTGGTAAGGAGGAGGCATGGCACGTCCTGGAGGCGAGCCGCGGTGCTCTGATTTATCTGGGGCTCGAGCAGGCGACGAGTCAAGCGGAAGTGACTGAAGCGATACACCGCGGAGATTTCCTCTCCAAGCTGCATGGATTCAAGGCGCAGGTCGGCGATACGTATCACATCCCGCCATGCGTGGTCCATGCCCTGGGTGCTGGCACGAAGGTGTATGAGGTCAGTACCGCCTCGGAGCGGACCTTCAGGATTGACGATTATGGGCGTGGTCGGGAGCTGCATCTGGC
>CAYYNW010000051.1:0-10541 GCA_964473145.1 uncultured Halobacteria archaeon
TCAGAACTATGCACAATATTGACCTCACCTTTATATTTCATGTTCACGTTGCTCAAGACCTCTTCGTTTATCTGCCTTCCTACTCCGGTTGCCAATATCTCCGCCGTCTCTGTAAGCACACCATAACTTGTCTGGCAAATCGGTGCTATATTGGGATATCCCGTCTCTTCCGCAAGAGCGAAATTCCTTGCATTTATCGCAAGCGTCGTGGAAAATGGTATTTCATTCACATAATAACCAAAGCCAGTGCACGATGAGTGCCGGGGATCATCGAGGTAGTCAATGCCTAGCTGGTCCAATATGAATTTTATGCTCTCGGTGATACCGGGATAATGAGCGTCTGCGAAACAGCTGTGGAACAGATAAAATTTATCCAGTGGAATCCTTTTATGGACTTCTCCAACCGCACCTTCCTTCTTAAATTTTTTGTTTTTTGTTTTATCTACAATGATTCGTATCTCATCAAGTGATTTTTGAGGTAGTTTTCGACAATGCATCTCGAGACCAAGCTCTGATCTGAACTTTTTCATATTCGAGTAGATCCTCTCCCATGAAGAGCCCCATTCCGGGATCTTATCTGGAGAAAGAGCATCAAAGGTGACACATAAACCCCGCTCATAGAGGGATTTGCAGTATATCTCCTCCCTGCATCTATCTTGATTTATGTTCAACCCTTTCCATTCGTTCTCCTTTAAAACCTTAATTATATCAGCCACACAATTACCTTTTGGGCATGCGTATTTGCAGGTATAGCACGAGAAGCACTTTTCCAGGGGGTAATCTTCGATTGTCCAACCTGTGATAAGGCACTCGACTAATCTTCTCGGATTGTAGTTCTTGTCGAGCGAAGCCGCAGGGCAACTGCCCGTGCATGCACCACATTGTACGCACGCATAGAAATCAGGGGCACGAGGATCTGTAAGCAGCCAATCTAACCTCGATTTCTTTAGTTCTTCTTCTCCCGGCCCCTGTTCTGCTTCGGAAATTTCTGCGATTTGGTGCGCGTTTGGTGAATAATTGATGAGAAGCTGTGCTAGTTCCTGTGTTCTCGTCTTATCTGCCTTTTTCTCTTCCTCAAGGATCTTACTAGTTATCATTTAGCTCTCAAGTACCCATCACTACGGAGAGTATTTAAAGGCATCTATTATCGTACACGGAATTGCCTATTTGTATAATTCCAGTGCGATAAGTTTATATGTGACCTGATCTTTTATACTATAGGGCATGACCGTCGCCGACGACCTTATTGCCGCGCTCTTCGTGCAGGGTAAGGCGCTCCCTGAGCTGTTAGCCAAGACTATCAAGCAGCGCCTGGGACTGAGCATCGGGGAATTCAGTGTGCGGTCGGGCATACCCGCGAGTACGCTCTATAAGATCCTCTCGGGCGAGCGCGATCCGAATCTCCGCACCTTCAGAAGAATCCTCAATACTATCAAGGAGGTCGAAGCCAAAGACCATCCGAAGAAGCGGAAGTTCATTGCCATCATCGGTATGCGGGGTGTTCTGGATGAGATCGAGCAGATGACGATCACCGCGGGAACAGAGACGATAGACATCAGGGAGTACGCCGTGACGGGAATCGAAGAAGCGATCGTCGAGTCGATCCAGGCTGAACGGGACGGGGCGGCCGCACTCGTCTGCGCGCCCATTGTCAGTTCCACCGTGGAGAAGGTCGTTACTATCCCGGTCGCCACGATCAGGCCGAAATCGAGCATTACCCGTGCCCTCGAGCTGGTGGCGAAGAAGATCAGTTAAGCGCTCGAGTGACCAGAAGTCTTCTTCGTCTTCCACTAGCCACCTCGAGCTGCAGCCGGCGAAGAGTGAGCAGTGACCTACCCTACCCTAGCCGGGAATAGGCAGGTGCAGGGGTTTCAACTCGGTGTGGCACTGGTCACAGAGGTACTGCTCGGGGCCAACCCAGCCGCCGGGAAGCGCATCTCCGATGATGACCTTCCCGCATCCACTGCATCGGTATTTTTTTCGTTCCATCGTTCTCACCTCCTGCTGAGCTCCTTACTTACTACCCCCCAGTACTATATAAATCTTCTCGGATCACGTACAGCCGCATGGAATTATATACTCGTACGCGACCGCACTGCGCGGCCGTGCGTACGTAGAGCGCGACACGTAGCTCATCGACCACTGAGTGGTGGTGGGGCACTGCACCACATCGCTGATCTGTCTGATCTTTTGTGCTCCAATGACCCCTAGCCCATCTTCCGCTTCTCGCCGGTCACCATGTAAATGACACGACCGGCGATGTTGCACGCGTGGTCGGCGATCCGCTCCTGGTGCAACGCGATGAAGAGGAGATGGCTCGCGCTTGTGATGGTCCGTGGATTCTCAATCATGATTACCATCAGCTCCTGTCGTATTTGGCCAAATAAGGCGTCCACCAGATCATCGCGATAGGGAATATCCATGAGCTTCTCGATCTCGCCGGTTGTGAATGCCGCGAGGCAATCGTCGAGCATACCCTGCGAGATCTCGGAGATCCGCGGGATATCGATCAGCGGTTTCGCATAGGGCTCATCCGCGATCTTCAAGACGATCTCCGCGATATCGCCCGCGAGGTCACTGATCCGGTCGAAATCGGTGATGATCTTCATGCACGTGCCTATGGTCCGGAGATCACGTGCCATCGGCTGCTGGAGCGCTAAGAGCCGCATACACTGGTTCTCAATATCGAACTCCATCTGGTCGATGAGGCTATTCCCCGCGATGAGCTTCGCTGCCAGCGCTTTATCATGGTTGACCAGGGCGTCAATCGCGTTCTTGGCTGACTCCTTCGCGAGCTGCCCCATGGTTAAGACATCACTCTTGAGCTTCTCCAATGCCTCCAAATAGTCCTTCCTCACCTTCATCTAGCCATACCTCCCCGTGATATAATCCTCGGTCCGCTTATCCTCAGGGCGCTCAAAGATCTTCGCGGTCCTGCCACACTCGATCAGTTCACCCATGAGGAAGAAGCCGGTAAAATCTGAGACGCGAGCCGCCTGCTGCATATTGTGCGTGACAATGACGAGTGTATATTCCTGCTTCAATTCAGTCAGTAGCTCCTCGATCCGCGCGGTGGAAATCGGGTCGAGAGCTGAGCAGGGCTCATCGAAGAGAATGATCTCGGGGTTGACCGCCAGCGCGCGTGCGATGCAGAGCCGCTGCTGCTGCCCGCCGGAGAAGCCCAACGCGCTCTCCTCGAGCCGATCCGAGACCTCATCCCATAAGGCTGCTTTGCGCAGACTCTCCTCCACGATCTTATCCAGGTTCTCATGCCGCTGGCCATGGATCCGCGGGCCGTAGGCCACGTTCTCGTAGATGCTCATGGGGAAGGGATTGGGCTGCTGGAAGACCATGCCCACCTTCTTCCGAAGCTGGATCACGTCTTCTTTCGCACTATAGATATTCCGCCCATCCAGTAGCACCTCGCCCGTCGTCTCCGCGCCTTTCAGCTCGTTCATCCGGTTCAACGCTCTGAGAAAGGTCGTCTTGCCGCAGCCCGATGGGCCGATCAGCGCGGTGATCTTGTTCGCCGGTATACTCATCTCCACATTCTTTAACCCATGCACCGCCCCATTTCCATAATAGACGTTCAACGCCTTCGTTTCTATCTTATTCATCCCCGCTTTTCCTCACCTCCTCCCACCGCCCATTTGTCGAAGGTACCGATTCCGGAGGACTAATGCAACCACACTAATCGCCAAGAAGAGTGCGATGAGCACGAGTGACGCGCCAAAGGCGCGCGAAAGTGCCGCGGAGGTGTGACCCTGCGTGGCAAGCATGTAGATATACACGGGGAGCGACCCAACGGGATCGAGGATTGATCGAGGTAAGAAGGATTCCAGACCCGAGCCCGCGGTCAAGAGCACCACCGCCGTCTCACCGATCGCCTTCCCCATGCCGAGCAATATCCCCGTGATGATGCCGGGATAAGCGCTCTTCAGCACCACGGTTCGTATCGTCTGCAGCTTTGTCGCACCCAACGCGAGCGATGCCTCACGGTAGGACTGTGGAACCGCTTTAATCGCCTCCTCACTCGCTCGTACGGTCCACGGGAGGATCATGAACCCGAGCGTCAGTCCGCCGGCGAGCATGGAGATGCCGAGGTGGAGATAATAGACGAGGAATACGAGCCCGAACAAGCCCTTCACAATCGAAGGGATCCCGGCTAAGCATTCCACGAAGAACCGGACGCTGCGGGTGATGAGAGTATCGGGCGCGTATTCCGCGAGATAGATCGCGGAGGCGACCCCTAACGGGACTGCGACGAGCAAGCAGATGAGAACCAGGCAGAGCGAGCCGATGATCTGGGGGAATATCCCGCCCTGTTCGAATCGATAAGGAGATTCGAGCAAGAAATCCAGGCTGATGGCCCCAATCCCATTGGCTACGATGTATGCAACCACGACGAAGAGGAAGAGGAGTGATACGAGCGCGGTGAAGCACAGACTCGCGGTAACAAGCCGCTCTTTTAGCGCCATCTCAGTCAGGAGCACCTCCGTATTCCCTTGCGGACCACCGTGGTGGTGATCGCATTGAGTATCGCGACGATAATGAAGAGGACAACACCGAGGGCGAAGAGCGCATGCTGATGCATGGAGCCCCAGACCGCATAGGAGATCTCGAGCACAATCGTGGACGTGAGCACGCGTACCGGCTCCAGCACGCTGGTGGGTATCCAGGGAATGTTCGGGTTGCCGATGACCATCAGGACCGCCATGGTCTCGCCGATCGCGTTACCCATGCCGAGGACGAGCGCAGCCAGGATGCCCGAGCGCGCGTTCGGCAAGATCACCTTCCTGATCGTCTGCAGCTGCGTCGCGCCGAGCCCGAGCGAAGCTTCCTTATAGGCGCACGGGACCGCGCGAATCGAATCTTCAGAGATGCTGATGACGTGGGGCAGGGTCATGATGGCGAGGATGATCCAACCTGCGAGGATACACTCGCCGTAACCACCGATATTGTCTCTAATAAAGACCACAAGCACCATCAGGCCGAAGAGGCCGAGCACGATCGAGGGTATCCCGACGAGCATCTCCACACTCGGTTTGATAATACTGCGCAGCCAGTTGGGCGCGAATTCGGCCAGGTAGATCGCGGCCGGTATGCCGATGGCCGCGGCGAGGCCGAGTGCGCCGAGCCCCACAATGAAGCTGCTGATCACGACGGGTAAGATCCCGAATTGCTCGCGCGAGGGCCGCCAGGTCATGCCGAAGAGGAACTCGCGACCCAGGGCGAGTGCCGGCAAGCCCTCCTTCACAATGAACGCGATAATGAAGAGGACAATGAGCGTAGAGGAGAGCGCGCAGACGAAGAGGAGCCGTTCGGCGATTCGCTCCAGCAACCCGCCTTTGCGAAGATGCTCGAAGGCGTTCATTTCACCGCTTGCTCCTCCGCGTCTCCACAAGTAGCTCCTGGCCGCCGCTCGAATCGCCGGTGACGATCAGTAGCTCAGGTTCGAGCTCGTTGAGCGTCTCGACCACGTGCTCAGCCGATACGGGCAGGAAATGGGCCTCCGCAGTATGGATGTCGGAGATATACGCGATTCTCATCTTATCTCTCTACTCTACCACTCCTGTTTGACCAGAGAAACGAAAATGAGGGGGAAAAAAAGTACCCCGCAGCTCTTAGTTGTACTGTTGGTCTTTTGCTTTCTTCTTAGTTCCTCTTCCTGCTCCATACAGCGAGATACGAGACGGCTAGTAGTCCTCCAAGTGCGGTTACCGCCCCAAAGCCGGGCGCTTGTGGCGTTGGGGTCGATAGTGGCGTGTGTGTTGGTGTTGTGACCGGGGTAGGCGTGGCAGGTGGCGTAGCTGGTAGTGCAACGATCTTGATGTAGCCCATCTCCTCGACGACCTTTTGCCCCTCGCTGCTCAGAACGAAGTTGATGAACGCCGCTTCCAGGGTGCTCGGTTCGCCTTTCGTTAGCAAGTAGAGGTTCCTCGAAATGGGATACGTCCCCGCGACCACATTCTGCACCGTCGCCTCGACACCGCCCACACTGAGTGCCTTCATCGTCGCGTCCACGTACCCGAGTGAAAGATACCCGATGCTCGAGGCATCGCTGCTCACCGTCGCGCGCACTTCGCCGTTGGATGCCTTGACAAACGCCTTCGCCGCGATCTCCTTCTTCTGGGGCGTCATCACGTAGGTCTCGAACGTCTCGCGGGTGCCTGATCCTTCTTCGCGCGTGATCACCCGTATCGCGGCATCGGCGCCGCCGATGTCCTTCCAGTTGGTGATCTCGCCGCTAAAGATCTTCGCCGCTTGCTCCAGTGTCAGGCCACTGATCGGATTACTGGGGTGCACCACGATCGCGACGCTATCCATGCCGATCGCCACGGGCTTAAGGTCCGGATACTGCCCCAGCTCTGAGGGCTTCACGTCTCGTGATACCGCGCCGATATCGATCTCACCTGTGCCGGCCGCCTTGACGCCGTGGCCCGAGCCGCCGCCAGATACGGAGATGCGGAGGTCGGGGTTCACAGCCATGAGCAGCCGCGCGCACTCCTGGTTGATCGGCAGCAC
The DNA here is from genome assembly GCA_964473145.1 of uncultured Halobacteria archaeon. GTDB lineage: Archaea > Halobacteriota > Syntropharchaeia > Alkanophagales > Methanospirareceae > JACGMN01. Next base: position 6,526 of record CAYYNW010000051.1, read on the forward strand.
GGTCGTCGAGCCGGCGATGGTCAACGACCCGGAGAGCCCTGTAGGCGTCTCCGCCCACGCGGCCGGCACCACGCTGACGATCGTTCCCAGAGCCAGCAGGAGGAGCGCTCCTGCCACGTATGCTTTCACCTTGCTTCTCGCTTTCGCGTCTTCCATCTCTAGATCGCCATATATAAAAACGGCCTCAACTATATAAATACCCACATCCCTAGGGAGAAGTGCAACTATCTCATAGGTGATGCTAATTTATGGTCCAAAGTGCTCGCACGATTACCACCAGAGCCTCAGGAGCCAGAACGCGGCCCCGCCAATGGCGGCCGAGAGGGGGATGGTGATCGCCCACGCGGTGAGCATTCGCATCACCTCCGGCCAGCGGATACGCTGCAAGCTCTGGAAGAAGGTCCCGCCGATCACGGCTGAGCCCATGATGTGCGTCGTGCTCACCGGCATGCCCGCCAAACTCAGGGCGACGAGCGAGAGGCCCGCGCCCGCTTCCGCGGAGAAGCCGTGCTGCGGCCCCAGCTTCGTCAAGCGCATGCCCATCGTGCGGATCACCTGTGAGCCCATGGTGAACGTGCCGAGCGCCATGACCACGCCGCAGAGGATCCTTACCCACCAGGGCACGGGGAATTGCTCGCCCACCGGGGTGGCGATGAACCCACCGGTGATGAGGGCTATGGTAATAACGCCCATCGCGTTCTGCGTATCGTTCATCCCGTGACTGAAGGACATGAAGGAGGCGGAGAGGGGCTGGAGTGTCCTGAAGAAGCGGTCGGTCCGGGGTGCTGAAGTAGCCTTGTAATAGATAAAGAGCACCCAGCTGATGAGCGCGAAGATGAGCGCGCCACAGAGAAAGCCGACGAAAGGGCCGAGTGCAATGGGCAGGAAGACCTTTGTACTCAGGCTCCTCCATTCGACCACGCCCGGCCCGCCAGCTACGAGGCCGGCACCCATGATCGAGCCGACCAAGGAGTGCGTGACGCTGATGGGAATGCCGGCCGCGGTGCAGAGATAAGTCCAGAGGATCGCCCCTACTAAGCCGCCAATGAGGACGAGGAAAAGGAGCTCGGTCGCCAACTCGGTGGTCGACACGATCCCTTTTCCAATGGTCCTGGCGACTTCGGTGAAGGCGAAGGCGCCGATGAGGTTGAAGACACTCGATAGCGCCAAGGCCTTAAGCGGGGTTAATGCCCTGGTCGCAATGACCGTGGCAACCGCGTTCGCGCTGTCGTTCGCGCCATTCAGGAAGTTATAGATCAGTGCAAGGATGATGATGCTCACCACATAGGCAACTGCCGAGACCATCAAATGCCGCCCTTCAATCGAAAGGTCTCCAGAATGTTCGCCACATCCTCGCAATTATCCATGGTATCCTCCAGAATATCCACGATCTCCTTGATCAGGAGCCGTGCGAGGATCTCATTAGGATCTTCAACGGGCGTAGTCATCAGCTCCTTCAACCATCGCCGATTTACCCTATCGGCTTTGTTCTCCAATTCGTTGATCCGGATGCAGCAGGTTTCGATTGTTGTCTCATTACGGCGTATATCGCGTAAACAGGCAACCGCTCGGCTGATCTCCTGCGCCGTCTCGAGAATAATGGGCGCAAATTCGACGACGGGCTCGGGTATGCTCCGTTGCAGGGTAAAGGCCAACCGTGCCACTGCCTTCTCCACACCATCGATGACATCATCGAGGTTATGGAGGAAGTAGCGGATATCGCCTTTCTCCTCCGTGACGCGCGTATGGTCGTAAAACAAGCCCTGAAGGACTTCATGGACGATCGAATCACCTTCACTTTCGACCGCTTTGAGTCGATCTCTGACCTGCATGAGATGCATGCTGCGATCATCCGGATTGAGCGCGAAGGAGTTTGGGGTTTGCTCTTCCGCGGTAAGATATGCCAGCAGCTGTGCGGCAACCACGGCTTTATCCGCAAGCTCCTCAAAGCGGTCAAACACTTTTCGATCGTGGGGGAGGAAGGTGGCAAAGGAGTGGAAGACGGAATTGATGAGGAGCGCTTTGAGCAGCGAATTTGGCCCAACGGCGGCGGTTTTCTCATGCTCCGTAGGGATAGTAGCGGAGCGTATCCGCATGGTAGAACTCGTCATCGCATCAGTTACCAAGAGTGCCGACGTGCTATTTAAGCCTTATGAAATTATTGTGCCATACGCTCAGTTCCCGTGAAGGTCAATACTCACGAGAGGTACGCCACCAACTGCTGGAACGCTCTGCCCCGATGCGAGATCGCGTTCTTCTCTGCGGTGCTCATCTCGCCGAAGGTCCTGCCCTCGACCTCAAAGATCGGGTCGTACCCAAACCCGCCATGGCCGCGGATCTCCGTGGCGATGCGTCCTTCCACGGTCCCGATGAAGAGGATCGGCTCACGCTGGCGCACGGCACAGAACGCGACGACCGTCTTGAAGGTAGCGCGCCGTTCCTCGCCCCGCAGATCAGTCATCAATCGCAGGATACCAGCATTCCCAATTGTCTTGAAGACGAAGGCGGAGAAAGGGCCAGGGAAGCCCTGCAAGGCGGGTATCAGGAGTCCCGAATCCTCGAGGAAGAACGGGCGCGAGATCGTTATCCGCTCCCTGAGATACTTCGCACTTGCCTCGGCGACTGCTTCAATTGTCTCGAGCTGCAACTCGGGATATTCGTACTCGAGATGCTCGATGGCCAGCGCAGCCCCCTGTTGCGCGGCTAACGCTCGGATCTCCTGCACCTTGTGCGCATTGCTGGTAACGAAGATGAGCTCCTTCTTTGCGGCCATAGGACCTCATCGACGCCTCTTCTGCGGTCGCACCGCTTAATCTACTTCATGACCTACGGTATAAAAGGAACTTGAAAAGCGAAGCGAGCATGGTGGTCACGGGGAACATCAAACTGGAACATGGTGCGGGCGGTGAAGGGATGCACGAGTTGCTCAAACTCGTGCTCCGCTACTTCTCCTCCGAACAGAATGATAACGGCTCGAACGCGGCGATCGAGGTACCGCTGGCGGCGCTGGACGACGCCGCGGTCGTTGAGCAGATCGTCTTCACCACTGACTCCCACACGGTGAAACCACTCTTCTTCCCCGGAGGCGATATCGGCTCACTGGCCATTGCGGGCACGGTGAATGATATCGCGGTGATGGGCGCCCAGCCGCTCTGCTTATCCGCGGCCTTTGTGATCGAGGAGGGCTTTCCGGTGGCTGAGTTCGAGCGGATCCTGGCGAGCATGCGGCGGACGTGCGACGAGGCCGGGGTCGCGGTGGTCACGGGCGATACGAAGGTGGTGGAACGGGGCGCGGTGGAGAAGATGATCGTGAACACCTCGGCGATCGGGAAGCGAACCGCGGCACTGGACCGTAACCTGGCGGAGGTGCGGAAGTATCGGCCGATCACCAGCAACTGGTTACTTGACTCCAATCTCCGGGACGGCGATACACTCATCGTCTCCGGCTACGTCGGCGACCACGGGGTTGCCCTGCTCTCCTTCCGCGAAGGGTTCGAGTTTGATACCGCGTTGCAATCGGATATAGCGCCCTTGAACAAGCCGATTCAGACGATCCTGGCGGTCGGCGGGATTGTGGCGATGAAAGACCCGACACGAGGCGGGCTCGCGAACACCCTGAACGAGTTCAGTGCGAAATCGCACGTCGGCATCCTGCTCGAGGAGGAGCGGATCCCGATCCGTGAATCCGTGCGGAGCGCCTGTGAGCTGCTGGGTATCGACCCGCTGGAGATCGGTAACGAGGGCAAGATGGTGATGGGTGTGGTGCAGGAGAAGGCGGACGAGGTGCTTGCGGCACTGAAACAGACGAAGGCGGGGAAGGACGCGGCGATCATCGGGAAGGCGACGAGCGAGCTGCACGGCGTGGTGATGAAGACGCGGGTCGGCGGCCGAAGGATTGTGGAGACGCCGATCGGCGATCCCGTGCCGCGGATATGCTGACTTTTATCTTGACTTCTTTGGGTCATTACGTTCAGCTGATGTGCTATGAAGGCTGAATGCCGTGGCTTTCCTGATTA
>CAYYNW010000052.1:0-4017 GCA_964473145.1 uncultured Halobacteria archaeon
CTGCTCGCGCTCGTGCTTGCCCTCTTCGGTCTTTACGTAGCCGTCGAGCTTCCGCTGCTCGCGGTCATCGAACGACGAGAGCTCGTAGCCGAAGAGCTGCAGCACGCGGTGCGCAACCGGGATGATCTGATGCTGGACATAGTACTCGAGATCCAGCAGGTGTTTCTTCCCCCCTGCAGCGTAGAGCTCATTCCCTTCGCTCCGCTCGAGGATATCAACGGGGAATGCACGATCGCTCGTCTTGCCCGGCCCCTTCACGATCACATAGGGTATCTTCGAGCCCACTTCATACGTGATATGGGCCGGCGACACGAGGGCTCGTTCGGCAGCGACCGCGTGAGCTTGCTTCGTCTCGTAGCCCCCGAGCTTCCGGGTGAGCGTCTTATGGATGATCAGCTGCTCCAGGGGTATCTCCCCCTCTTTGAGGCGCTGAATAACGCCCTTCACGTATCGAACCGCCTTTTCGTGATCCTTCTCCTTCAGGATGAGGCGAATCACCTCGGTCTGCACCTCCTTGGCCAGCTCGCACCAGTCACCGCGCCTGACCTCCAGGCCGCGGACTACGATCTCCCCTTTATCAGTCAGAGCGGCATAGCGCTTCTTCTTGCCGGTGAAGAAGATCGTTTTGAAGTAATCCTGGATCTCGAGCTCGAGCGGGAGTTCCTGAGATATCCGCTCTGCAACCTCCTTCGCCTTCTGCAGCGTCACTGCGGCCCGCGCTGTAGCTGGTGCCGTCTCCCTGCGGGGGTGGTCGGCGAGTTTCGCGAAGATGCTGTCGGTATCACTGTAGATCACCGTGAAGCCGAGCTCCGCAGCCAGCTTGATCGCTTGTTTGATGAAATGCCTGCCCCAGGCCGTGGTCGCTTCCGCGCATTCGCGTTTGTAAAATTTCGCGGCACTCCAGCCGGTATAGCCATAGAAGCTGTTCGTGAGGATCTTGATACTCTGCTGCTGAAGATCAAGCAACCGGTATTCGGTGCTCGTCTTCTCATAGCGCTTCATCGCGCTCTTCATCGCACGTCTGCGCGTGATCAGCTCGCTCATAATGCTCTTGAAGAACCCGTCCGGCACCTTGCGGAAGGCATGCCCGACCTCCGGCGCACGATTCACCTCATCGCCGGGGCCCGGCGACTCGACGTAGGTGTCCGGCGAGATGTTGAACGAGATCATGATCGTCGGATACATGGAGGAGAAATCGAGCGCGATCACATCCTCATGCAAGCCTTTCTCCGGCGGGAGCACGAATGCGCCCTCAAAAGTCTTCTCCGTACCACCCTTCGGGGGCACCAGCTCACCCCGTTTGTTCGCCTCGGCCATTAAAAATGCCTCGACCTGACGCCCGCGGCCCATAGTGGCCAGCTCATCGAGCGGATAGCCCACCATCTTCGCCAGCTCGATCTGGAGCGGCAGCATTTGCTGCGCGATGCCCAGCGTGCTCACCACGTCTGCTACCGCGTACTCAAAGAGCCGCGCCCGGTTCGCGGGATTGAGCCAGCATTCAGTGATCTCGCGGGGTAATAAGTCCACCCGCTCGTCTTTCCGCATCACGCCAAGGAACTCCGCGACGTTCTCCAGGGTCTTTACCTTCACGCTCCCCAGATCGCGTTTTGCGAGCTTAAAGAGGTCAACATTCAACCGACCGGCGATATTCAGACCCGGCAATGCACCGCCACGCTCGAACTGGGCCGTGCTGCCGTCGGCGCCGAGCGTCACGCGAATGCCATGGATCCTCGCCCGCTCACGGATATATGGCCAATCGAAGCTGTCAGAATTGTAGCCCACGATGATATCCGGCTGGTACTGCTCGATACAGCTCAGAAACTCGCGGATGAGCCGTGCGTCGTTTTTCGCCCGGTATTCCTCGTCGTTCAGCACCAACAGCTTCGACCTGATGCGATCACCCTCCAGAACGGCGATGGAGAGGATAATAATGGGATCTCGTTGCGGCGAGGGCATGCCCTGGCCCCTGGCAACGGCCATTTCACTATCGAAGGCGAGGACTTTCAGCTCGGGCAGCTCGACCCTGCTGAGCTCGTTATACGTGACCCGCGAGGCGAGCAGCACCTTCCCCCCTGGTGGATACTCAGAATCGCCCGTGATTTCCTCACCGTCCACGTAGACACCGGCGAAGGGCCGGAGCTGGTGGTCGATCATATAGCGTATCGCAAAGAGGATATCTGCCTCCAGGACGGTGAGGCCGAGATCTCGCACTTCTTCTCGAAGCACCGGGACGTCGCGCGGCTGGAAGGTGAAGATCTTCAAGCCGCGTTGCTGCACCCCCAGAATCTTCCGCTCACAATATTCAACGCGCTTCACGCGCAGCGTCTTATCCTGGTGAGGAATGGCCAGCTCCTCGATCGACCGCTTCTCTTCAGCCAGATCGACCGCACGCCCATACAGGGGCGAATAGCGAGGGGGGAATGCGTAAAAATAGGGCTCGAAGGATTTATCCAGCACAATAAAGTCCTCGCCCGTTCTGCTCTTGCACCAGAGCCTGATCACCGGCTGCTCCAGCCCGGTCTCATCTTGCTCGGTGATGTAATCCACATCAAGCAGAAACCCCTCGTGCTCCATCTCACCCACCAGCCCTCATTACGACTAGCTGCGCATTCAAACGCACGGCCGTTGCGGCTGTTCTTAGGTTGACCGGCGGTACATTAATAGGTGAAGCGAGGGCGCTGTCAAGATTTTTATCCCCTTCGGTCATACGTAGCGTGATGGCAAGCATAAGGAAGAGGGTGTAGCGCAGATGGCAGAGCATACGATCTATATCCTCGATGTGACAAATCGAGACGGCGTGCAGACCTCACGGTTGGGGTTAGCGAAGCTGGAGAAGACCATGATGAACTTCTATCTGGACGAGATGGGGGTTTACCAGAGCGAGTTTGGATTCCCGGGCACCCGGCACGAGACGAATTACCTGAATGCGAATCTGGAGTTGGCGGAGATCGGCGCGCTGAAGCGTATCAAGCTGAGCGGCTGGTTGCGGGCGCTGAAATCAGATGTGGCTGAGGCGTTCCAGCTCGTCCCGAAGCTGAAACACCTGAATTTGAGCATCTCCACCTCACGACAGATGATCGAGGGCAAATTCCTGGGGAAGTACCAGTGGGAGGAGATCATTGCGATGATGGTGGAGGCGGTGATGGCCGCCCGGGAGCACGGAGCCGTGACCATCGGGGTCAATGCTGAGGATGCGTCACGGACCGAGCTTGATCGGCTGATCGAATTCGCAACAGCCGCGAAGGAGTGCGGTGCTGAACGGGTACGATACTGTGACACGCTGGGCTACGATGATCCCTTCACCATCTACGAGCGTGTAAAGGCGCTCGCCGCGGCGATACGCATTCCGATCGAGATCCACTGCCATAATGACCTGGGCATGGCCGTTGCCTGCTCCGTGGCGGGTGCGAAAGGCGCGATCGATGCCGGCGTGGACACGTACATCACCACGACCGTGAACGGCATGGGCGAGCGCGCGGGCAATGCTGACCTTGTCTCCACCATCCTTGCGATCCGCAAGTCCAGCGGGTTTGAGCAGAAGTACCACCTGGATCCGAACCTGGATCTTGGTCTCGCGTGGAAGATCTGCAAATACGCCTCGCTCTCCTTCAGAGTGCCGATTCCGGTGAACCAGCCGGCGGTAGGTGACAATGCCTTTGCCCATGAGTCCGGCATTCACGCGGACGGTGCCCTGAAGGACAGCAGGAACTATGAGCTGTATGACTTCACCGAGGTGGGCAGGGGGCACATCGAACAGGTCGAGACCGGGAGAATGATCACGACGGGCGAATACTCGGGCATCAAAGGCTTCAAGACCACGGCCGGCAAATGCATGCTCAAATTCCACGATGAGGGCGAGGCGCGCGAGATTCTGGAGCTCGTCCGCTATGCGAACGTCCATACCCAGAAGCCGGTGACGGAGGACGAGATGAAGTTCATTGCCCACTATCCTGATTGTGCGCGCCGGATTATGACCGTGCAGCCCTGATTGGTGCTTATGGCGCCTCAGCCCCTGAA
>CAYYNW010000052.1:4117-10016 GCA_964473145.1 uncultured Halobacteria archaeon
AGTCGTGGGTGGGAAGTTTCACGATGAACAGCTGATCGGAGCGGATTAGGGCACGGGCAGGCGTGGCCAGCGACGGCTATCGAAACTTAGATATAGGGATGCCGTGTAATAGTAGTGGGTTACTATGACAGGCACAGTTACGGAACGTATAGTAAAAGCACATTTGGTAGAGGGTGAGCTGGCTCCTGGCAAGGAGATCGCGCTGAAGATGGATCAGACGCTAACCCAGGACGCTACGGGCACCATGGCCTACCAGCAGTTCGAGGCCATTGGGATACCACGGGTGAGGACTGAGCTGAGCGTGAGTTACATTGATCATAACACGCTGCAGACCGATTACATGAACCCCGATGACCACCAGTACCTCCAATCGGTGGCCAAGCGCTACGGGATCTATTTCTCCCGGCCAGGGAATGGTATCTGTCACCAGCTCCATCTTGAACGCTTTGCCCGCCCCGGGAAGACCTTGATCGGGTCGGACAGCCATACGCCGACCGCAGGGGGTATCGGCTCATTCGGGATCGGCGCGGGAGGGCTGGATGTCGCCGTGGCGATGGCTGGTCTGTCGTACCGGCTAAAGTATCCGAAGATCATGGGCGTACGACTTACGGGGAGGCTCTCTGCGTGGGTCTCTGCCAAGGATGTAATCCTTGAGGTGCTGCGCCGGCTCGACGTGAATGGTGGTGTGGGCAAGGTGCTGGAGTACTTTGGCCCCGGCGTGAAGACGCTGAGCGTACCGGAGCGCGCGACCATCACGAATATGGGCACGGAGACGGGCGCGACGACGAGCCTCTTCCCCAGTGACGAGGTCACTAAGGCGTTCATGGTGGCGGAGGGGCGCGGGGACCAGTGGATTCCGCTGGTAGCCGCTGCGAATGCTGAGTACGATGAACTCATGGAGCTTGACCTCAACGAGCTCGAGCCACTCGCCGCACTGCCGCACAGTCCAGGGAACGTCAAGCCGGTGCGAGAACTCGCGGGAATGGAAGTGCAGCAGGTCGCGATCGGCTCCTGTACCAATTCGTCGCTTCGTGATCTGAAGATCGTGGCGAATGCGTTGAAGGGCCATACCGTTGCGGATAACCTGCATCTCACGATCAATCCCGGCTCGCGACAGGTGGTTGAGCATCTCGTGGAGAGCGGCGAGCTGCGGCACCTCGTCGCCGCAGGCGCACGGATACTGGAGAACACCTGTGGACCGTGTATCGGCATGGGCGGCGCACCGCCCTCGCACGGCACTTCTATACGAACCTTCAACCGTAACTTCGAAGGCCGGAGCGGCACCAAGGACGCACAAGTCTTCCTGGTCAGTCCCGAGGTAGCTGCCGCTACAGCAATCACGGGCGTGCTCACCGATCCCCGTGATCTTGGCGCATATCCTACGATCACGATGCCGGATCGCTTCATCATCAATGATAACCTCTTCATTCCACCGCTTCCGGCGGCCGAGGCCGCGCGCGTGGAGATCATCAGGGGCCCGAACATCAAGCCACTGCCGGCTTTCCCGCCGCTGCCCGATACGCTTACCGGCGAGGTGCTGATCAAGGTGGGCGACAACATCTCCACCGATCACATCATGCCCGCCGGTGCGAAGGTCCTGCCCCTGCGGAGCAATATCCCGGCGATCTCGAAGTACGTCTTCGAGGCGGTTGACCCTGAGTTCCCCGCACGCGCGTTAAAGCAGGGTGGCGGGTTCATCCTGGGCGGTGAGAACTACGGCCAGGGCTCGAGCCGTGAGCACGCCGCGCTGGCCCCGAAATATCTTGGTATAAAAGCGGTGATCGTGAAGTCCTTCGCCCGGATCCATTTAGCGAACTTGATCAACTTCGGCATCGTGCCGCTAACCTTCACGAACCCCGTGGCCTATGACGCCATCGCCCGAGGTGACCGGCTGGAGGTAGCTATAGGTGACCTGCAGGGTGCAGTACGACTCAGGAACGTGGTCAAAGGTGATGAGTTCGAGTTGACCCACACCCTCTCGCCACTCGATGCGGAGATCTTGAAGACCGGGGGTAAACTGCCCTGGGTAAAGCTGAACCTAGGAAAGCACTAGCAGAGGAGGAAGAAGCATGGCACAACGCGGCATCCGCGAGTATGATGCCAAACGAATGCTGGCAACGAATCTAGCGCGAGTCTCGACCGGAACAGTGACGTATAAGGGGCGCGTGGCGTTAGTGACGCCAAGGCGGAGCCTAGAAGACCTCGCGGCTGAGCAGCCGTGGCTGAAGACCGAGCTGCTGACGGTCAAGCCGGACCAGCTCTTCGGGAAACGAGGGAAGCACGGGCTCGTGCTGGTGAAGGCCCGCTATGAGCAGGTGCGGGACTGGATTGCGGAACGAATGAACACCACGGTCACGGTCGGCAAAAGCAGCGGTAAGCTGACGCACTTCCTCGTCCAGCCCTTTATCGAGCTCGATACAGAATACTACCTCGCCTTCGCGGGCTATCGCGGGGGCGATTATATCCACTTCTCCACGGACGGAGGTATTGATATTGAAGCCAACTGGGATAAGGTAACCACGATTCCGGTTCCTGCTGATGCGAAGCTGGAGGAGGTAGAGCTCGGTCCGATTCTGAGCCGCGTGAGTGAGCAGGAGCGGCGTGCACTGCGCAACCTCATTCTCGCGCTCTTCCGTTTTTATCGCGAGCTGCAGTTCGGCTTCCTGGAGTTCAACCCCTTTACATTCTCGTATGGTGAGTTCCTGCCGGTGGACACCGTGGCCCGCCTGGATGATACAGCCCAGTTCCTCTGCCTCGATGAGTGGGCTGGGGTCGAGTTCCCGGCTCCCTTCGGGCGCCAGCTGACCCGTGAGGAGCAGTACATCAAGGGACTCGATGAGAAGAGCGGGTCTTCACTGAAGCTTACGATCCTTAATCCACATGGGCGGATATGGACCATGGTTGCCGGCGGCGGTGCGAGTGTGATCTATGCAGACACAGTTGTCGATCTCGGCTTCGGCACCGAGCTGGCGAACTATGGCGAGTACAGCGGCGATCCAAGCACCGCGGAGACCTACGAGTATGCGAAGACGCTCCTCGATCTGATGACCCGGGAAAAGACGGAGAGTGGCAAGGTCCTCATTATTGGCGGCGGGATCGCGAACTATACCGATGTGGCCAAGACCTTCGACGGGATCATCATGGCGCTCCGGGACTATGCCGCGAAGCTCAAGGAGCAAGGCATTAAGATCTACGTCCGCCGCGGTGGCCCGAACTACGAGGCTGGTCTGGCGAAGATTCGTGAGGCCGGCAAGCGTTTGGGCCTGGAGATGGAGGTCCATGGTCCCGAGCTGCACATGACCAAAGTGGTGAGTATCGCGCTCGATAATCTGAAGGGGGGATCCTGAAATGACTAAGCCAGATTACGTGCTCTTTGATAAGGAAACGACGGCGATCATCTTTGGCAACCAGCAGGCGGCAGTGCAGCGGATGCTTGATTTTGACTACCTCGTTGGCCGGAAGAAGCCCTCGGTCGCGGCCGTCGTCAATCCGAGCGGGGGTAAGAAGGAGCTCATGAAGGTCTTCTTCGGCGGCCAGGAGATCCTCATCCTGGTCTACAACAGTTTGACCACCGCGGTGGAGCAACATCCCCATGCGGATGTGGTCATCAATTTCGCCTCATTCCGGTCCGCGTACAGCGTCTCGCTCGAGGCACTCAGCTATCCGGGCATCAAGACGCTCGTCATCATTGCGGAGGGCGTGCCCGAGCGGCAGGCGAGAGAGCTCATCGCGCTGGCGAAGCGCGAGAAGAAGTGGATCATCGGCCCGGCAACTGTGGGCGGCTTCGTGCCCGGCTCGTTCAAGATCGGCAATGCCGGTGGCGCGATCTCGAACCTCATTATGTCCAAGCTCTACCGGTCAGGCAGCGTCGGGTTCGTCTCCAAATCGGGCGGCATGCTCAACGAGATGGCGAATATGATCGCGCTCAATTCCGATGGTGTGCACGAGGGGATCGCGATCGGCGGTGACGCGTATCCCGGCTCGACCATCGTCGAGCACCTGCTCCGCTACGAGGCGAATCCGAAGATCAAAATGATGGTCGTGCTCGGCGAAGTGGGGGGCAAGGACGAATACGAGATAGCTGCTGCTCTGAAGGGGAAGAGAATAACGAAACCATTGGTCGCCTGGGTGACTGGCACCTCAACGAAAGTCTTCCCCACTGAGGTGCAGTTCGGTCATGCCGGCGCGATGGCGCGCGGCGAGGCTGAAACGGCGGATGCGAAGAATGCGGCGCTCAAGGCCGCGGGCGCGTACGTCCCCACCTCGTACGACGATTTCGGAGAGCTCATCCACACCGTCTACGAGGATCTCAAGCGCACAGGCGTGATCGAGGAGCAGCCCGAGGTAGAGCCGCGGGCAGTACCGGTTGATTATAATCCCACGACCATGCGACGACCCACCAACATCATCTGCACTATCTCGGACGACCGTGGCGAAGAACTCCTGTTCGCAGGTCTTACGATCAGCAAGATAATCAGAGAGGGCTATAGCATCGGTGACGTGATCTCACTGCTCTGGTTCAAGAAGCGGCTGCCGAGGTACGTGACGGAATTCCTGGAACTCGCACTCAAAGTGACGGCGGATCACGGCCCCTGCGTCGCTGCAGCGCATAACGCGATCGTGACCGCGAGCGCAGGCAAGGATCTGACCGCTGCGGTCGCCTCGGGTGTGCTGACCATCGGCCCTCGATTCGGTGGTGCGATCGACGATGCAGCCCGGTACTTCAAGGACGCGCTGGAGCGCGGGCTGACGCCACGGCAGTTCGTGGACGAGATGAAGGCGAAGAACATCAACATCCCGGGCATCGGGCACCGGGTGAAGAGCGTACAGAACCCGGACATGCGGGTAAAGCTCCTCGAGGATTGGGCATTTGCGAATCTGCCGAAGCACGAGCTGCTGGACTACGCCCTCGAGATCGAGCAGATCACGACCGCCAAGCGGAACAACCTCATCTTGAACGTCGATGGCTGCGTCGGCATCGTCTTCGTCGATATTCTGCGCTCCACCGGGATCTATTCCGAGGAGGAGATCGATGAGATCATCAACATCGGCACGCTCAACGGCATCTTCGTGCTCGGCCGTACGATCGGGATGATCGGGCACTTCCTGGACCAGAAACGGCTCCAGGCACGGCTCTACCGGCACCCGTGGGACGACGTGCTGTATATGCTCCCGGAAGAGGATGAGGTGCTCAAATACCGAAAGGACTGAATTAGAAGGAGAGGAGCGAACGAGAGATGCCTACAAAAATCCATATGAAGGCTCCGTTGGTGGAGATTGACGGTGATGAGATGGCGCGGGTGATCTGGGGCATGGTGAAGGAGCAGCTGCTCCTGCCCTTTATTGAGCTCAAGACCGAGTATTACGACCTCGCGCTGGCGAAACGGGATGAGACTGAGGACCGGATAACCATTGAGGCCGCGGAGGCGATCAAGCGGCATACCGTGGGCGTCAAATGTGCCACGATCACGCCCAATACGGCGCGGGTCAAGGAGTACAAGTTAAAGCAGGAGTGGAAGAGCCCCAACGGCACCATTCGCGAGATACTGGACGGCACGGTCTTCCGGAAGCCGATACTGGTCAGGAACATCACACCGGCGGTCCGGAACTGGACGAAGCCGATCATCGTGGGCAGGCACGCCTATGGTGATGTGTACAAGAACGTGGAGTATCGCGTGGCCGGGCCGGGTAAGGCTGAGCTCGTCTTCACGAGTGACAAGGGCGATGAGGTGCGGCACACGATCCAGAAGTTCAAAGCTCCGGGCATCGTCCAGGGCATCCACAACCTCGACGCGTCCATCAAAAGCTTTGCCGAGGCCTGCTTCGCCTACGCGCTGGACCAGAAGGTGGACCTGTGGTTCGGCGCGAAGGATACGATCTCGAAGACCTACGATAGCAA
>CAYYNW010000053.1:0-9228 GCA_964473145.1 uncultured Halobacteria archaeon
GACCCCTTCGCCGCCAATCAGGCCCTCAAGGTCGTTCTCCACACCACGATCCTCCGAGCGCCAACGTCCACAGTGAGTCCGCTCCCTTCCGGGCCTAAACCAGTCTCCATGGCAAAGGTAAGGCGCCGGGCCCTCCAGCCTGACACCAGACCACCGTCAACCCCGCAGGGCGGTGCTTCTTCGTCTAACCTTGAGCTGAAGTTGACCGCTCGGGAGCCTTCCTCAGGCTTCGCCCCTCGCATATCGGCGATTTCGAGTGACAGAGGACGCCTAACCCTCCGGGCTAGCCCGCACACTTCTACTATTGGTGCTGGTTCTTAATAAAGCCCCGCCGAAGCGATCATCGAGGCTTCTGCAAAGGACGTCACGGGCACCGGGGCTCCGTTAGATGCACGACCAGCCGGTCGACGTCCACGCACTCTGCTACCAGCTCCTTGACCCGCTGGATCTTCGCGGCACCGCGTATCCGTGCCTTCCCAAAGATCTCATCCAGCTTCTCCAGGGTGGTGAGCGTGTCGTCCTTGACCAGAATAACCGGAATGCCCTTCTCTTCCGCCTTGCCGAGTATCGTGCCCGCGGGCTCCAGATTGCCGGTCAGCAGGAGGCAGCTGATCGTGCCCGTCTCCAGCGCGAGGTTCTGTAAATCCGCGCGATCGCCCCCGGTGATCAGTGCCGCGTGGCGGACACGGCGGAGGTACTTCAGAGCTGAGGGCGGAGACATCGCGCCGATCAGTAATTCCTCGATGATCGCCTCCTCGCCAGGTCTGCCCTTGATCAGCCACTCGCCCTTAAGCGCATCCGCAATTTCGCGTACTGACAAGCCTGCGAGGAGCGGGCTGAACGGTACCGAGCCGAGCAGCTCCATCCCGTTCGGCTTCAAGAACCGAGCATCAAGAGCAGAGACGTACGCAGTCTTGTAGCCCGAGAGCTGATTGAAGATGATGAACCTGAGCCGATCACCGAGGAGTTCATGCGCGGCGAGGATCTTATCGAGCACAAAATCACTCGTATATTTCACGACCATGAGCACGGGCATCCCGAGCAGGGTGGAAATGCTGACATCGCAGAGCCCCAGCGCTTTGCCGAACTTGTACTCGCCCGCGCTTTCCACGAGCATGACATCCTTGCCCTCGGCAACTCGCCAGTACGCGTCCTTCACGCGTCGTCTCAACGCTTCCGGATCAGCAGATTGCGCATATTCGACGTACGGCCGATCGAGTATAACGGGACAGACGTGCTCGAGCGCATCGCCGGTCCCCAATACCTGCGTGGTGTTATACGCATCTTCGTCCACCAGCCGATTGGCGATCCGTAAAGTGCCGATGCCAAACGGCTTGAAATACCCCACGTGGTAGCCCTGCTCACGGAGGATCAGCCCGAGCGCGATGATCAACGCGCTCTTTCCCGAATACTCCTCGATCGAGGAGACCAGTATGCCCTTCATTTGCCCTTCGCACCTACCACCATCTTCACGTCGAGCACCGTACATCCCTTACCGCGCTCAAAGACTTTAACGGGGTTCAAATCAACCTCGAGCAGCTCCGGCGTCTCGGTACAGAGCTGGGAGAACCGGAGCAAGACATCAACCAGCGAGTCCAGGTCAGACATCGCTTCACCTCGCGTGCCTCGCAGTATGCTATACGCTTTTACCTTTTTTATCATTTCCCCTGCCTCTAGCTCGCTCAGCGGCGCGATCCCGAAGGAGACATCCTTGAAGATCTCCACATAGAGCCCGCCGAGCCCGAACATAAGCACTGGCCCGAAGCACGGATCGCGCTTCATACCGATGATCACCTCGCGCCCGCCTTCCACCATCTGCTGCACAAGCACGCCTTCGAGCCGTCGCGCGCTCGTGTAGCGCTCAGCCCGCTGCAGCAGCTCAAAGAAGGTATCGATGACCGCTCCTCGCTGCACGCCGAGCTTCACACCACCCACGTCCGTTTTGTGCATGATATCAGGTGAAAGGACTTTCAGCGCGACGGGATAGCCGATCCTATCCGCAATGGCGAGTGCTTCGTCCGCCGTGACAGCTGTGCCGCAGGGCACGACAGGGATACCATACGCTTCCAGGATCCTGAATCCGCCTGAGCCTGATCCCATTCGCGCATCTGCATGCTCCTGCAGCTCCAGCAACTGCTCCTTTACCCCCGTTTCAACGTGGAACCGCGGCGGAGCGGCGTGGATCTTCGCACGGCCTTCAGTATACGCGCGGACTGCGGAGAACGCGCGTATCGCCCGCACGGGATCGAAATAATTGGTGATACCCTGCTGCTTCAGCCGGTTCGCCGTCTCTTCGACGGTATCGCCGCCCATGAATACGGGAATAACCGGTTTCCTGGCGTTCACGCTGAGCACATACTCGCCCGCCTTTTCGAAGTCGATCGGCGCGGTAGGCGAGAGGATCGCAATGACCGCGCCCACACCTTCATCCGCCGCGACGATCTCGAGTGCCCTGCCGAATTTCTCGGAATCGGCATCACCCCGAATATCAACGGGATTGTAGAAGTTCGCGAGTTCTAACGTGCAGAGGTGCTGAACCGTTTCGCGCTTCAACGCGGCGAGCGTAAGGCCGAACTCCTCAAGTGCATCGGCAGCCATGACGCCGGGGCCGCCGGAATTGGTGACGATGGCCAGCCCACCAGTGATGCGGGAAACTCGTGAGAGTATCTGCGAGAAATCGAAGAGATCTTCGATGGACTGAGCCTCGACCATACCGGCTTGCTGAAACGCGGTTCGGTACGCCTCGACGCTGCCTGCTAAGCTTCCTGTGTGGCTCGAGGCCGCTTTTGCTCCCGCTTCAGTCTTGCCGCTCTTCATCACCACCACTGGCTTGCTCCTCGTCGCGGCACGTACCACCTCCATGAATCTCCGGCCGTCCCGCACATCCTCGAGATAGAGTGCAATCACGTCGGTCGCATCATCTGCGGCCAGGTACTCAATGAATGCGCTCTCGTCCAGTACCGCTTTGTTCCCCAGGGAGACCACCTTGCTAAACCCGACGCCTGCCCGCACGGCCCAATCAATCACGGCCAGTATGAAGGCGCCTGATTGACTGAGGAACGCGATCCTCCCGGGGGCTGGCATCACTCTGCCAAAGGTCGCATTCAACCCTGCCTGCGCGCTGATGATCCCCAGGCAGTTGGGGCCGATGACCTGGAGGCGGTACTGCGCACTCAACCGGACCAGCTCAGCCTCGAGGATCGCACCGTCGCGGCCCGTCTCTTTGAAGCCTGCGGAGATCACCACCACGTGGGTTATCCCCGCTTTGCCACACTCCGCGAGGACCGCGGGGACGCTCTCGGCTGGAATCGCGATGATGGCGAGGTCCACGCGATCAGGAATCTGCGTGACCGAGGGATAGCAAGGAACCCCCAGGATCTCCTCGTACTTCGGATTGACCGCGTAGAGCTTTTTCACGCGCGCGGCGTCTCCCGCCAGTGAGGAGAAGCGTAGCAGGTTCTTGAGGAAGGTATGACCAATCTTCCCCGTATTCGGGGTCGCTCCGATCAGCGCTATACTGCCGGGATTGAAGAATTGGTCGAGCATCTGCCCCTTACTCCCAGAACCGTCTTGTCCGCGCATACTTCCGTTCTTCATCGAGGATCTTCCGATAGAGCGCCTGCTCCTCTTCACTTTCCCGCGCCGGTATTGCGGGATTATACCGGCGGATGATCCGCGATGCCGCTTCAGGCCCCACGCCACGTGCCGCAAGTGCAACGACCGCGCAAACGCCATGTGAGAGCACGAGGTTCGCGTTCCGGTAGACCCGCTTCACCCGCTCCCGCTCCGGCCCACGCTTACTCGCACCCCGCTTCACCAGCAGAATCTCCTCCTTCTCCCACGGCTTCAATGCCGCGATCATGCGCGAATTGCAGACCGGGCAGATGAGCGCCGGTATGCCGAGCTCGATGACGGACTTCACGCGTCGAAGCGCTTCCCAGCGCCGGCAGTGCACACAGAAGAGGAGCACCCGGTCATTCATGATCCTGTTCCGGAGCGCGTCGAGAATGAGGCTCTCATCCCGTTCCGTCGTTAAGCTGTCGCGCCAGCTCGTGTAGCCCGCGGCACCCAGGGGGCTCAGCCCGTGCGGCGCGAAGTGCACATGGAGCTCACCGGATTTCAGCTGCTGCACGAGCTCCGCCGTTCGCTCGACCGCGAGCTTATCGGCGAAGAGATCGTGGACTGTCTCTTCATAGATCGGGGTCTCCGCGAACAGGGTGAGGAGCTTATCAGCCGCGACCTCCTTGCGATCAAAGTTCTTGCGGAGCGCGCCGAACCGTTTCGCCACGTTCATCAGCTCCCACTTGAAGAGGAAGGAATGCTTCACGGTCTTCTCGAGCAGCGCCTGCACGTACTGCGGCTCGATCGCCGCCAGGGTCTGCTGTACCGCGTCCCGCTTCATCCGTCGCGTGGATTTCAGCTTGATCCTGTAGGGATCGATCTCCATGGAGATATCCGTGCCGAGCCGAGCGCCGAGCAGCGTGAGCAGCAGCCGGCCAAGCGTCTCATTCACCAGATGCCCGAAGCACGCGTTGATCACCACTTCCTGCTCATTCGCCGCGATCTCCACCACGAGCGTCTGTGCCGTGGGCACCGGCTGCGCCTGCGCGAGCTGCTGCTCGATCAGTGCAATGAGCGGCTCGAAGCACTCAGCCTTTACTTGATAGTCGCGCGCGAGCTCCTCGTTCAATGCCGACCGGGCTCGCCCGGTCGATAGAGCGGTCGCGATGCGTGCCCGTAACGCGCCAACCTCCTGCGCGATCTCAAATGGCACGGGTATCTCCTCGCCTTCCCAGTTCGGGATCTCGCCTTCACGACGCACACCCGGCTCTACCTTCAGCTTGATCAGCCCGTCCTCTTCGTCCATGATCGTATCCACGATCCGCCAGGTATCGCCCTTCGCGACGAATAGCGCGCCGGTATCCGCGAAATTGAGTACGAACCGCTCGTCCAGCATGCAAATCAGCTTGCCGGTCACGAGATCGTAGACCTCCACCTTACGCTCGTCAGGGATCATGGAGAGGCACTCGTAGTAATAGGTTCGCGTCCCTTTGCTCCGCCAGAGCTTCTCATCCTCGCGTTTCAGCAGCCCTTCGGACTCCAGCTGGGTGATGACGCGCATCAACGCGTCCAGCGAGAGATTCCGGAAGGGATATGCTCGTTTCACCAGTGCAAGGAGCTTCGGTACCGTTAGTACGCCTGCATCCAGGAGTATGCCACAGACCTGGTGAGCGAGCACGTCCAGCGAGCCCTCTTTTAACGCTATCTCCTCTATCTTGCCCGCCTGCGCGCGTCGTGCAATGACCACTGACTCCGCGACATCGTCCGGCGTGAGTGCAATGATCGTGCCCCGTGAGGTGGCGTGGACGAAGTGCGAGGCGCGCCCCACACGCTGCACCAGCCGTTTTACTTCTCGTGGTGACGCGTACTGGATAACCATATCAATGGTGCCGATATCGATCCCGAGCTCCATTGAGCTCGTACAGATCAGCCCGCGGATCTTGCCGCTCTTCAAGCTCTCTTCCGCTTCAATCCGCATCTCCTTGGAGAGCGAGCCGTGATGCACACCGATCAACCCGGGCTCGACACGGTTGATGATCGACCCGAGCATCTCAGCTGCTCGCCTCGTATTCACAAAGATCAAGCTCGATTGATTTCGCTCCTCTTCCACAATCGACCGTATGGTACGCACGTGCGCGATCACCTCAGGATCAACGCCAGAACCGTATGCGCTCCTCCTATCCTGCTCGGTCTGCTTGGGGCTCAGCACCTCGAGCTCAAAGGCCTTGGTGGAAACCGTGTTCACCACGGCCATCGGCTCGCGCCCGGCGAAGTACTTCGCGACCGCTTCGGGATTGCCGACCGTGGCGGAGAGGCAGATGCGCTGGAACTGG
Source organism: uncultured Halobacteria archaeon (assembly GCA_964473145.1). Taxonomy (GTDB): domain Archaea; phylum Halobacteriota; class Syntropharchaeia; order Alkanophagales; family Methanospirareceae; genus JACGMN01. Next base: position 5,895 of record CAYYNW010000053.1, read on the forward strand.
CCGGAGAGCTCCTCGATACGTTCCAGTGCGACTGCCAGCTGCGCGCCGCGTTTCGAGTTCGCTAATTCGTGCACCTCGTCGATGATCACGTGCCGCACGGCTTTCAAATGCTCACGCAGCCGTGCGCCGGGAATAATCGCCTGGATCGTCTCTGGCGTCGTGATGAGCACATCGGGCGGCTCGAGCGCCTGCCGCCGGCGCGCATAAGAGCCTGTGTCGCCGTGCCGCACCTCGATGCTGATCCCGAGCTTCTCGCCCCAGCGCTCCAGGCGCGAGAGCATATCACGGTTCAGTGCGCGTAAGGGCGTGATGTAAAGTGCGTAAAAACCCTTCTTCGCTCGCTGCTGCTGCCGCTTGTAGGCGAGTATCCGGTGGAGGAGCGGTAAGACTGCAGCTTCCGTCTTCCCCGAGCCCGTCGGCGCAATGAGGAGCACATCCCTCCCCTCAAGGATGAGAGGGATGCTCAGCTCCTGCGGCTCCGTGGGAACTGAGAAGGCCGCTCCTAAGACCGATTGAAGTTCCGTATTCAGCAATGAGAATGCGTTCATGCTGCGTGTTGCGAAGAACTACACCACCGATATTTCTCTTTCACGGAAGCAGAAAAAGAACGTAGCATCCTCGCTCGGCACCCAGGTCCGAGGTACCGCTGGCGCGAGTTATTCCTGTACCGGTGCCAGCCGCTTTTCTGACAGCTCCGCAATCAGGTACCACTTCTTCTTCCCGCGATCGAATCTCGCGCCGATCTCCTTCATGAAGAGCGCAGTTCGGTGCGGATCGAGCTGGAGCTCGTCCGCAAGGGTGAGTGTCGAGGCGCCGTCGCGTTCGAAGATCGTCTGGCGCGCCCGTGATTCCAGCTCTTCACGCGGTGAGAGATACGCTTCCAGCTCATACCGCCAGGCGACATCCGCGATCAGTTTGAGGATAAGTATGAAGACCGGCACGAGAACGAAGTACGAGACCCAGTGCACGCTCACCAGCGTGTTCCAGGAGAAGTGCATGAGTACCGCGCTGATATACCCGTAGGCGATCAGACGTTTTTTACCCTGGATCTTCGCCATGCCCACCATCAACCCGAAGAGCCCGGTAAATAAGATATGACCGACCGCGATCGACCGCACCGCGGCAAGCTCGATCCCGAACTCCGTGGAGAAACTGTAGAGCAGGTTCTCCACAATCTCAAACCCGATCGCAACCGCAGCGCCGTAGACCAGCCCGTCCATCGGCCCTTCCAGGAACTGGCTCTTCCTGAGTCGGAAGACGTATATGCCCTTGCATGCTTCCTCCACGAGCGGGGCGCTGAAGAGTCCGGCCCAGAAGAGGAGGTAGGATTCTAAGAGGTAGGAGAGGAGAACCGCGGGCAGCGCGCCCCACGCCACGGCCTTCAGGATCTTGCCCATCGGCTCGGGCTCAAAGACGTCCTTCTGGTAGATGTAGAGGAACCAGAGCATACTGACGATGACGCTGATATAGATGATTTCGAGCATAGGCCAGCTATACTAAAGGAAAGGCGGAGGAATGATAAAATGCATACCTGCCGTGTCGAAGCTTTTAAAAGCTACCGGCAATCTATATCCACGTCGTAGTGAGGTGCAGACCAATGGCCGTAACGGTACGGGTGACCATCATGCTGAAGCGTGGCGTGGCTGATCCTGAGGGTGAGAATACGAGGAAAGCGTTGCAGCTCCTCGGGTTCAAGCAGGTACAGCACGTGCGCTCGATGAAGACCTTTCAGCTCACGCTGGAGCCGGCGAAAGGGCGTGAGGACGACGACTCGGTGAAGCGCGGAGTAGAGGAGATGTGTCGAAAGCTGCTCGCCAACCCCGTGATCCACGACTATGCGATCGACCTGGTGAGTCGTGAATGACGTGAATGCCCGCAGGTTCTAGCAGAGCAGGCGTCATTCAAGCTTTAATACTCACCACGGTGAAGTGAAGTAAGGACGCGAGTGGTAAGCGAGAGAGGCTAAAACAAGCAAGGCGATGGCGGAGGCAGCGATCAATCCCTGGGGCGTTACGGAAATCAAGGATTATACACGGCTCTTCGAGGACTTTGGGATTGCCCGGTTCGCCGAGCTCCTGGACCAGGTACCGGAGCCGCACTTCTACATGCGCCGCGGCATTATCGTCGGGCATCGCGGGTACGAGGACGTGCTGCGTGCCATTCGCGACCGAAGCACCTTTGCGGTGATGAGCGGGTTCATGCCCTCGGGACGCGTCCATCTCGGTGGTAAGATGGTGATGGACGAGATCATCTGGCATCAGCGGATGGGCGGAGACGCGTTCGCCTGTATCGCGGACATGGAGGCGCATTCGGTCAGGAACATCTCGTGGAAGAACTGCAGGGAGATCGGGGTGACCGAGTACCTGCTGAGCCTCATCGCGCTCGGCTTTGACGTGGAGCAGGGGCACCTGTACTTCCAATCGGAGAATAAGCAGCTCCGCGATCTCGCGTTCGATCTCGGCACGGAGGTCAATCTCTCCGAGCTCAGTGCCATCTATGGGTTCCAGGGCGAGACGCACATCTCACATATGATAAGCGTGCTGGTGCAGAATGCAGATATCCTCCAGCCGCAGCTCCACGAGTATGGCGGCCCGAAACCGACGGTCATTCCTGTTGGCGTCGACCAGGATCCGCATATTCGCTTGACGCGGGACATCGCATCGCGCATGCGGATGTTCCGGTTGGAGAGACGTGAGGATCCCGACCAGAAGCCGTACATCAGCATACGGGCGAAGAAGGCGAATAGTCGTGCCTTTGATGAATTAGCGCGCCGGCTCGAGGGCGAGAAGAAGATCTACGAGCTGCATATAGACCTCCTGGGGATCGAGGAACCGCAGCTCGAGGAGACGATGCGGGCCGTGGATGAGACCGTCCGTGCTGTGGAGCTGGAGTACGGCGGGTACGGGTTTTGCTTACCCGCAGCCACCTATCACCGCTTCATGCAGGGGTTGACGGGCGGCAAGATGTCCTCCAGCATCCCGGAGAGCTATATCGCGCTCACCGAGCCGCCGGAGGTCGCGGCGGATAAGGTGAAACGTGCAAAAACGGGCGGACGCGTGACCATAGAAGAGCAGAAGAAGCTGGGCGGCGCGCCCGAGGAGTGCACGATTTACGAGCTCCTGGTCTCGCACCTCGTGGAAGATGACGAGCAGGTCAAAGAGATCTTCGAGGACTGCAAAAGCGGCGACCGGCTCTGCAAAGCGTGCAAGGCAGAGGCCGCGGAGCTCATGTACTCCTTCCTGAAACGGCATCAAGAGGAGCGCGAGAAGGCGCGCGAGCTCCTGAAGGAGCATGAGCGGTACAAACACTGGCTCGAGTAAGACCTGATCGCATT
>CAYYNW010000054.1:0-6694 GCA_964473145.1 uncultured Halobacteria archaeon
CAGCTCGCCCACCAGAACTGGCAGCTGTGCAGGCCCTCGTCCAGGCTGGCCCTGACCGTTGGCTCGACTTCGCCCTCCGCTTTGGCCTGGTGCACGGCAGCGGTTGCGAGGCCCGCTAACCGCCACTGCCGCTGATGGATGAGATTGCCGGGGAACCGCCATTGCGGATAGGGGATATCCGCTTTCAGCTCATCCTCGCCGGCACTCCATGAGGATGCTACGGGCTCGACCGTCTCCTGGACTTCAACGGTATTCACCAGCTCGGAGATCGTGCTGGTCTCCACAGCCCGTGTACTGTACAGGTCGCTGAGCAATTTCTCCTGCCCTTTCCGGTGATGCCCGTAGACCTCACCATCGGTCGCCGTGAGGATATAGCCCGCTGAATCTCCGCTTTCCTGTAGTCGCTCGAGCTCGTGCAGGAACTCAGGACCCCGCGGCATACCGCCAAACGATATCAAGTTGCTCACTCTACGGTTTCTGAATACGACCTTCAGCCGGGAGCCCCGGAGAGCATAGACGCACTTCTCTAAAGCCCTCAAGCTGCCCAACCGGCCATGGTAAGCGATCTCATCGAGGATGAGCCACTCATACCCTAACCGTTCAATGAGCTCGGCTGTGGTCCGGCTGTAGCACATTTCGGGCAGGAAGAAGCCACGCGGCCGGTATGCGCGACCCAGCAGCTCCCTGTTCGTCTCTTCGTTCAACCGAATCTGGCGCTCCGCCTCCCGGGGGTGGATGAGCGGGAGGATCGGGTGGAATTTTGCACTGCCGGTGAACTCGATCTGCCCGGCTGCTGCAAGTTCGGTCAGCTTATCCAGAACGCCGGTCAGGTCATAGCGCTGCAGCTGCTCGGTCAGCGTTGCACTGATGTTCACGGTAAGCCGCGCGTCCGGATAGGCGGCGAGGATAGTGACGATCTTCTGATACGCCTCGGCGTAGACCTTCTCCACGATCGCCCTCGTTTGCGTCGGCGGCTGATAGATATGGATCAAATTAGCCCAGATCATGGAGTACTCACGTCCATCTGCCCTTGCGCGGGCTCTCGGCAAGGGAATAAACAGGTCAGCTGCACCTCCCAGCGACTTCCGGGCTCAAGCTCCAGCGGCCAGAGGGGCAGGACGCACCAGCCCTGCAGCCCGCGCTCAAATCCCTTCTCTGACTGTGAGACGGTGTACACCGGGAACTGCCAGACCGTAGCGGGGCTCGAAGTGGTGATTTGCAGTCTGACATCAGTTTTAGAGGGAATGAGCGCGACCGAGGTTATTTCCTCACGGGCACCCTCGAGCTCTTCAGAGCGCGCGAATACCGGGCTGAGATTGAGCTCGGTGCCGAAGCGTGCCTGGACGCCTCTGGTGCCCTTATTCTCCAGCTGGTAGAGGAGGGTGAGTTGCGGGCTATCTTTCGTAACGATAATCGTTTTTGTGACCGCGAGAGGTATTGCTGTGCCACGGATGGTGATATTGCCCAGTCTGAAGAGCGCGATCCGGGCGGTGCTGTTCCCGATGCGGGTTTCGTAGCGGTAGGGCTGTTCTACGAAATCGCCCAGTTCCGTAAAGCTTGCGTTCGCGAAGGCCTGCATGTGTGTCGCGGGCGGCAAGAAACGGTCAATGAGTGAGACGCGGCGATAGGTATCGTAGACCATGTATCGTTGAAGTGCCTCGTCGCTGGTCCGCACGAGCTCGTGGATGCTCGTGGCTTTCTCGCGCTTCGCTCCCGTCTGCGCTCTTTTCCGGTGCTTCATCAGCTCCGTATGGTACGCTTCAGGGCGCCGGGTGAGTGTATCAAGGAGATTCAGCTCACGTGATTTGAGATCCCACTCTACGAGCGTCCCTCCTCGCCCGGGATCGACGTACGCGTTCATCAGTTGCGTGTTCACGATGATCTCGGGCTGCAGGTCGCCATCAAAATCCGTCTCGGCGAGTTCAAGCCACTCGGCGGCAGGAGCGTGGAGTTCAGCATCGGCCAGCTGCTCAGCCCGGATCAGATGCTGGAATGTAGCTGCCCGGAGATGGCTGAGGTAGAGGCCGCCGAAGACGCCGTGCCAGTATGCGTCATTGCACTGCCCTTTCCATACCTCCCGTTTCGCCTCACGTTTTGTCGGGCCCTGCATACCCTGCACCTTCGCCGCCACGTAGAGCATCTTCCGGTAGAGGTGGTTCGACTCCTCGTATTTCGTCAGGAAGTTCCGCCAGTAGCCGCCGCGGAGAAAGGCCGCAGCTGCGACTCGCTTCTTGAGTAGCTCCTGCGCCTTTCGGTACTCGCCCGTAATATCCACAGGCAGCGCCCATTCCATCAGCTCTGAGTACGATGCGGTCGGCAGATACACGTGCCCGCCGGTACCGGCGTGCCTGAGGTATTCGGACGGGGAGATCATGTGAACTTCGTGCTCCTGGAGGAGCGCTACGAATCGCGGCAGCCAGCCCTGGCCCTGCGTCGTGCCGTAGACTGTCTCGTACGTCCCCGGCCAGGCCCCGAATTTCTCGCCGTCGTCGGCGAGGACGGCCACCGCGCTCCCGTGCGCTTCGATGGTCCTGAAGTACGCGATTGTCTCCTCGGGACCCTCAAAGGGAATAAGATAACGGAGTCGCTTCGGTACCGGGAAGACGATGAGCGATCGCCCCTGATCTTCGGTGAGATAGTGCTGGAACATCGCCTGCTCACGAAGGCCCGCACCGTGAAAGATCGTATCATCGAGGAAGGTAAAGTGCATGCCAGCGTCGCAGATGTGCTTGGCGAGGTGAGGCTCCCACGCGCGTTCGGTCAACCAGTATCCTGCAGGAGTCGTGCCGAACAATTCCTGTAATCGGCTTGCGAACGCCTGGATCTGCTCCACCTTGTCCTCATCTGGTAGAACTGCCAGTATCGGCTCGTAATAGCCCCCGGCGAGGAGTTCGACCTGGCCGTTCCGCACGAGGCGGCGTACGCGGTCCACGAATTCCGGATGCGTCTCGATGAACCAGTCAATGAGGCAACCGGAGTAGTGGATGGCCACGTTCGCACCCGGGAGCTCCTCGAGCGCCTCGAGGAAGGGGAGATACGCGGTATGGTAGACCCGTTCAACCACCTCAGGCTGATTCCCTACGGGTTGATGATTGTGGACCGCGAGGATGAACGATAAGGCTTGCATCGCGCTTTCTTTCACCAGACCAGCTCACTTAGCTAGCTTCTTCAACGGTAGGCTCTACTTAGTAGCTATCAATCTATTTGCCGATAAAGGGAAGATCAGAAGGCAGACCTGAAGTTTCGGGCTGTGCACCAGATCTCAGAAGCTCATGACCGAGGTAGGAGAGAGGAAAGTACTCCAGGTGGCGCTCGATCTGCTCGAGCTTGACCGTGCGATCGCGATCGGGCGAGAATGCCTTGAAGGTGGCGCGGACTGGTTAGAGATCGGGACACCATTGATCAAAAGCGCGGGTATGCATGCAGTCCGAGCCTTACGGGAGACGTTCCCTGATCTCACGCTTGTGGCGGATATGAAGACCATGGACACCGGCGCGATCGAGGTGGAGATGGCCGCGAAATCTGGCGCATCGATCGTGTCCCTGCTTGCCACCGCGGACAATTCGACGATTATTGATGCGCTCCGCTCGGCGCGTAAGTACGGGGTGGGAATCATGGCTGATCTACTCAACGCCAGCGATCCGGTAAACCGCGCGCGCGAGCTCGAGACCTTCGGCGTCGATTACCTCTGCGTTCATGTGGGGATCGACCAGCAGATGCGGGGCATGGATACCCTCACGCTCTTAGAACAGGTGGTCGCAGTGGTTACCGTTCCCTTAGCGGTCGGCGGGGGTATCGACGCGGCAACGGCCGCCGACGCGATTAACCTGGGTGCGGATATCGTGATCGTCGGCGGGAATATCATTCGTACCGCCAACGTGCGGGATTCGACGCGCGCCATTCGAGACGCTATGGACCGTGCAGCAGCTGGCGAGGAGACGCGCGCACGAATACGGCGAACGATCGACGAGGAGATCCACGAGCTCTTCATGCACGTCTCTACCCCGAATATCTCAGATGCGATGCACCGTAAGGGGGTGATACACGGGCTGAGGCCGGTCTATGACGGTATCAAACTCGTGGGCAAGGCCGTCACGGTGCAGACCTTCGAGGGTGACTGGGCGAAAGTGGTGGAGGCGACAGATGTAGCGCAGGCAGGCGAGGTGATCGTGGTCTATGCGGGCTCCACCGATGTCGCGCCCTGGGGTGAACTCGCGGCATGGAGTTGCCGTCAGAAGGGCATTGCAGGGATCGTGATTGACGGCGCTGTTCGCGATGTTGATGAGATCAGACGCATCAAATTCCCGGTATTCGCGCGGTACATCGTGCCGAATGCGGGCGAGCCGAAGGGGTTTGGTGAGATCAATTCTGAGATTACCTGTGGGGGCCAGGAGGTCAGACCTGGTGACTGGATCGTTGGTGATGACAATGGCGTGGTCGTCGTGCCGAAGGAGCGCGCCTACGAGATAGCACGGCGCGCAAAGGAGGTCTGGAAGAACGAGGAGCGAATACGCGCGGAGATCAAACGCGGGAAGACGCTCTCTCAGCTGCTCGAGCTCTACCTATGGGAGAAGCGGTGAGTCTTTCTTTTTTGTCACTTCTCCCGAGTTAGAATAGGAATACGGGGGAAGAAACGTACGTTTGACGTCTTCTCGTCGTGAAAACTGCCCGCCCCCGGCATAACCGTGACGCATCGAATCAGCGAAAAGATAGAACAGAAGGTCGCTTATTACCTTGTCTTGTCTCGAAGCGACCCTCAGAAGCTCGCTGATGTCTCTTCGATTATTTCTTCTCCTCGCCCTCCACATCGTATTCCACATCCACGTAGTCGCCCTCTTCCTTCTTCGGCTCTGCTTTACCGGCCTCTCCCGCCTTTGCCCTGCCAGCTTCTTCTTCTGCCGCTTGCTTCGCCGCATCCTGGTAGATGACCGCAGAGACCTCGTGCAGCGCTTTCGTCAGCGCGTCCATATCAATTTTCATCCGCGCGATATCCCCACCCTTCAGTGACTCCTTCAGGGTGTCCTTTGCTCGCGCTACCGCTTCCTTCTGGTTCGGCTGAATCTTATCGCCCAGCTCCTCAAGCGTCTTTTCCGTGGTGTAGACGAGCGAATCAGCCTGGTTTCTGAGCTCCACTTCGTCTTTACGTTTCCTGTCCTCCTCACGGTACCGCACGGCATCCTTCACCATCCCGTCGATCTCGTCCTTTGGCAACTTCGTGGAGGCGGTAATGCGAATTGAGGCGGCCTTTCCCGTCCCCAGGTCTTTCGCCGTGACGTTCAAGATCCCGTTCGCATCGATGTCGAAGGTAACCTCGATCTGTGGAATGCCGCGAGGTGCGGGAAGAATGCCATCAAGATGGAACCGGCCCAGCGAGGTATTGTCCGCAGCCATGGGGCGCTCGCCCTGGGTGATGTGAATCTCCACGCTCATCTGACTGTCGGCCGCGGTCGTGAATATCTGCGACCTCTTCGTGGGTATCGTGGTGTTCCGTTCGATCTGCTGCGTCGCGACCCCACCGAGCGTCTCAACACTAAGTGTGAGAGGTGTGACGTCGAGCAGCACGATCTCCTCTTTTACCTGTCCCGTAAGGATACCTGCCTGGATCGCGGCTCCGAGCGCGACGGATTGCATGGGGTCGATCCCACCCTCGGGCTTCTTCCCCAACATCCGCTCGAACCGCTCACGGACGATCGGCATCCGGGTCGGCCCGCCGATCAGGATGACCTTAGTGACCTCAGCGGGTGTGAGCTTCGCATCCCTGAGTGCCTGTCGAATCGGTGGCTCAAGGCGCCGCAGGGTCGGCTCACTCAACTCCTCTAGTTTGGCTCGCGTCAGCGTCTCCTCAAGGTGCTTCGGCTCGCCCCTGGCGCTGGAGATGAAGGGTAAATTGATCGTCGTGGTGAGCGAGGAAGAAAGCTCGATCTTTGCACGTTCCGCCTCGTCCCGTATCCGCTGCATCGCGGTGAGGTCATTTCGCAGATCGATCCCTTCCTTCAGCTTGAACCGCTCCACGAACCAGTTGATCAGTGCGGTGTCGATGTCCGTGCCCCCCAGCTGGGTATCGCCGGATGTGGAGAGCACCTCGAAGACACCTTCCCCAATGTCCATGATCGTGACGTCAAAGGTACCGCCGCCAAAATCGAGCACGGCAACCTTATATTCACCCTCCTTGCCTAGCCCATAGGCCATCGCCGCGGCGGTCGGCTCATTGATGATCCGTTTCACCTCGAAGCCGGCGATCTCACCGGCATCCTTGGTCGCCTGTCGCTGGTTATCATCAAAGTACGCGGGCACCGTGATCACCGCGGCATCGACGGTCCCGCCTAAATAGGACTCCGCGTCCGTCTTGATCTTCTGCAGGATCATAGAGGAGATCTCCTGCGGCGTGAACTGCTTGCTCGCCGTCTTCACGAAGATCTTCTCCGCGGAGCCCATTTTCCGCTTCACCTCGCGCACCGTGCCCTCCGGGTTCACCACGGCCTGCCGCTTCGCCGTCACGCCGACCAATCGCTGTCCGTCTTTCGTAAAGGCGACCACGGAGGGGAACATCTTCCCACCATACGCGCTGCCCTCCGCACTCGGAATGATCTTGGCGTCGCCACTCTCGTCGATAAATGCCGCCTCTGAGTTCGTGGTACCAAGATCAATCCCTATTATCCGTCCCATTTTTCTGAGTACCTCGCTTTTCCTATTC
>CAYYNW010000054.1:6794-9166 GCA_964473145.1 uncultured Halobacteria archaeon
CCGCCGCCTGCCGGCATCTTTTGCTTGCTCGACGCGATCACGTCATCGATCCGCAGGATCATCACTGCTGATTCGGTTCCTGAGCTGATCGCTTGCGTCTTTACCCGTAGCGGCTCGATCACACCTGCCTCGAGCATATCGGTCGGCTCGCCCTTGAAGACGTCCAAGCCGGCGTTCTTATCGCCTCGCTCATGTGCAGACCGCAGTGCGACGAGCATATCAATGGGGTCCAGGCCGGCATTCTCGGCCAGTGACCGCGGAATAACCTCGATCGCATCCGCAAATGCCTGGATCGCGAGCTGTTCACGGCCACCCACACTCGCCGCGTATTCGCGCAACCGGAGCGCCAATTCAATCTCCGCAGCGCCACCGCCTGCAACGTACTTGCCATCCTCTATGGCGACGCCAACGACCCGCAGCGCATCGTTCATGCCGCGCTCCAGCTCGTCCACCACATGCTCGGTACCGCCACGGAGCAGGATGGATACGGCTTTCGGATTCGAGCAGTCCTCGACGAAGGTCATCTCCTCGCCACCGATCTTCCGTTCCTCCACGAGTCCCGCGGCGCCGAGGTCTTCGGGTCGAATTTCTTCCAAGCTCATCTGAATCTTACCACCGGTCGCGCTCGCCAGCTTCTTCATATCGCTCTCCTTCACCCGGCGCACCGCAAAGATGCCTGCCTTTGCGAGGTAATGCTGAGCCAGGTCGTCGATCCCCTTCTGGCAGAAGAGCACGTTCGCACCGCTCTCCCTGACCTTCTGCACCATCTCCTTGAGCATCCGCTCCTCCTCTTCCAGGAAGGACTTCAACTGCTCTGGCGCGGTAATCTCGATCTTCGCATCCACCTCGGTCTTCTCGATCTCCAATGCGGAGTTAATAAGCGCGATCTTGGCGTTCTTCACCGTCTTTGGCATACCCGGGTGCACCCGCTCCTTGTCGATTACCATGCCCCGGATGAGCTTCGTATCCTCGGTGCTGCCACCCATCTTCTTCTCGAGCTTGATGTGGTCGATGTCGATCTTCTTCACGCCCTTTTCCGCGATCATCTTCACCGCGTCCACGGCGAGATCGGTCAACATATCTCGTGAGATTCCCGCGCCCTTGCCGGTCAACGAGGTCACGCCGATCTTCTTGAGGGTCTTCGTATCAGTAGGCGCGACATTGTGCGCAATCCCCTTCAGAATCTCATACGCCCTTTCCGACGCCATCCGATACCCTGTCGCGATCAATGTGGGATGCACTTCCTGCTCCAGCAGGTCTTCCGCTTGCTTCAGCAGCTCACCGGCGAAAACGACCGCTGTGGTCGTCCCGTCACCGACCTCTTCGTCCTGCGTCTTCGCGATCTCCACCATCATCTTCGCTGCGGGGTGCTCAATATCCATCTCCTTCAAGATCGTCGCTCCATCGTTCGTAATGACGACATCACCCATGGAATCGACGAGCATCTTGTCCATTCCCTTGGGGCCGAGCGTGGTCCTGACGGCATTGGCAATCGTCTTCGCGGCAAGAATGTTCCTGCTCTGCGCGTCCCGTCCTCGTGTGCGTTCACTCCCTTCTCTCAAAACCAGAATTGGTGTACCACCTAATTGAGCCATAGCTATTCATTCACCTTTGCTGCATAGTATATACCTGTAGTTCTATATAAAGATTGAGTGAGCAGTGCATGGCACGACGTGGATCGAGAGCGGCAGGGCTACGGACGCGAGAGGCCGGGGCATGATGAAGGGCGGGTTTGACGAGCAGCTGCTCAGCAGGACGGTGAAGGCGCTCAATGTACATCTTCCCGCGGAGCGGAAGACGCTGGCTGCATTGCTCAGTGAGGAGAAGCCGGCGATACAGGGGCGCAACGGAACACTCCACCGGCTCATGCGAGCCGAGCTGGAGGAGCTAGCGCAGCGCATTCCGAGGGAGCTGCACGGGCAGTTGAAGCTCCCGATCTATCTTGAACTCACTTCGGATTACGGGCGCGGGATCGCGAGGGTTCAGGGCAAGCTCGAGTGCGCGATCGTGCGCGCTATTCTGGGCAAGGAGCACGGCGGCGGTGGCGAGGACGGACGGGACGATCTGCTCTTTATTTACCGGGATGACGTCCGCCGACTGCGGCGCACATTGCCCACCACGACTGATTATGCCTTCTTTTACTCCGCTCCTCTGTAGCTGCGGCGCTCGCTCGCTTTCGTAATCTTTAAGTAACAGGGGAGCGAAGAGAGGATTAACCTAGCTAAAAGGCAGGTCGAGCGATGGCAGAAGGATTAGTGGTTCGTGATTATCTCTATGCGCTGCGGTTCTACCTCCTCTTCGTTCTGCTCCTCTTTGCTGCTGCCACGGTCATCGGCTATCAGGGCTTCTTCAGCGAGCTCTTCAGCGAGTCC
>CAYYNW010000055.1:0-6580 GCA_964473145.1 uncultured Halobacteria archaeon
ATGAGCAGCTCGGGGATACACAGTAACGGCCTCACGCTAGCCCGGAAGGTGGTAGAAGCAGCTGGCCTGAAGTATACCGACCCTTTTCCGCCGCAGCCCGGCAGGAGCATCGGTGAGGAGCTCCTCACGCCAACCAGGATCTATACGGAGGTGCTCGAGCTGCTGGCGCGCTGTGAGGTGCATGGCCTGGCGCACATCACGGGCAGCGGCTTTCTGAAATTGCGACGCATCACCGAACTCGGCTTCGAGATCTCCAACCCGCTCGCGCCACAGGAGATCTTCACGTTCCTCCAGGCGCTGGGGCATATTCCCGACGACGAGATGTACCGGACGTTCAACATGGGTATGGGCTTTGCGGTCGTGATCCCGCCAAGCGAGGAGCGTGAGGCGCGGCGGCTCACGAAGGGTGAGATCGTGGGCGAGGTTGTGGCAAGAGAGCGGGGGATCAACGTGAACGGTGTCACGGTTATCTAACGCGGGGCATCGTGCTATTTACCGTCGCGTCGATATTCCCAGTGCGGAACACGCAAAACTCTATTCTAAGCTAAGTGTCTGAGCCCGAGTAATTGCTTTTCACAGGTCCATCCGGTTCGGGGTTGATACGGGGGCTCTGCCACCTTATTTCATGAGCTTCATCATCTTCCCGAGCTGCAGTCCCTTCATCATCGGGATCTTCCCGCGACCGGTCCCCAACTGCTTCACCATCTTCTGCATCAGCCGATGGTACTTGAGGAGCGCACTCACCTCCGCGGTTGTCGTGCCCGAGCCGCGTGCGATACGCCGTAACCGCGAGCCGTCGATGATCTTCGGCTCAGTCAGCTCTTCCTCGGTCATCGAATCCATAATCACCCGGAACGAGGCCAACTTATCCTCCGTGAGCTGTGACATCTCGTCATCGAGATCAATGCCCAGTCCGCCAAGGGGCATCATCTGCAGGATCTTCTTGAATGGCCCCATCTTCCGCACCGCTTCTAACTGCTTGTACAAATCCCGCAAGGTGAATTTCCCGCGCAAGATCTCGGCGTCTACATCCTCTTCCGTTAAACTCTCCTGGGCTATCTCGATCAGAGACTTGAGGTCACCCATCCCGAGCAGCCGGGAGATGAACCGATCAGCCTCGAATTTCTCGAAATCTTCGGTCTTCTCGCCCGTGCCGATGAAGGCAACACCGGACGCCGTCTCAGAGACCGCGGAAAGTGCGCCGCCGCCCTTTGCCGTGCCGTCCATCTTCGTGATAATGATGCCCGTGATCCCTACGGCGTCATCAAATGCCCGTGCCTGAACCGAAGCCTGCTGCCCGATGCTCGCATCCAGGACAAGGAAGCGCTGCTCAGGCTTGATCCGCGACTCGATCTCCCGGATCTCCTCGATCATCTCCTTCTCCAGTGCGTGCCGACCCGCGGTGTCGATGATCTTCACATCGTACTTCTCAAACTTCTTCACCCCTGCAGTCACGATCGCGGTCACCCTGCTGTCTGGCGGGAGGTCCGCGCCATCATAAAAGGAGACGCTGATCTTCTCGCAGAGCTGCCGGAGCTGGTCGGAGGCCGCTGGGCGATAAATATCCGCGCAGATCACCGCGGGCTTCAAGCCCTTCTTCTGGAAGTAGCGCGCCAGCTTCGCGCAGGATGAGGTCTTGCCCGAGCCGTGGAGCCCCACCATCATGATCTTCTGCGGTGCGAGCGGCACCTCCACACCCTTCCCCAGGATAGTGATCAATTCCTGGTAGACCACCTGGATCACATGCTCACGCGGATTCAAGTCCGCTTTCTCTTTCAAACTGCGCTCGCGCACGCGTTCTGAAAGCTCCTTCACCAGCGCGATCTTCACGTCCGCCTGGATCAAAGCCCGCTGGATATCACGTACGAGCTCTTCCACCGTCTGCTTATCGATCCGCTTGGCCGTCGCGATCTTCTGGATCGTCTCCTTCAAGGAACTGCTCAACCGTCCCAGCATCGCTGCCTATCTACCTCCAGCTCCTGGCTCTCTCTCCAGTAACACTATAGGTATCCGAGAGTGATATTTATCATCCCCGCCGCCGCGACGCCCCGTCCCACGGCAACCTCATCAATCCATCTCACCGGGCTCTTTCATCCCCAGGTTGATGGTAATTTCCGCGATGTCCTGACAGTATTTCGCGATCCGGCCGATACTTTCCACGATCGAAAGTGCATGTATCTTATCGGTCGTGCTCCACTCTTCGGCCAGGAACTGCTCGTTCAGCTCCTTTACCCGATCGATCAGCAGATTCGCATCCCTGATCGCCTCATTCGCCTTCAAGATATCCCGCGTGGCTAAGGACTCCAGGGTCTTGGCGAAGAGCGTTTTGGTGCGCATGCCAATCTCCTTGATCTTCGCGGCGCCCACCGGCGCGGAGAGCTTCAGGGCATTCTTCGCGATATTCTCGATATGATCCCCCATTCGCTCCATGCTCTTCACGATGAGCCGGAAGCCGAGACTGTCCCGCGGCCGTCCTACTTCGATCTTCTTCGCGAGCTCGGGATCGCTGATCGCCGCCTTGAGCTGCCGCACGATGAGTAAATAGAACCGATCAATCTCATTATCACGCTCGACAATGTCCTTTGCACGATTCTGATCACTGTGCTCGAGTGCATAGATGGCGTCATCGAGCATAGCCATGATAATCCGGGACATGCTCTGGATCGCATCGTGGAGCGTGAAGTCCTCATACTTCAAGAAGCTCTTGAGCACGATCTCCCGGGCGGATTCGCCCACCACTTCCATCCCGATCAGCCGATTCCGCACCTCTTCCTTGATCCGTCTCCGCTCCGCTGCCTCGAAGCCGCTCGGCGAGAGGAGCTTCACGATATCCGCGCCGATGAGGTAGTGGGCGATGAGATACCGGAAGTTGTCCTCGAAGCTCTCCGCCTTGGAGAGCTCGAGTTCCGCGCATTTGAGCTCCCCTTCGCGCTGCCGCACGGGCGATAAGATGAGCGAGTTATCGCTCCGCTGCAGTATGGAGAGTTCATCGCCCTGCTTGATGCCCGCATCCCGAGCCCACTTAATGGGGAGCGAGATCGTATAGGTCGACCCCCCGGTGAGCTGAATTCGTCGCTTCTCCTCTTTCATACGTTGCCCCGGTTCTTCATATCCTATATAGTTGTCGGGAGTGATATATAACCCGTCCCGGCAGGCGGTTGAATTATTTATAAGTCACCTGCTTGCTTATCTATAAGTGAGCGAGCATGGAGCAGGAGGACCATATTCCGCGATACGAGTATGAACGCTTAGAGAGCGAATATCGGCGATTACGCCGCAAATACGAGGAGACCGAGGCGTATAAGGATGATTTAGAGCGCCTTGTCTCCAAATCGCGGTCACCACCCCTGGACTGCGGCTTTATCGTTGAGAAATTTCATGATAGCGCGATTGTGAATTTAAATGGCGCGTTAAAAGCGTTACCCTACGGAGCGCTGCCCGAGGAAGAGGTCGAACGGCTCCAGCCAGGACGGTATGTCTTCATAGGCCGAATCCCCGATAAGAGCAACCCGAGCGGTTTCTCGATCGGCATCACGAGCGTGTATGACCGTGAGGTTGATCTGGAGGTTGGCGAGGTCGAGGAGCTGAGGAAGGAAGAGGACGGTAAAGGCTGGATCGCGGAGATCTCTACGGGACGAGGCAGGGGCAGATTTTATCGGCTGCTCAGTGAGGAGGAGCGGGGCACGATCCGGGAAGGGTTGAAGGTCGGCCTTCTCCCGGGCACGCTGGATATCAAGACGAGCTATAAGGCGCGCGAATACTCGCGGTACGAGGTGACCAAGAGTCCAGACGTGAGCTTCCGTGATATTGGCGGCTTGACGGAGGTGAAGCAGGAGCTGATCAAGAGCATTATCCTGCCGATGCTCAACCCTGAGGATTACACGAAGTATGGTGAAAGTTCGCGCCGGATCCTGATGTACGGCCCCCCAGGCTGCGGGAAGACGATGTGCGCGAAAGCATTAGCCTCCTCGTTACCCAACTGTGAATTTGTGAAGGTAGGCGCGGGTGAGCTCTTTACGATGTGGCTGGGCGAATCGGAGAAGAACGTGCGCATGGTCTTCAAGGCGGCGAACGAGAAATTGGAGGAGCGGGAGAATGACTACGGGGTAATCTTCTTCGATGAAATTGATGCCCTCGCCCAGGAGCGGGGCATGTTCGCGGGATCGTCCGGCGCGCCCGAGCGAGTGACCGGGCAGCTCCTGGACATCCTCGATGGATTTTACTCGCTCCATCCGCACCTCACGGTCATCGGGGCCACCAATCGACTGCACCTCATTGATTCCGCGTTCCGCTCGCGCTTCGACAAGATCATCGAAGTCCCGAAGCCGGACCGGGTAGCAGCGCACTCCATCGCCGCCATTTACGCACGTAAGGTCCCGCTTGACCACTATCTGCTCAAGGAGCGCGGGGATGAGGAGAAAGCGCGCGCGTACCTGGTGAACGAGATAATCAATTACATGTATGGTGATGCGTACGTCGATACGGAGATCGGGCGGATTAAGCGTGAAGCTACGATCACCGGCCGGTTCATCGCCCAGGTATTCGGATACGCGCGCGATAAAGCACTTGAAGAACGAACCATGCTCCTGATGAAGAAGGGCGGGATCACGAACGAGGAGCTGCGGTCAATGTGGGAGCGGGAAGGACTCTCGACCGTCCTGGACGTGGCGAGCCGAGTGGAGGAGCTGCTCAAGCGATACAAGCAGACCGATGAGATCGGAGTGACCACGCGTCACCTGAAAGAGGGGTTCGATAAGTTCGTCCAGCGCCGCGCGGAGGAGATCCTGGCCTCAGGGTATGAAGAGGTGCGCGAGGAAGAGACCGGTATGCACTACTAAGCCCCGAGAGGGTGACACATGGACCGGGAGGATTTAAGCAGGTGGCAAGGGCTGGAGCATGAATTTCGCGTGGGCATCAGCTCCGAATCGCCCGGCCTGTACCGCTACGCGCGCTTCTACCACGTGGATGAGGTCGTTCACGCACTTGAGAATTACACCTTCTTCGACGGCCAGCCGGCGATCTGCACGAAACTGTGCCGCCGTAACGACGGCTTCTTGCGGAACGGGTCGCGGATCTACATCTGCACGGGCGGTCATCTGGAGATCGCGACGCCAGAGTGCCGAACGGCGTTCGATGTGCTCAAGTATGACAAGGCCACGGAACTCTACATGCAGCTCGGCGTGGAGAAGGCGAACGAGAAGTATCAGGATAAACTGCGGAAACGGCGCGGTGCTCTCGCGCATATCCAGTGCTGGAAGGCGAATGTGGAGATCGATAAACGGTACAGCCGGGGCACGCACGAGTCGTACCTGGTCGACCGGAAGAGGTTTGTGGGAAAAGAGCACCTGCTCATCCCGTTCCTGATCGTCCGGAAGATCTTCTTCGGCGCTGGCGGCTACATTGCGGAAAAGGACGGTGTGAAATACGTGATCTCGCCGAAAGCGATGGTTTCACGTCGTGTCTTCACTGAATCACCCTCGCAATGGCCTATTTTGTCCACGCGCGACGAGCCCCTGAGCACCAAGGATACCTATCGCGTGCACGTCACCTCGGGTGAAGGCGTACGGTCAGAGGTTACCCGCTTGCTCTGCAATGCGATCACCTCATACGTGATCGATGCGATCGAATCGGACAAGATCACGCACGTCGATGAGCTCTGGAACCCGCTCCAGACCTTCAAGGATCTCGCGGAGAATATCGCGGGCGAATGGCGCGTTCGATTGTTGAACGGGAAGACGGAGACGGTGATCGATTATCTCCAGAGCACGTATCTGGCGGCGATCGAGGAGCTCTTTGAGGAGCGCAAGGTCTCAACCTGGGATCGATACGCACTGGATACCTTTAAGCGGCTCGCGGCCAAGCTGGAGCAGGGCCTGCTCGAGGATCCCTACGTCTACCGGCGCCTTGAATGGGTGATGAAGCTCTGGGCGATCAAGACGGAGCTCGCGGAATTTGAGTATCACTATATCCCCAAGGGGAAGTTCGACTATCGGAACATGTACGCGATGGACGAGCACATGGAGCAGGAGATTGCGGCATCATTTGCCTTCACCAATCTCTGTGACTTCGACCTGTATGAGTGCCTCGCGGATAAGCTCGGTGTGGAGCGGCTCCTCACGGAGGAGGAGATCGGGGAGGCGCTGCTCTTTCCACCGAAGAATTCGCGTGCTGCGCTGCGGGTACGGCTTGCTGCGGAGTTTGAGAACGCGACCCTGAGCTGGAATAAGATCACCATTAACAAGGAGCCAAACGTGCAGATCGACGTGAGCCGCCCGAGCAGGGAGGAGTATGCGCGCCTCTTCGAGCGCTATCCGGAACTCGCCCGGATGCCGAGCGCGGTCGTGGTCTTCTTCCGTGAGCGGAACAGGGGCGAAGGCTCGCGCCAAGTCCTCGTCCGCTTACTCGCCGAGGAGGAGGACATCCGGGGCTGGGAGGAGGAGATCAGCCGTGAGATCAGGAACAGGATCGTCCGAAACCCGTATCTGGACTATTTGCTCTACGCGAACAACAGGACCTTCCGATTCGACGAGCTGGACGGCTGGACGGACGAAGCGATCCTGCGGAAGATCGAGGAGATCAG
>CAYYNW010000055.1:6680-9157 GCA_964473145.1 uncultured Halobacteria archaeon
TCGAGCAGGAATATCCGGTGACGGCGAAAGCGAGTTTCAGCCCCTCTCTGCTGGTGAATGCCGCGATCCAGGGGTTGAAGCGGCGGCGATTCTCACGAGAGATCGCCTGGGACCTGCAGATGGAAGTCTCGCAGGAACTGCACGAATCGAAGATCTCCTCCTCGTTCGGTGAGAACGGCTCGCGGATCTATAACGATATGGGGCATCTGGAGATCGCGACGCCCTCCTACAATACGCCCTTTGACGCGGTCGCCTATGATAAAGCCGCGGACCTCTACGCCTTTCTGGCTGCCCGTGAGGCGAGTATAGCGCTAAAGAAGAGCGTAACCGTCCATAAGAATAATGTCGCGAACTTCTTTACCTCGGGTGACCGGAGCGTGAGGAAAGGTCAAGAACGGCGGATACGAACCAATACCTACGCCACCCATGGGAACATCATCACTACCCGCGCAGCCTGCAAGGAGTGGCGCATGGTCGAACGGGCGCTTATCCCGTGGGTGGTCACCCGGATCCTCTTCACGGGCTCGGGCGATGTCGTCTCGGGCGAGCTCGTGGGTGCGGAGGGGGTGAAGTTCGTCATCTCGCCGCGCGCGATGTTCGTGGTGCAGCCGTCCTCGCTCTCCACCACGGCGATGCGCGGCATTCTGAACACCCGGGACCAGCCGCACGCGGCGAAGCACTACTGGCGGCTTCACGATATCCATTACGAGGCGCTCCGATCGGAGTATGCGCTTTTCTTGCGCGATATCTCGCACGCGCTCGTCATTCGTGCATTTGAATCTGGATTCCTGGCTGACGCTCCGGAGCTTGAAGATCCGGTCGGGGCATTCAAGCACCTCGCCCAGGATACGCAGGACTGCACGTGGCGGATCTGCTTGAAGAACGGTGAACGAACCGATGCAGTCGCCATCCTGCGGTACTATGTCGAGGCGATCGAGCGGCTGCGAGAAGCGGCGGGCGAGGACTGGAGTAGCTGGGATGACCTGGGGCTCAACGCGCTCGACGCGCTGGTGAATGACCTGGATGCACGTCATCTAGAGCGCTACGTGGACGGGCTCGATTGGGTGACGAAGCTCGCGCTGCTCGTCAATTACGACCCGAAGGGTCCGGCAGAAGGGATGAGCATCTGCAACCAGTTCGCACTGCTGGATGAGAGCACGCTCTCCTACCTTCCAGACGAGCATATCGGTCCGGCGAGCGCGAGTGAGTGCCTCTACAATCCGTCTGAATCGCTCGCCTTCGCACGAGCTCGATTGCCCGCGGTGGATTGGGCCGCGCTTCCCGAACGTGTGGTGCACGCCGCGGCACATGCGCCCGAGCAGACGCGTGACTACTTCAAGACCGAACTGCTGAAACGGTACGGGACGCGTGTCCGCGCCGCGAGCTGGTCAACGATCCTGCTCGATCATGCAAAGATAGCTCTGGATGAGCCGTTCATGCTCTGCAAAGAGGAGATAGGCGCGGCGATGGAGCAGAGCACGACGCTCGAGGAGCTTCTGGCCGCTGCGCATGAGCTCTATCCCCGCAACGTGAGCCTCTAAGCTCCTGAGAGCTGGTCTTCGCTCAGTCAGGATAGATCGTCTGCAACGCGCTGGGAAAAGGATAAATACGAGCAGGCCCAATGGTTAGTATCGTGCGTGCCGTGCTGTATGTATGTGCAGGCTGAGGGTGTGAGAGCGTCATGAGCGTAGAGGTGTTAGTAGAAGGGAGCCTCGAGGGCGAAGAGGAGTACGAGGAGGAAGAAGAAGCGCAAGGCGGCGCGGAGGTTGAATACGGCGGCGCGGAGAAGGTGAAGGAGCTGGCGAGCCTCCTTGATCGGGTGAAGCAGCGCGAGAAGAAGGAGAAAGCCGCTGACCTGGTCAGCAAATTGAAGGGTAAGAAGAAGGCGAACAAGAAGATCATGCCCTACGAGATCTACGCCACCTCGGGTGAGTGAGCTTCTTTCTGCCTCAGGTATCCTCGCCGCGATGCGATGCACTACTGATAGTATCAATCAATGATCCGCTTATTCGGGCAGAAGAAGCGAGGAGAGGAGATCTTCACGCCCGTTCAGTTTGGGATATTCAACTCTAACCCGCACCTGCGGTAATTAGAACGCCGATGGTGAAACGAAGTGAGGTACCGCACGATCGCTATTACCGTGCCGCGAAGCAGTCGGGGTACCGGTCACGGTCCGCGTACAAGCTGCTGCAGCTCATCGAGAAGTTCAAGCTCATCAAGGCGGGTGATGTGGTGGTGGATCTGGGCGCGGCACCGGGCGGATGGTCGCAGGTGGCTCTGGAGCGGGTCGGCGAGCGCGGGCTGGTGTTGAGCGTGGATTTGCAGCCGATCGCGCGACTGGACGGGGTTATAACGATCGAAGGTGACATCACGCACGAGGAGGAGACGGTGCCCGCGATCAAGGGGGCGCTTGCTGCACACGGGCGAGCTGCCGCGGATGTCGTGATCTCAGATGCCGCGCCGCACTTAACCGGCAC
>CAYYNW010000056.1:0-6649 GCA_964473145.1 uncultured Halobacteria archaeon
ATTTAGATATACCGTTGACAACGTGTAGGTGGCACATGCGTTACTGTTCAGGTTAAAAGCAACATGGGTAGATGTCACTCCAGCGTATGCAGTTTTTATATTAGCATAATCACGTTCTAAATCTAACAAAAAATCCTCTGCAGGCTCAAATTCATCAATTTTTTCAGCACGCAGCAAATGAATTAAATATCCTTTTTCTATATTACTGTTAACGAGCTTATTTGCATCGCCCTTAAGATGATCGTGCCCATAATCTAAACCTAGTTCAATCACTATGGGT
The DNA here is from genome assembly GCA_964473145.1 of uncultured Halobacteria archaeon. Taxonomy (GTDB): domain Archaea; phylum Halobacteriota; class Syntropharchaeia; order Alkanophagales; family Methanospirareceae; genus JACGMN01. The sequence goes on from CAYYNW010000056.1 coordinate 281, forward strand.
GGCTTAATCCGTCCTTCACGGAAGTCTTTTAATACGCTACCCTTAAAGTCTTTCGGAGAAAAAACACACAGATCAAAGTTCCCCCTCCGGTTACCCTTTTCTGGTCTGGTAGTCCATTCTGGCCATTCTTTCTGAACTTGTTGTGTAGACCAGCGTTCCACTGGTATATTCGTCATAAATAGCCTGTTACTCATTAATATTCTGTATAATTCACAATGAATAGAATGCTCCACACGATGCAGATAGGGATATTGAATAAATTCACGAATAAGATGATTGATAGATATATCAACGTGATTAACCGCTTCTTCTAGCCACGAAGATGCACTGTTTCTAGCCAGATCGGTATGTATCCCTGATCGTTTTGCATTTTCTGCTGTTGGCCTTTTATCGACAATTCCTCCGTGTTGGACCTCTAAGAAACGAACGAGCTCCTCAATGGATTCAAACCTTTGACTCTTTAGCGTTTCCTCAGAGATAAAAGGCGGTTGGAGCCTTACAATGTAGTCGTAGCGAGCTCTTAAATTCTCTTCAGTGCAAATATTAATTGTTTGCGTCTTGGTCCCCTTACGAATCATAACTCTTCTATTTCGAATAGTGATCGCCATTAAAATCCCTAAAGTAGTCTCAAACGAGATAGTATTTAAGCTTTTCCATCTACCAATTCTTATTTCAACTTACCAAAGATGATCGAAGCACTCCGCGACTTTATCGAGACTTATTACATCTACCCCATCACGCACGACACGGGCTACAATCCCGTAAACACCCTCACGTGGGCGCTCGTGCTCGTCGCCTGCCTCTTCCTTACCTTTAAGCTGCTCAAGATGCTCAGGATTGAGATTAACAACAGGTTCATCGCTGCCGTTTCACCCTATATCATTGCGGGTGCGATCCTGCGGGTGCTGGAAGATGCAGACCTGGTCATACCACCACTGAGCTACCTGTTCATCACGCCGCTGATCTTCTTCCTCGTCTTCGGCTGCTGCCTCGCAGTCCTCATCCTTTCGGTGAACCTCGCCCGATCGGGTTTGCTGAAGGGCCACGAGTTCACGCTCGTTTTCGCGCTGATCGGGCTCCTCTGGTGTAGCGGAGCACTTACTATCCTCCTGTGGACGCAGCCTCTGGCTGCCCTATGGGTACCTTTCGCCGTCTGCGGCATCGCCGGAGTGGTCCTTTGCGCGCTCTACCTCCTGGCAAGAGCCAGGGGCATTCAGTTCCTTACCGCACGACTGAATCTGGCCGTGGTGGGCGCGCATCTGCTCGACGCCGCATCGTCCGTGATCGGAATTGACCTCTTCGGATATACCGGGAAGCACGTGCTCGAGGGGCTAATTGTGAAGTACACCGGCACCGCCGCGGGCATGTTCCCGCTCAAGCTCGGGATCCTGCTGCCCGTGCTGTACCTCCTGGAGACGCAAGTTACCGGGGAGGAGAGGGAGCTCAAGAACCTCGTACTGCTCGCGCTGCTCGTCATTGGCCTCGCACCTGCGGTGCGCAACACCCTGAGGCTGACCCTTGGAGTTTAAACGTCAGCAGGCTCGATCAAGCTTGTCGCTAACTGCACGAACTCCGCGGGGCTCAACTCTTCCGCACGCTTCTCCACTACCGAGCCGACCACTCCTTCCTGCTGCTTCGCTGCCATGGTCCACTTCAACTTCTTACGCCGATGCTCGAACGCCGCAGTAACGAAGCTCAGAAACACCGCTTTATCAGCCACGAGCTGCTCAATGCCCGCTCTCGCCTTCAACCGCACGATCGCGGTCTTTACCGGCGCGGGGGGGTAAAAAGCCCCACGAGGCACGAGCTCAAGCTGCTCAACCTCCGCAAGCGCCTGGGCAACCACCGATAACCGGCCGTATGCCTTCGTCCGCGGTCTCGCGATGAGCTTCTCCGCAAACTCCTGCTGGTAGAGCAGCACCGCGACCGCGAAGCCTGGCTCATGGGTCAGGAGTTTGATCGTGAGCGGTGAAGAGACCTGGAAGGGAATGCTGGCCACTACTTTAGCACAGTGCGGGAGCTCCATGCTCAGCACGTCGCCCTCCATGATCGTCGTTCTGCTGCTCGCATGTCCAAATCGGTCCCGCAACAACGCGCAGAGCTCCGCGTCTTTTTCGACTGCGTACACCCTCTTTGCCGTCCGATCGAGTGCCTCCGTAACGCTTCCCGTGCCCGCGCCGATCTCCAGCACCTCGTCCTCGCTCCCTACCGCGGCATACGCGACCATCCGCGCCACAACCTCCTGATCGGTCAGGAAGTACTGCCCCATCCGCTTCGACGGTCGTATGCCCCGCGCCTGCAGTGCATTTCGAATATCCATTTCGTGCGTCCACTTCCTTCCTACAGCTTCTGCCCCCGGCCGGGTCGCCAGATGAGCTCACGCTCTCGTACGCGTAAGCCGCGATAATCGCCGGCCAGGCACTCCTGCGCCAGAGTGATCAGGTCGCCCGCTCGTGCATGCAAATACCGCCGTGCCGCCTCGCGAATCTCCTCAGGAGGCGTAACGAGCGCGCCGACGTACTCCCCCAGGATGTGCCGATACGTGCTCAAGTATCCACTCCTGAACTCTACCACCCCGTTAGTCTGCCGCTCGATCTCCCTGCAGACCTCGGTATGCGGGGGCAGAAACAGGGGCACGCCGAGAAGGCCGTACCGGTCGGGATCGTGCACGTACTGCTCCTTGAGGAACGTGTTGAGTGCAAAGCGCTGCATTCTCCGCGCGGCAAGCTCCTCGCGCTCCTTCAGATAGAGTGGCGCGGTCAGCTCAAAGGGGAGTCGCTTTATCTTCTCCCGCGCCGAGGGGTTCACCTCGTCGAGGCGGCGCTGCGACTTGTTCCGGAGCTCCGCGAATAAGCCCCCATACGCGGTCTTGAAGAGATGCGCATGGGTATCCTCGTGCGCAAGCCGGGTAAGCAAGAATCGGAGGACCGTGAAGGTATAGCCCTGATACGCTCGCTTGAGCAATCCTGCGCGCACCCTGGCTAGTTCGTAATTCTCGAGCAGGATATGCGCGGTGTCCGTCTCGAGGGTGTATTCGGAGAAGTACTGACCCGCGAGATGCTGCTCCACCGTTGCTCGGCCTGCTCGCACCGCTTCGTGCAGCCGCTCGCCACACCACCGCGCCGCCCCTCGCAGCCCTATCGCTAGTTCGAAGGCGTGAACAAACTGCTCGAGCTCACCGAAAAGCGCGTGAAACGCCTCAGAAGAGTGGCCGTTCGACTGGTTCACCGTGTAATACGGCTCTTCATCTGCAGCTTCTAAGGCCCGCATCGTATCCTGAGATAATCGTAACCTCATCGTGCACAATTCGGCGAGCTGCGCTTCGCTGAGTTCGAGTACCCAGCTGCTAAATCCTAAAGGCTCGCGCTTCTTTAAGTTAACGAGCTGCGATACTTTAGGGTGACGCTGGGATCGGGGAAGAGGATGACGAAAGATCGTCATGTCTTAGAGACGTTAGGGCGAGCACGCGTGGTGGTCGAGAACGGCAAGGTGGTGGAGGTAGGAACGCCACGCGTCAGGTACTGCCGGCTCTGGGATAAACTCCGCGGGATTTCTGAGCTGACCGAGCAGCGGATAAAAGAGAACATTGAATTCCGAATCCGGGATTTCGGGCTCTGTACCGCTGACCGCGTCGTGGAGATGGACGCCTTCGTTGGCTTTGGCGCTTCGGAGACGTTCATGACTGCACTTCGACGTGCGCTGCTCGAGACGACCGTCACCGTCTGTGAAGGTGCAGGCACGGTAATCACCGGCAATCCCGTGCTGGTGCAGGGCATCGGCGCGCGCTTGAGCGGTGTTATGGAGACTACAGCAATACCGGGCATTATCGAGCAGCTCCAGGCCAGGGGCGGTGAAGTGCTCGCGCCACCGCGTATCGACCAGGTCGCGGGACTCCGGAGAGCGCTCGCACAGGGCTGCGAGCGCATTGGTGTCACGGTGGCCTCGGTTGAAGACGCGCGCCAGTGTAGAGCACTGAGCGAGTCCGCAGTCCTCTTTGGCGTGCATCTTACGGGCATTTCGCGCGCCGATGCGGATGCGCTCTTCGGGCTCGTCGATCTGCTCACCGCCTGTGCATCGCCGCACATTCGCGAGCTCGCAGGCAAGTACGCGTTGCTCCAGGCCGGAACCGCAATCCCCATCTTCGCCGTCACACCGTGTGGCAAAGAGCTCCTCCTTGAACGCGCGAAAGAGGTGCGCGAGAGCTTGCTCCTCAACACGATGCGCCTGCCCGTGCTCCCAGAGGATCGGCAGCCTAAGCCGCTCGTATGAGTCGCGAGGTAGGCTCCGTCATACAGCTCCCGGGGACGCCCCCCTTTCCGGTGGAGGAGGCAGTATCCGCACCACAGCCCGCCACGGCCTCGTCCTGGTAGCTAAAGAAAGATTAGCCGCACGGTACTATAATCCACTGCAGGAGGTTCCTGGACGTGACGGTGGTGCGACTGCCCTATGGCTCGGAACTCATCGAGATGGATTGCAATGCTGATGTCCTTGACGTTGAGGGTGGTGGTGATTCGTCAGATGAAGTACCTGATGCTCGTGCTCTGCTCCATCAAGCGGTCTGCAACCCTCTGGGAACCAAGAGGCTCCGAGACCTGATCGCGAGTAAACCTGAAGCAGCGATCGTTGTGGTTGTTGATGATCATACCCGCACGGCACCGACCGAGCTGATGCTGGATGCGCTCATCGCTGAGCTCGGCGAGGCTCGCGCTGATCGTATAACAGCACTGGTAGCGTGCGGCACGCATGAGCAGCCCCCCGACCGGGATCTGAAGCGCATGCTCGGCCACCACTACGGGCGAGTTCCCGTCGTGATACATGACTGCGATGCACCGGATCTTGAGTTTTTGGGCACAACCTCGCGGGGAACGCCACTATGGGTGAACCCCACGTATCTCCATGCCGATGTGAAGATCTTAACGGGCGATATCACACTCCATTACTATGCCGGGTTCGGCGGGGGGCGGAAGAGTATCCTGCCCGGCATCGCAGGCCGTGAGACGATAAAGCGGAATCATGCGCTGCTTGTCGACCCCCGGGCACGCACTGCTCATCTGCACCAGAACCCTGTGCACCTCGATATGGTCGAAGCTGCCCTGATTGCTCCCCCCGATTTCGTGCTCAATTGCATCTCAGCACCTTCGGGCACCATGGCCGCGGCGTATGCAGGCGCGCTCGCCCCGGTCTTCGCCGCTGGGGTTGCCCGGGCACAGCAACTGCTCTGTAGACGCTCACGTGTCGAGTTCGATCTCCTGGTGGTAAGCGCCGGTGGATTCCCAAAGGATAGGAATCTGTATCAAGCGGCGAAGGCTATTGAGAACTGCTATCACGCGGTCGTTCCCGGCGGATCGTTTATATTGGTCGCTGAATGCCGTGACGGGATTGGCGATCCTCTCTTTGAAGCCTGGATGGATCGCTACACCACGTTCACTGCTGTGGCTGAGGCCATCCAGAGTGACTTCGTCCTGGGGGGCCATAAGGCCTTTTACCTCCGCAGGGTGATGAAACAGCTCAATCTCTCGATCGTCAGCAAGCTCGAGCCTGATAACCTCACCCGGTGGCAGATTCCTGCGTTTCTGAGTGTGGGCGAGGCGCTGGCAGCAGCCCCTTATAAGCCTCATGCGCGGTGGGGAGTCGTCCGTAACGGGTTTGACACCTTCTTCGAGCCAGCTTAATTAATATTTATGTAGGTGTATGCTGTTAGGATAAGGAGCGATGGTAAATCTAGCGAAGCAGAAGAGGATAGCAGCTGCGGTTCTGAAGGTGGGCAAGGGGCGCGTATGGATCGACCCCGCGGCCTCTGAGAGCGTCGCAGAAGCTATCACGCGCGAGGACATTCGAGGTTTGATCGAGGATGGCGTTATTGCCGCGCACCAGGTACAAGGGGTGAGCAAAGGTCGCGCGCGGTTCCTGGCGCACCAAAAAGCGCTGGGACGGCGCCGCGGTCACGGCTCTCGAAAAGGTACCAAAGGTGCCCGGACTAGTAGGAAGCGGCGGTGGATCATCAAGATCCGAGCCTTACGACGACGCTTGCACGAGCTCCGCGAGGAGGGTATGGTTGACCGAACTACGTATCGGAAGCTCTATGGCAAGGCGAAAGGAGGCGAGGTCCGCTCCATCGCGCACCTCAATGATATTGTGGCTGTCCTGAAATCTCGACAACAGGAGGCCGACCGCTAAATGTCAAGAGCAAGAGGGCCGACCTATCGAGTTCCTTTCAGACGACGCCGGGAAGGTAAGACGGATTATCATCGTAGATTGAAGTTGATTATTAGCCGCCAGCCCAGAATGGTGGTGCGAAAGAGCAACCGATACATCAGGATACAGCTCATCACCGCTGAGAAGGGTGGCGATCGAACCCATGTTGCGGCT
>CAYYNW010000056.1:6749-8816 GCA_964473145.1 uncultured Halobacteria archaeon
GCTGAGGAACCGAGGCATGATATCTGGGAGCCAAAGACTCGATTAGGGCGGCTCGTCCAGACGGGCGAGATCAAGACATTCGATGAGGCTCTGAAATCGAACTTCCCGCTGAAGGAGTATCAAATTGTTGATGCGCTGCTCCCGGAGCTGAGCGAGGAGGTCCTGGATATTAACCTCGTACAGCGGATGACCGACTCAGGCCGGCGGGTGAAGTTCCGGGTGTGTGCCATCGTTGGCAATAAAAATGGCTACATTGGTATAGGTCTGGGTAAGGACAAGCTGGTGCGCAATGGTATTGTGAAGGCCGTCATGGATGCCAAATTGCACCTCACTTGTATACAGCGAGGCTGCGGATCCTGGGAGTGCGACTGTGGTGAGCAGCATTCTATACCGTACAAGGTAACTGGGAAGTCGGGCAGTGTTGAAATAACACTCAAACCTGCGCCAAAGGGCATTGGTCTGGCGGCGGGCGATGTGCCGAAACGTGTCCTGGAATTTGCAGGTGTGAACGATGTGTGGGCGAAAACACAGGGGAAATCACGGACGACCTTCAACTTTGCCTTTGCTACCTATGATGCGCTTCGCCGAACCGCCCTGATGAAGACCGTGGAGAGCTAAGCAATGTATGCGATTGTTCGCTTGCGCGGGACGGTAAACGTCAGCCCGGATATTCGGTTCGCGTTGGCCCTGCTCAGGTTACATCGGGTGAACCACTGCGCGTTACTGGAAGATAATGAGTACACCCGAGGGATGATCGCGAAGGTGAAGGACTACGTAGCCTGGGGTCCGATCTCTGAGGAGACGCTGGTGACTCTGCTCGAGACGCGCGGGAGACTGGCAGGTGGACACCGGTTAACTGAGGAGTACGTGCGAGCGCAGACGCCGTTTGGCTCTTTACAAGAGCTTGCACGGGCATTACTGGCAGGTACCGTAACCCTGCGCGCGTTGGAGCAGTACCGCATCAAGCCGCTGTTACGGCTCCATCCGCCGCGCAAAGGGCTCCGGGTCCGAGGCAAGAAGCGCAGCTACCAGCAAGGCGGGGATCTCGGCTATCATGGAGAGCAGATAAACGCGCTGCTCTATAAGATGCGGTGAGCTTCTCCTGTATGGAGAGACGAAAAAGAGAATGTGGTTGCGGTGAGAGATCAACCCTGGCGATCCTGGAAACATATCACCAAACTGGATCCTGATAGACAAAATTCGCTCACGAAGATTGAGACCATCGTGCAGAGCGGTACGGATGCCGTGATGATCTCCGGCACCCAGAACATCACGAGTGACAAAGTCTCCTTGCTCATCGATGCGCTCAGTGTGTTCGATATTCCCAAGATCTTAGAGCCTGCCACGCCTGATGCGGTCGTTACCGATGGCATCGACTACCTTTTTGTACCGATGGTGCTCAATGCGGGTGACCTGCAGTGGGTGGTGGGAAAGCACCGAGATTGGATACTGAAGGATGATATAGATTGGCAGCTGGTAGTACCAGAAGCATATATCGTCCTGAATCCCCGGTCGGCCGTGGCTCAGGTGACCCGGGCACATACCAGTATTACAAGTGCAGAGGTTTGCGCCTACGCAGTCTATGCGGATAAGTATTTGCACCTACCCATCGTCTATCTTGAGTATAGTGGCGTATACGGTGATCCAGCTGTCGTCCAGCAGGTCAGCGCGGCAGTAACGGAAGCGACCTTGTTCTACGGCGGCGGCATTGTCTCGCGGGCGACCGCTCTGGAGATGAAGCAGTACGCGGATGTGATTGTCGTGGGCAACGTAGCCTACACCGCGCTGGAGCAGTTCCTCGAGACCATTCCCTGACGAGATCCGAGTCAGGATCCCGTCTCCAATGGAACTGCAGGGGTCCCCCGGGTTAAAATACGCTACCCGTCTCCGCCTCGCTCCGGATCTTCAGGAGGAACCCTTTGTACAGGGACGGCCTGATCTCACAGATGTCCGCCAGCTTCTTCGTGCCGACGGGTATCTCCCGTATCTGTGCGATATCATCGCCTGTCAGGTTCATGCGTAAGCCGTTCAACTGGATAATGATCGGCAACTCCTCGCCAGGCACGG
>CAYYNW010000057.1:0-8774 GCA_964473145.1 uncultured Halobacteria archaeon
GTCGGCCGCCGACGATGACGGACCGGCCCTTCAGCTCCGGATGCTCTCGCACCTCGACAGCAGCAAAGAAACTGTCCATATCAACGTGCAGAATGACACGCATTGCACTGCAAGCTAGAACCGCTTATACCATTTTAGGAGTATGAAGATGAAGAGGGTGAGCAGCAGGGTAACACCAATGGCGAGCAGTTTCACGGTGAGCGTGCCTTCTTCTCCGTGCTCTCTCGCTGCCATTGCGCCGCTCGCATCCCCGGCTTCGACGGCCTGCCAATCGTGCCGGAAGACGTCCTCGTAATATGCCCCGAACTCGCTACTCTCCACGATGACACCCGCCTCACGGTTATACACTGAATTGGCGTTCCAGTTCAGCGAGCTGATGATGACGAGCGAGCCATCCACCACGAGCCCTTTCGTGTGGATCTTGGTCAAGCCCAGGGTGTCTAAGTCCGCCAGTCTCGCCTCGAGGTTCAACTGCTCCTCGCGCGCGAGCCTCTCCAGCATCGCAATGACCTCGTCATGGTCGTTCAGTGTCTCGAGATTATACGCATTAGAATCAAGGAGGAGTTTTACCTCACATCCTCGGCGTGCTGCATCGACGAGCGCTTCCAGGAACGGATTGGGCGCCTCGCCCCAGGAGCTGCCCACGGAGAATTGCTCCACGAAGACTCGGTCATCCGCGCCCTGGAGCGCGCCCAGGATCGTCTCGCTGCTCAGTGCGGTGTCCGGCGCCACGACGGGAATAACGGCGGAAGAGCCACGAATCGTTCGCGGCTCGAAGGTGGGAGCGTACGAGCCTTCCGGTACCGTTTGGTTCATCGTGAGCTGTATCCATGTGCTTCTCTCTTCCACCGTAATCGCTTTGCTGTGGTAAAAATCCTCAGCGAAGAGGGTGGTGAAGTACTGTGCCACTGCTGGGTCACGGATGACCACGCCCCAGCCGCGATTGCCGAAAGATGTCTTCACGGGCACACCGGTCTCACCCCAGTTCTCAGTCATGAGGATCAGTGTGTGGTCATCGATGACTGCATACTTGGCATGGTTGATGTACGGGCCCTGGTAAAACCGAACCGAAGCGCCAGCCGCGGCTAGCCGAGCCGCTATGAACCGCTCTTCAGCCGTGACACCCCCGACCGGCGTGCCTTCGAGCAAGAGCTGTACCTTCACGCCGCGCGCTAACGCGGCCTCGACGCACTCCATGAGGACGAGGTTGTCAAATTCATAGAGGTTGATGAGCAGCGAGGATGAGGCGTTCGCAAGCTCGCGCTCCAGCACGGCGCAACTGCAATCCGGGGAGACAAAGGCCGTAAGCGTACCCGCGCACGGGAACCGTGTTGCTTCATGATACGACGCGCCGAAGGGGAGCATGAGCCAGTCGTCGCGCTGGTTCGTGTCTTGCGTGCCCCTGCGGCAGAGGATCATCCCTTCACGCGGCTGAGCCAGCGGCGCACCGGACCAGCCCGTGCCGTTATACGCCGCCTCGCCAAAGAGCACAACATCCACTTCGCTTCCATTCGCATCATACAGGAGCAACTCGTCGCCCGCATTGCGGAAGGCGAGCTGTTTGCCGATGGTCTCCAGCTGCGGCACCGCGGGATCGGAATCCGCGCCGTACTCGAACTCCGGTTTTGCTGCTTTCGCTCTGACGGCGCTCAGTTGCTTTTCGAATGCCGAGGCATTTCGCGCTATATAGACCGTTTGCGTTGGCATCAGCACAAACGCAGGGAAGATGATGCTGCCTTCAGTATCGGTGATGCGCCAGCCCCCGAGATTGACCGGAAACGCAGAGGGATTCATGATGGCGAGGTACTCATCCAGCTCGTCCTTCGTCGCGGTGTTCGGGTAGAGCTCGATGATGAGCACACCGGGTCCCGAGCCGGTTTGGGCCTGAGCCACCGCGAGCAGTGCGGATAGCGAAACCAGAAGGAGTACTAAAAGAGCTGCGGACACGCCAATATCGCCGCATCCTGCTTTAGCCGCTACCAGTCTGCTCATGAGTGAGCTTCAAGCCGCTCGAACAAATGACCTACTATTTTCTCCGTCACGTCAATCCCGCACGCGCGATTTATGCCTTTCCCCGATGGCGTGCCGTTGATTTCCAGCACGACCATGCCGTCCGCGCCTTCTAAGAGGTCAACGCCCGCGAAATCCGCGCCGATTGCTTTCGCGGCACGCACGGCTATGTCACGAATTTCGTCAGTGATGGTACAGGCGACCGGCGTACCGCCCTGGCTCAAGTTGCTCACGTACGCGCCGGCGGACGAGACCCGGTAGATCGCAGCCAGTGTCGCCTCACCGACCACAAAGACGCGGATGTCGCGGCCCGGGTTGGGAATGAACTCCTGGAGATAGAGCACGCCTCGCTCTTTGATGAGTGCTGCGAGCTGTGCCGTTAAATCCCGCTGCGCGCTCTCGAGTTTGACGATCCCCTTGCCCTGGCTGCCAAAGGTCGGCTTCGCCAGAGCAGTTCCGAAGGTCTCAACGGCCCGGACAGCGATGGCCAAGTCGGCCGTGACCATAGTCCGCGGAATGGGGAGGCGGGCACGTCTGAAGAGGTAAAAGGAGTAGAATTTGTTCGCCGCGTTCTGGATCGCGTCCGAGCTGTTCATCACCGGGATGCCTGAGTCTTCGAAGAGCTTTACCAGGTCATGCTTCACCGCGATCTCTTCGAGCCCGAAGCTGATGCCCACGTCACGTACAAGAAGGGCGTCGAGATCCAGCTTTTCCAGGTCTGCATCGAGGATTGAGCAATCTGAAGCGGAGATCGAAGCGCTCAGCGTCGAGAGATTAAGCGGGACGGGTTGAGCTCCCCTCTTCTCAATGTTCCGAAGGAAGGCGCGTGCCGTCCAGTCCTCGGGATCGGTGAGCGCGACGCCGATCTTTACTGCTGCTGTATTCACCATTTCCGGTCTCCCTTCGTTTCCTGTTCCTTACGGTGCGGTCACCACCAGGGGCACTCCTGGGTTCTGGGCTGAGGCGCCTCGCTCCCTGAGATGCGCCGCATGATCGCCGCAAAGTAAGAGCACCCCCGTTCGGCCGCCAAGCGCTTCGGCGATCTCACGGATGTGCTGATTGGTGATCCGCGCCGCGAGCTGGAGATCCATGCCCCGATGCGCGAACCGATCAATGGCGCGCAGATGAGCAAAGATGAATCGCACCTCTCGCTGTTGCAAGAGGTCGAGCGTAGAGGATGTGATCCGGTCATCGTACTCCTCAATATCTTCACGATCATCGACCGGGCAGACGTAGCTGATCCGGCCCTGAAGCGGCTGCGTGCCTTTCGTCTCCATGACCGCAGCGGTTGGCATGCCGGCCTCGTCCAGGAGCTCCAGGATCGAATGCACCGCCGAGGTGCCCACCTCCTCGCTCGTGAGTATACCGTGCGATTCGGGCGGCAGGCCCGTGAGCATCGAGGCGATGGCGGGCGTAGTCGCGGTGCTTACCGTCTCGCAGGCGAATACAAGACCGTCCCGTGCAAGGAGCGTGCGTAGTTCGGCCAGTTCCGCGCTGAATGTCCGGTAGAGGGGGCAATCAAGGCTGTCAATCACCAGCAAGAGCACCACCGGTGGACGCCTGGCCTGTAGAAATCGAAGTATCCTCTCAGCGGGGGGCAGTGGCGTGGCCAGGTTGAGCCCGAAATATGCCGCGATCGTCGGGGCGAGATGGAGGAGCGAGAGGCGCTGCATAGAAACTTAATCGACGTGTAGTCCTGATAAATCTTTGTGCATAGCCGCGTAGGAGATGGATTTTTATCTCCCTGCGGTATATATTCTTCTACTGACTATCCTGTTCGTGGGATAGCTATAGAGCGCGATGGCAAAGTCAAAAGAGAAAGGCGCTATGCCATTAGAGGAGAAACCTAAAATGCATGATGTGGATACTACGAAATATGTTATTCATGCTAACATCACAGCAGAGGGTTTCGTCGAGAAATCCGATGTGGTGGGTGCTATCTTTGGTCAAACCGAAGGCTTATTGGGTGACGAACTGGATCTCCGAGACCTCCAGAAGAGCAGTCGTATCGGTCGTATCGAGGTGAATGTGGAATCGAAGAGTGGGAAATCGACGGGCGAGATCCTCATACCCTCCGGCTTGGATAAGGTGGAGACCGCGATTCTGGCCGCATCGCTGGAGACTATTGATCGCGTAGGGCCGTGTATCGCGAAGGTCGGCGTGATGAGGATTGAGGACATTCGCGCGACGAAGCGGAAGAAGATCACCGAACGAGCGAAACAGCTGATGCATGAGGCAGTGGAGAAGGGGATCGAGAGCGAAGCGATGGTGAACGAGGTGAAGCAGGCGGTCCGGATGGAGGAGATCGCGAGCTATAAGGGACTGCCCGCGGGCCCCAATGTGGAGAGTTCGGACGCGATCTTGATCGTGGAAGGGCGAGCTGATGTGCTCAACCTGCTCAAATACGGGATCAAAAACACCATTGCGGTCGAGGGCACGAATATCTCACCGTTAATCACGAAGCTGAGCAAGCGAAAGACCGTTACCGCCTTCGTCGACGGTGACCGCGGTGGCGAGCTCATCCTAAAGGAGCTCTTACAGGTCGCTGAGGTCGATTTCATCGCCGCGACACCCGAGGGACGGAGCGTTGAGGACATGAGCTACAAGGAGATCATGAAGGCGCTCAGCAGCAAGACGCCGGTCGAGCAGCAGGAGTACGTGAAGGAGAAGGAGAAGGAGAAGAAGGAGAAAGAAGAGCAGGAAACTCAGCGCGTGATCCCGAGGCGGAAGACGAAAGAGGTGGTGAGAGAGGAGCGCGAAGAGAAAGAGCGTGAGAAGGAGGAGCGCGAAAAGCCGCCTAATCCATTCAAATCGCATCTCGATGAGCTGGAAGGCACCTTTAAGGCTCGTCTCTTAGATAAGGATAAGAACATTCTCAAAGAGATCACGGTGCGGGATCTCGCGAAGGAATTGAAGGAGACGGACGAGAAGCCAACCAGCGTGGTCTTCGACGGCGTGATCACCCAGCGGATTGTGGACATCGCGAAGGAGAAGGAGCTGGAATACGTGGTGGGGCTTAAGATCGGCGATGTGGTGAAGATGCCAACCTCGCTGAAGGTCATCACCGCCGAGTCCTCCTAGCCGAGCGGTTAGCTGGCCGCGACGGGATGCAGACAGGTAAGAACTCAGGATAGATAGCGAAGCGGTGAGTACCGCGCTATGTCGTGCGGCCTTCCCACAGCTTGACAAGAAAGACAAGACGAGCGTGAGCGAAGCTACCTACCTGAAGTACCCCAGCTCTTCTTCACGCACTCGCGGAACCTGCGCTTGCTCCATCTCTTTCAAGCGCTCAACGACCTTCTCCATCTCTTCGGCGCGATCACGCAAGGCCTGCGTATCGAGCTCGAGCCCTAACGCACTGCAGAGCACCGCGAGCACCGCCTGCGCGCTCTTCGGATCCACGAGATAGCCGGAGGTCAGGCCCAGCAAGCAGACCGCGGGAATGCCCCGCAGGCCGCCGAGGCCGAGCAGGAGTCCAGAAGCGCCGACGATGCTCCCACCCGGCTCCTCCTCGCGGAATTCCACGCCGTACTGCTTCATCTCCTCCACCAGCTCGAGCTGATTCGCAGCCCCGAGCACCAGCTGCCGCTCCACCAGCTGCCCGATCCCATAGCCGCCGAGCGTGTAGATGCGCGAGACCTCATACTGGCTGGCGATATCGAGGAGCGTCTCCGCGATGAGATAGTGCCCCTCGTTGGTCACACTCTGCTGATCACCGGTGAGAATGAGCAGGTCCTGCTTCTCAGAATGCCAGCCATACAGCTCATTCTTACATAAATGGACGGTTCCATCGCTGTTCACCAGCACCTGCGGGGGGAAATGCCAGGAGTAGAGCTCAAGAAGCTTCTCCGCTTTGAGCTCGTGGATCATGTGCTCCGCGACCAATTTCCCTACGTTGCCGACGCCCGGAAGGCCCTCAATCATGATCGGCTTATGCAACTTCATCTCGTTGAGCTGATGTAGCTCGATCTCGTCCATATTTCACCATCCTTCTGTAGACCCCGTAAGGATCTTGAAGAGAGAACCGCGGAGGTGTGGGGTTCTTCGTCTCAGTTCCACACTTCACGCAGACCGCCTTCAGGGTATACTCCCCGCAGACCTCACATCTCCTTATCTTCGACTTCATGATAAACTTACTAAATCGGCCTTAGCCGTTGAGCCCATCCGAGCCGACCGAAAGGAAGTAACGATCGCGTGGCCGTTAGCCGCGTTCCGGCAGGTTCCGGTAGAATTTCCCGGCACCCTCATGCTGCTTGACCTGCTCAATGGCGGCGGCTGCCGCATCGCTCAGGACGTTCTCCGCCTCTTTGTAGTTCGGCGCCTTGACCCGAATAACGTACCGTGGTGCACCGATATAGAAGCACTCCACTCTGACATCTTTCTCCGCAGGCCGCGGCTTACTCAGCTCTTCCGCCTTCAGCAGCGCCTCCTTGATCACGTCCACGCCGTTCGACACCGGACTGCGGAGCTCCACATAGCCCTTGATCTGGACCGTGGGCAGCTTGATATTCGCGACCGCGATCTCCCGGATCGCGCTGGCAACCTCACCTCGTATGCCCAGCTCGAGGAGCGGATCAATGCCGGCCTGCACGGTATCCTCAAACGCGTCGTAGAGGCCGCCGTATGCCTCGAGCAAGGTGGTCTCGAGCGCGGCGAGCTCACTCGCATTTAGCTGCGGCGGAGCAGTTGGCGCGGCGAGCACAAGGGCGAGCCACTTCTTCGCCTTCCGCTCGTTCTTCCATTCCTTGATCTTCTCCCGCCGCTGGCTCTCTTTGACGTCCTTTAAGGAGAGATCGATGTGCCCCCGCCGTGGATCCACATACAGCACCTTGCAGACGATCTTCTGCCCTTCGCGCACGTGATCACGGAGATGCTTTACCCAACCGGACGAGATTTGCGCGATATGAATGAGCCCCTCTTTCCCACCGTATTCCTCGAGGGTAACAAACGCACCGAAATTCTCAAGCGTCCTTACCGTGCAGACCACCAGTTCGCCTCGCTCCGGCCACTCCTCCCGCAGCATCTACGTGAGAACCTCGATTATCTCACCTTTGATCTCCGCTTTGCCGCCCCGCGGCTCCGCTAAGGTCCGCCCGCAGACGTTGCATTTCACCCAGGAGGAGGCATGATCAAAGACGATCTGCTCATTCTCACAATCGTTACATTTCACCCGCAAAAATTTGCTCGCTGTTCGACGCTCCATCGCTCTGCTCATGAATTCACTCCATCACTTACTCCACCAGCTCGAACTTCGCAACGCGAAAGCCCTCGCGTTGATGCGATTTCTTACATTCCATGCACTTATACCGGAGAAAGACCTTCTTGGTCGGCTTATCGCCGCCGGGGACCTTCGAGAATTTGCCCGAATTCCCGATGCCGGAGTGGCGTTTCTTCTGCCGTACGATCCAGTTCATGGACGATGCCCGTCCTTTCTTCACCCGCTCCACCTGATGGACCGTGTGCCGCCCACAAGCGGGGCAGTAGACCCGCATCTGCTTTGGCATTCTCATCTCTAGCTCTTGGTTACCTCCTCACTTCGCCTCTTACCCTCGAACCGCTCTGCAACCCCGCGATTGCACAGGATCTCCGCGTTGGTCTTCGGCAGCATAATAACATCTTCCCTCTTCACCTTATAAATTCTTCCGTCCGTGCCCATGAAGGTTGGGAGATCGTCCAGGATCCGAACCATCTGCAGCGCCTCCGCACCCTCCGGCGCGGCTGCCGGCTCAGTCGACTTGAACATGTGCCACTTGGATGGTGCCTGGTCCTTCTCGTGGTGCTGTTGTTCTTGCTGCTCTTGCTTTTCCGAGGGCCCTTCCTCAAGCCGCTCTTCGCGCTCACCGAACATCAACGCGAGCAGCCGCTCCTTGCCCTCATCGACCTGGGCTCGCAAGGCCTCGAAGATCTGCTGCTCTACCGCGAGCATGCCCTTCGGTGAGGCGCGCGAGCCCGAGCTGGCGAGCTTCACGAGCTTCCCGATCCGCCGCCGCACGATATCCTCCACTTTCATCCGCGCGTTCCGGATCTCATCCTCCACGAGCTCGCCGCGCCGCTCATCGGCCCCCGCATGCTCCGCCTTCAGACGCGCCATGTACTCACCCACCTCCTCGCAGAAATCAGACGGTAATTCCTGGAGTGAGGCCATGGTCCGCTCCTTGTACAGTATGTCCCAGAGCTGCTCGATATCCATCGGTCGATCGGTCGGTCAATCAATCAGTGCGTGAGTCCCGGTAAAGAGAGACGCTCTGGTGAGAAAAAAGGCTTGCGGTTCCCTTTCAGGTGCACTCCGCGGCACCGCGGGCGAGGAGATAGAGCGCGACGTGCTCCGGTACCGTGACGATCTCGCCTCCGTGCACCTCGTAGCGCTCGCCCTTCAACCGGATCGAGGAATCCCGCACCGCGTGGATCGTGATGGGCGAATCGCCGAAGACCACCGCGTCCCGCAGGGGCTCGAACTCCTTGAGGCTGGCGACGGTCAGCGGGCGTACGAGTAGGCTGGATTTACCGTGGAGCGACCCGGGCAGCCTGATCAGGCGCTTGATGTCAGCCGTGACCGGCTCGTCGACCCGATCCGCGGATTTGACCCGAACGAGTTGCGTGATCGTTCTGGTCAGCCCAGCCGAAATCCATGGCGCGAACTGCGGGATCTTGCCCTCCTCTATCCGCTTCACGACCGTCTCATCGCGCGCGATCCTGATGAGCTCGTTTGCCTTCTTCCGCTCCATCACGCCGATCTGTCTGATCGCCCTGATCGCCTGCTCGTC
>CAYYNW010000058.1:0-7175 GCA_964473145.1 uncultured Halobacteria archaeon
GATTATATGTTCCAGTCTCTTGGGCGAATAAATAACATGGGCGATTCATCCCTAGATTAAAGTAGAGGAAGACCTATCAAGTACTAAATGGCGCAGGAAGCGGAAGTGAAATTTGGAAAGAAGTTTGTAGTACACATTCCCGAGGCGCTCGCAGAGCGGCTTGATCTCCGCGAAGGAGGGAAGCTGAGCCTGTACATTGAGGGTGATAAGCTCGTTTTTGAGCCACTACGGAGAAGGACGCGGTGGAGCTCGCCGTCAAAGGGAAGAAGTTCGCTTCTCTTCGGTTTGATGAGGTGGAAAAAATAAGCGAAGAGGAGCAGCGCACCTATGAGAATACTTCTTGATACTTCTTTTTTAGAGCAGGCCATACGGACATCATCGATTGTCTGCTTTATGCGCTTTCGCTCAAGGCAGGGTTACAATTTTTATCGTTCGACCTCGAGCTCAAATTATTCCTCCAGGATAGGGGATTTGATGATACCCTTGTAGTTCCCGAAGTCTGAAGAGAGAAGATCCGGCTCCAAGAGCCCCTGCGATGGCCCTGCAGGCTTCTGGTACATACCCTCGACAAATTCGAACTCGGTCACGAACGACCGCGACGCCCTCTCGCGACCCCCACATTTGATATGGAGGTAGAAGAAGTAAATTACTGGAGTTGCTCTTACCAACCATGCGCGTCGTTGTGGGTGTCACGGGTGCGAGTGGCGCGATTTATGCGCGCCGGCTCCTGGAGGTTCTCAAGGCTCAGCAGATCAAGGTTGACTTAATCGTCACGGCACCCGCGGCGTACATCATCCAAACTGAACTGGGAATCCCGAGCACGGAGTTGCAGAAGCTCGCCACGACCGCGTGGGATATCTCGGACTTCGCTGCGGATATCGCCAGTGGCTCGCAGGCGCGAGACGCGCTGGTAGTTCTCCCCTGCACGATGAATACCGTGGCGAAGATGGCACATGGCATCTCTGATAATCTCCTCTTACGCTGCTTTGAGGTAATGCTGAAGGAGAACCGGCAAATTATCATCGTGCCCCGGGAGACGCCGCTGCACGAGGCGCATCTGGAGAATCTCTTACGGCTGCGGAGAATGGGCGTGACGATTATACCGCCCGTGACCGCGTTCTACTATCAGCCCACCTCCGTGCTCGAACTCGTCGATTACATCATCGCCAAGATCCTCGATCACTTGCAGGTACCGCATACGCTGGTCCCGCGCTGGAAGAAACCGGAGGGCGGAGCAGGGGATGACTGAACCGGGGAAGAACTTGCTCTTTCTTAAGCTGGGCGGTTCGCTCATCACGAACAAGAATGCACCACAGACGATCAATTATCAGACCATCCGGTGCATTGTTCAGGAGCTGAAAGAAGCGCTCGATCAGGATCCGCAGCTGCAGCTCGTGGTCGGGCACGGCGGCGGGTCGTTCCCACACCCGGTTGCGCAGGCCTATAGAACCGCGGAGGGCTTTGTCCATGAGACGAGCGTGCGCGGCTTCGCCCTGTGCCAGCATGCCGCATCGACCTTGAACCGGATAGTCGTCGATCTCATGCTTCACTACGCGATCAACGCGGTCTCGATCCAGCCCTCAGCGTGCTGCATCGCGACGAATGGCCGTGTCAGCGGCTTTTTCAGCCAGCCGGTCGAAGCTGCGCTCGACCACGGGCTTGTACCGGTGCTCTTCGGCGACTGCGTCTTCGATACCGTGAAGGGCTGCTGCATTCTCTCCACGGAGCAGCTCTTCTCATTCTTAAGTGGCGTGCTCCGGCCCTCTCGGGTGCTCATCGTGGGGTTAGTCCGCGGCGTGTACACCTCAGATCCTCAAAAGGACAAGAACGCGCGATTCATCCCCTCAATCGAGGTGGAGCAGCTGAGCACGCTCGAATCGTGCCTCGGGGGATCATTTTCGGTCGATGTGACCGGCGGCATGGCGAGCAAGGTAAGAGAGCTGATCGAGCTGGCGAAGCGCGGTATCGAGTCGGAGATCCTGAGCGGTGCGCCGGGCAATCTCAAACGCGCAGTAGCGGGGCAGCGGGGGCTTGGCACGATCATTCAGCCGGTTAAAACTGACGCGCCATAGACTTATAAGAGCGCAGTACCATTTGAGGTTTTGGAGATGGAGAAGAAGCTTACCCTCGCGGAGTTACTGCGGATGCTGGAGGACTTCGAGGTGATCGAGCTGGAGGATGTTACGATCCACGGTGATATTGGGCTCGAATTTGGCGGTACCACGGGGATGACTTTGCCACCCGCGCTCACGCACGCCTTGCAGACCCTGCTCAGTGGTGGTGCAGTCCCGCGGGCTTTCGAGGCGCAGCGAGCACAGGAGCTCATCCCGGCGAGCTTTAAGGTTGCCCGCGCGGAATGGACGGGCAAGGTGGAGGAGGTCACTATCGGTGCGACCGCGGCTGATGGCGGGACGCGGGAGCGGACGGTGACGCTCGGCGGTGAGCAAGCCCTGCCATTTTATCGGTTCGACGCGCCGATGCCGCACCCTCCCGTGATCTCCCTGGACTGCTTTGATATGCCGATATCCCTGGCCAAGGCGGTACGCGTGTATTACGAGGACGTGATGGAGGATCCGGGCGCCTGGGCGAAGAAGAACGTCCAGGAGTTCGGCGCTGAACTGGTCACCATTCATCTCATCAGCACGGACCCGATGCTGAAGGATACGCCGGCACGGGAAGCGGCGAAGACGGTGGAGGAGGTGCTCCAGGCCGTGAAGGTCCCGCTCATCATCGGCGGCTCGGGCAACCCGGAGAAGGATCCCGCGGTGCTGGAGGCTGCGGCGGAGGCTGCGGCGGGCGAACGCTGTTTGATCGCCTCGGCGAACTTGAATATGGATTATGAACGAGTCGCGCAGGCGGCCATGAAGTACGGGCATGTGATCCTCTCGTGGACGCAGCTCGACATCAATGCTCAGAAGACCTTGAACCGCTATCTCTTCAAACTGGGCGTGCCGCGGGAGGCGATCGTAATTGACCCGACGACGGCAGCACTGGGGTACGGCCTTGATTATGCGTTCACCAATATAGAACGAATGCGAATAGCAGCCCTGAAAGGCGATACCGATCTGGCGTTCCCCATCTCGTGCGGAATCACGAATGCGTGGGGCGCGCGCGAGGCCTGGATGAAGGACTCGCCCCTTAAAGAAGATTCCACCTGGGGCCCGGCGGCGTTACGAGGGCCCCTGTACGAACTCGTGACCGGATCGACCCTCGCCCTGGCCGGTGGCGATCTCTTCATGATGATGCACCCCACCGCTGCGGCCGCCGTGAAGCGGGTAACGCAGCAGCTCTTCGGATCCGCGGCGGAAGCGGGCAAAGGCCATGGGGTGGCACTCGAGGACTGGCTCACCTGGGACGGAGGGGGAGCGCGGCAATGAAGCTGAGCAGCCCGATGGAGATCTGGAAGTACCTTCCAGGGACGAATTGCGGTATCTGCGACGAGAAGACCTGCTTAGCGTTCGCCTCGCTCTTGAAGGAGCGTAAAAAGGTGGTTGAGGCCTGTACCCCCCTCTTTACGGAGGAGAAGTACGCGGAGAAGTCGAAGCAGCTGGTCGCACTCCTGGCGCCGGAGATCCGAGAGATTGAGTTCGGCGTGGGTGCGACGGCGCGTCGGATGGGCGGTGAGGATGTGATGCATCGGCACGAACTCACCTTCTTTAACCGCACGCTGCTCGCCTACGACGTCTGGGACACGCTTGACGAGGTGACGTTGCGCGAACGCGTGCAGCACCTCTCGAGCTGGCGGAAGTTCTATGTGGGCGAATTCCTCACCATCGATGCGATCGCCGTTCGTGCGGTCTCGGGCGATCCTCAACGATTTGCCGGGTGCGTGAAGCAGGTAGCAGCTGCCACGGATCTCCCGCTCGTGCTCTGCTCGTTCGATCCCGAGGTATTGGAAGCGGGCTTACGGGAGGTCGCGGCTACAAACCCGCTGCTCTACGCGGCGACTGCGACGAACTGGCGTGCTGTGTTAGAGCTTGCGCGTACGTACGATGTCCCGGTAACGCTCTTCTCACCCGATCTCGACACGCTGATGAGTCTGGCGCGGACCTTCTCGACCGCGGGTCATGCCAAGCTGGTCCTGGATCCGGGTACCGCGCCGCTGGGTGCGGGGCTTGCGGAGACCTTCACGAAATTAGTACAGCTGCGGCGTGCGGGAATTGCGGAGGGCACGAAAGAAGTCGCGTACCCTTTGCTGGTCGTGCCCATGACCGCATGGCTTCTCCAGGATGATACCGGAGCTGGCCTGGATGCCTCGTACTGGGAAGCGGTGCTCGCCACGATCGGGATCATCAAGTACGCGGATATCATGATTATGCACTCCATCGAGCCCCATGCACTGATCGTTGAGCGTACACTCGCGGCGAACATCTATACGGACCCACGCCGCCCGGTGAGCGTCGAGCCAGGCCTGCGGGCGATCGGGACACCGACCGCGGAATCACCACTCTTCCTCACCACCAATTTCGCACTGACCTACTATACGGTGGAGAGTGATCTCAGCTCGAACAAGATCGACTCGTACCTGCTCGTGGTGGACACGGAGGGTATAGGCGTTGAGGCTTCGGTCGCCGGCGGGCAGCTGACGGCAGATCGAATAAAAGAGACGATGGACTCCATCAAGGTTGAGACAACGGTCACGAATCGTACGCTGGTCATTCCCGGGCTTGCTGCGCGACTTTCAGGTGAGCTGGAAGATGTTACTGGCTGGACGGTGCTGGTGGGTCCGCGGGACAGTGGCCGGCTTCCCGGCTGGCTGGAGGAGCACTGGCCGCCGGCCCGCAGCGCCTGAGCAGTAAGGTAAGGAAGCATGACCTGGGCGGTATGGATTACAGGCTTGCCGGGCAGCGGGAAGACCGTGATTGCACAGAAGGTGCGTGCGCTCCTGGAGGCGCGAGGCAGTGCTCCGGTAAAGGTGCTGGAGCTCGACGAGATCCGTAAATTCATCACCCCTGAGCCGAGCTACTCCGAGGCGGAACGCGCAATCGTGTACGCAGCGCTCGTCTATATGGCGAAGCTCCTCGTGGAGTGCGGCAGGCCGGTCATTATCGACGCGACGGCGAACCAGCGCAGCTACCGGGATAGAGCGCGTGCGCTCATTCCGTACTTCGCCGAGGTGTACGTGCAGTGCTCACTGGCAACCTGCATGGCCCGTGAACGGCACCGGAAGGCGGCACATGCACCCCCGGGTATTTACCAGCGGGCTGCGAACGAGGGCGCTTCGGTACCGGGCGTGAATGTGCCGTACGAAGCGCCACTGAACCCGGAGGTCGTGGTGGACAGCGAGACCCAGAGCGTCGAAGCCTGCGCACGCGAGGTGGTGGCCTTTATCGAGCGGCGATTTACCTCTCGCGGGTAAAGGTAGACGGCCACGCCATTCAAGCAAGCAACCTCTTCCCTGCAGCGCATCGGGAGTAGTACCTGGCATTTACCCAGCGTGCAGTGGCGTGATCGTGATGGGCGTCAACGGTCGCGCGGTTTACGCGGCTACTCGCTCGTATGCTCTCAGAAGAGCGCGGGACCGGTCGTCAGGGAGTGAGAATAATATAACCTATCGCTGCACATACTGTGACTATGGAGCTATCGAGGCTGCGCTGTTTCATTCCCGTGGGGGGCGAAGCGAAGCGAATGAAACCGCTCACGCAGGATATCTCAAAGCCCTGCATCCGGTTCTTGAACCGGCCACTCATCGAGTTCCCGATGGCACAGCTCGCGGAACAGGGGGTACGGAACTTCATCCTCGGCGTGCGCGGCTACACGAACTATACCAATCTCTTCGATCAGTATGGAGAAGGCGTGTGCCTCTCCGCGAAGTATCGGATCGAGCCGCGGGTGCACATCAAGTATCAGCCCAACCTGGATGATGCAGGGAACGCGGATTCCTATCGCCTGAATATGGCGTATTACGACGTTCGCGATCCAGTGCTCGTCATTCAGGGAGATAACCTCTTCAACCTGAACCTCCCCGAGCTTGTCCGGCGGCACGAAGAGTCGGGGGCTGTGATGACCATCGCGCTTGCCAGGGTAGAGAACGTGGAGGAATACGGCATTGCAGAGCTCAGTGATGAGATGCGGATCCGGCGTTTTGTGGAGAAGCCGAGCGCGGATGCCGCGCCGAGTAAGCTCGCCAATGCGGGCATTTATCTCCTCGCACCTGAGGTCCGCGAGCTTGTCGAGAGCGAGGATATCAGGGCACTCATGGCGCACCGCGGCCGGCTCGATTTCGGGTACGATTTCATCCCTTTCCTGGTGGATCAGGGCTTCCCGGTCTACGGCTATCCTCTGGCGGTCTGGTACGATGTGGGCAGCCCCGAACGTTACTTAAAGACAATGCACGAGGTGCTGCACGGCGCGCTGGATATCAGGATCCTCGAGGAGCGGATCGCGCCGGGTAAGAACATCTGGGTGCAGGGCTACAGTGAGGATTCGATCAAGCGTCGCCAGGAAATCGCCAGGAAATACACCGAGCAGAAACTCTCCCTCGAGGGTGCTGCGCTCATCGGACGGCACACGCGGATCGGCGATTATTCCCGGATCGTCGATTCAAACATCGATAATTTCTGTATACTCGGGGAGCACGTGACCGTGGAGAAGTCGGCGATTATGGATGCGGCACGTATCGGGGAATATACGCAGATCTCCACGAGCATACTGGGTCGGAAAGTGGTGCTCGACTCAACCCAGCAGCAGCCCACGTATGTCACGGGAGAGTCGGTGCTTGGTAACGCGGTCTCCATTGGCCGGGGCTGTCGACTCGTACGCACCCGGATCAATCCCAGCTTGACCATTCCCCCGGGCCTGAGCTACAACAATGTCTTTCTCCAGACCAGCAAGGACGTCATCGAACTCGCTACGTGACCCGGTGAGCTACCACGAATGGGTGTAGAGAAGAGAGAGTTCGACTATGGACACCCTGGAAGCGATTCGAACCCGGCGAAGTATACGACGCTATCAGGCTCAGGCCGTCCGGGAAGCGGAGCTTCGTACGATTGTGGCTGCGGGCATGAGC
Source organism: uncultured Halobacteria archaeon (assembly GCA_964473145.1). Lineage (GTDB taxonomy): Archaea > Halobacteriota > Syntropharchaeia > Alkanophagales > Methanospirareceae > JACGMN01. The sequence continues at coordinate 7,010 of CAYYNW010000058.1, forward strand.
GCGCCTTCCGCAGGCAATGAACAGCCCTGGCACTTCATCGTGATCCTCAAAAAGCTGTTCAGCCTCCCTGAAGACGTGATACCGTTCGCCCTGATCCCCCTCGGGTATCCTGCTCAGGCTTATCGGAGTGAGGACCGGTTCAAACCGAAGCGGATACATGAAGCGG
>CAYYNW010000058.1:7275-8715 GCA_964473145.1 uncultured Halobacteria archaeon
AAAAAGAGCACCGCTCCAGCGGACCGCAATCTAACTCGACCCTCGAGTTAGAGGGTCTTTTTGATCGCGGCAATCACTTTTTCCACTTTGTCCGTCGTCCAGTACTTCCGTATCGCCTTCCCCTTCGACTTCGCCTCTTCCGAGATCTCGTACTTGCTCTTGACGAACCCGAAGTCCTCCAGCGTCTGGAGATGGTACGACACAAGCCTTCGCTCTTCGCCCATCGCCTTGCTTATCCCGTTGATGTGCGTCGGGCTCTCCATGAGCAGTTCCACGATCCGGAACCGGATCGGATGCAACAGTACATGCGCATCCTTCAATAGCTCGTCTTCCACTTTTGTCATGGGTATCATTTAGCGGCTCGTATATATAAATATTTTAGAATAAAAAATGTTTTTATAGGGGAAACCGCTATTATTCCGCGCCGCGGGCCGCGAAGCTTTTCCGCGTACTGAGGGACTCCTTCTGAGATCAGGCGCCTACCGCATACAAAAGGATGGCTGGTATATATACCTTCGTGGTTTTGATCCGCTGGCGCGGCCCGGCGCGGTGGAAGGCAGGGAGAAAGATAGACGAAGGCCATGATGCTACTCACGTCATGACTTCTTATCCTCCCAACTGGCTTCTCACGGGTACTGAGTGAGATCCGAGCACGCCGCGTGCACCGGGCATTCCGCGCATTTCCGCCGCTTGCAATAGCGGATACTCAGTTTAACGAGCGCCGTCTCAAGGTGGGCGAGCGCTTCACCCTCGTACTCGCCGAGGTCGATGCCCAGCATCGCCGCGACGCTTCGCGCGCTGCTCGATACCTCAGGGTGGATCTGCCAGGTGCCACGGAGTTCGCGGAGAAAGATCTGGGCCGTCACCGGTCCGATGCCTTTGAACTCCCGCAGCCGCTGCTCCAGATCACTGGTATCCTTCGCGTCTCGATAGAGCTGCTCGAGCGAGCCGTATCTCTCACGGAGCGTCTCCAGTACGCCGAGCAGCTTCGTCGCAGTCGAGAAGTCGTAGCGGACGTACCCGCCTTCGTCTAAGATCCGGACCAGTTCGTCCCAGCCCGCGGCGAGGATCTGCTCCGGGTTATCGAGTCCGTACCGGTCGAAGCAGCGGAAGGTATTCATCGCGATCTGCTCGCTGATCGGTGCGCCGAAGAGGATCGAAGCGAGGAACCATTTGAACCTGCCTGAGGGGGCACTCAGATCGATTCCCAGCTCTTCACTGTAGAGCGGCAAATAGTGAAGGAGCAGGTCAGGGGTATTCATGGGTAAATGTACCACCCGCTTACCTATTAACCAGCTAGGTATGGCTGAGCCCGAGGTCGTGGAGGCCGCTATCGGCGAGCAGGGCGTGTGTAACGAGAGGAAACGGAAATATTACCGCTTCCGCGCCGCTCGATTTTATGGCGGGATAGCCACAGCGGACTGCATGGGCTGCAACCTG
>CAYYNW010000059.1:0-8576 GCA_964473145.1 uncultured Halobacteria archaeon
GCGAGCTCGATCGCTTCTTGTGTGTGCGAACCCTGCAGGATCGTGATCGGGCTTCCGTAATCCGGTACTTCAAAGGCATACTCCTCAGGCTCCTTCAGCTCTACGAGCCGCGAATTCTCCGACTCGTTCCGCCCTACAATGAGCTTCGCGGCACCCGAGCGGAAATGCCGGCCAAGCTTCAGCAGCTCGATATCGCGCATCGCTACCCGCTCTTCGTGCTCAAATAGGTCCTTCACCTTCGCCGCGAATTCCTGATAGGTCAAGAGGCAGCCGCCGGATGGACTCGGATATGCGCCTTGCAGCCCAAACTGCGCAGCGAGCGCGATCTGCGGCTTTCGGCTCTTGCCCCGGATCGCCATGAGCTTCGCGCGATCCACCCAGCCCTCGCGTTCCGGGATCGTCTCGGGCAGGAGTTTCGCGGAGAGTGGTCGCACAATCAGCCCGTCCAGGCCAGCTTCCTGCTCCTCGAGCTCGAGCGCCTTCCGGTGCTGGCTCATGGGGCGCTCGCCGAGCACATCGCCCGTGATGATAAACGCGGCGCCGATCTCGCTCATCCGCTTTTTCGCCTCCCAAAGCATGTAGATCCTGCAATCAATGCAGGGGTTCATCCCCGAGCCGTATCCGTACGTCGGATTCCGCACGACCTCGAGATACTCGTCACCGACCTCAACCTTGAGATGGGTGATGCCCAACCGCGCTGTAGCCTTCGCGGCGTGATCCTCCTTCTCGGCGGCAATGGGCAGGCTGAAGGTCACGGCGATGACCTCGATGCCCTGATCCAGGATCAGCTTCGCCGCCAGTATTGAGTCCAGACCGCCGGAGAAGAGCGCTAGGGCCTTCATGACACGTTTTCTTTTTCACAAAAAGAAAACCTGTGCTAAAAGAAAAAGAGCTGTTGTTTTAAAACACGGCGGGGCTATTTTTGGGCGCTGATATCGAAGAACAGATCTCGAATGGCATCACATGAATATTTAAATATTATAAACATTTAAATATTAGTTCCATCTAAGTATAAGCTATGGGGACGATCACGGTGAATGTGCAGGACGAGGTCGAGGAGGAGTTTCGGGCGGTTGCCCGCATCGTTCACGGCGGCCGAAAAGGCTCATTGGGGAAAGCACTCACGGAAGCGATGGAGACCTGGATAGCCGAAAAGAAACAGGCGGCAATCACCGAGCGAGCGCGTAAGCGGTTAGAGAAAGGATTTAACCTGGGCACGAAGCGGTATGAGTCGCGAGCAGAGTTACATGAACGGTGAACCGCCGCTCCTCGATACCAATCTCTTGGTCTATGCCTACGACGAAAGTGAAGGCGCGAAGCATGAGATCTGTAAGCGGATGGTCGATGAATGCTGGTGTTCGACCCGGAAGTTCAGTATCTCGCTCCAGAATCTCTCTGAATTTTACGTCATCATGACGGCAAAGGTCGAGAATCCCGTGCCCGAAGAGCTTGCAAAGGAGATCGTGCAGGACATCATCGAGTTTCAGAACTGGAAGATCCTCGGGTATGATGCGCATACCATTCTCGCGGCAATTGACCTCAGCAAGGAGTTCATGGTGCATTACGGGGACGCATTACTCGCCGCGACCATGAAGGACCATGGCATCTTCAGCATCTATACAGAAGACCGCGCGTTCGCGCTGATCCCGTGGTTAACGGTCAGCAACCCCTTCGAGGCACCCTTATAGCCCCAGCCGTTCACCGGCGAGTTCAGCTGCTTTCTTGCCCGAGAGTAACATCGCACCGAACGTCGGGCCCATTCGTGGGAGTCCGTAGACCGTCGAAACCGCCATACCGGTGACGATCAAGCCGGGGTAAACCTCGGAGGTGTGCGCGACCACGAGGTCCTCGGATTGCTCAACCCACATCGCGCCCTGCCCTTTCGTCTTCAGCAGCCCCCGCTCCTCCAGCTTCTTAACGACCGAGGCATCATGCCCGGTGGCATCGATCACGAGCTTCGATTCCAGTGATACTGGATCGATCGCCGCGATCTGGCGCGGCAGTGACGAGACCGGAGTCCAGTTCACCACCACGCCACGCACGCGCTCGTTATGGAGCACGATATCATCTAACGCGACCATATTGATAAGCTTCGCACCCGCATCGCAGGCCGCGGCGATCAACTTCGAGCAGGCGTGCGGGGCATCCGCGACGTAGATGCCGGTCGCATATTCTTTGTACGGGATACCAAGCTCATCGAGCACAGACTCAGCCGGAGACCGCACGGTGAGCTTATTCATGAGGAAGCCGCCGAGCCAGAACCCGCCGCCGAAATAGTTGTTCCGCTCGATGAGCAGGACCTTCACGCCCGCGGCTGCGAGCTCCCTGCTCGCCATCAAGCCTGCAGGGCCACCGCCGACGATGATCACCTCGCTCTCCACGTAGAGCTCGAAGTCCTTCTCAAATTCACTCACGATCGCACGGGTAATCAGGCTCTCGGAGGCGCGCGCAAATTCTACCGGTTCCATAGGAGCCATGAAGTCGCCTCGTTATTAATAGCTTTGAACCGCTTCGGCCGGTGCATCGCAGCTCTTGCCTTGCCACGCCGTGCGGTCCACGCACCGCACGCCAGCCGGCTCAGGAATAGCTCGGTACCCGCTCCTTCACCTGCTGCATCGCGGCACGTAAGAGTTCGGTCGTCTCGTCCATCGTCCGCTTATCCACCGGATACGGGACCCCGTCCTTCCCGCCGAAGGCGAACGAGTACTTGACCGGATCGCGCCAGCTTGCCGGCTCACCATAGATCAATTCCGCCACGAGCGCCAGGGCGCGTACCGTCGCCGGCCCAATGCCCCGAATGGCGAGGAACTGCTCATAATTTGCCGGCTGCGTATCGTACGCTTCAACGAGCGCATCCCAGTTCACGCGTCGCGGCAGCCGGTAGCGTCGCACCGCGTCCGCGTCTATCTCAGTGCGTCTGCCCGGGTGCGCTTCTGCAATCCCTCGCTCGAACTCGAGGAGCGTAGTCTGGGCACCTGGAAGCAGTTCATGACGGTGATCCTGGAGCGTCTTCAGAGCGCGCTCTAATTCGGCCGGCGTGGTCCGCGCGAGCTCAACCGAGACGCTTCTGCAGCCTCTGCTTGCCTTCGCCGTTAAATCCAGCACAGTCTCGTGCTGCACGCCCACGATGCCCTGATGCGGCTCCTCCACGTACTGCTTCACCGACGCGGAGAGCCAGTGGTAGCGCCGCGCATACCGCTCCTCCGGGTTCATCCCCTGCTGGATCACGGCCCAGTCGCCCTTCTCAGAGATGATCATGGTATGGTGGTAAAGCTGATAGCCGTCCTGAATGCAGGCGTTATCCACCTTTGCAGAGAGCCTGCTCGCATACTTCAAGTCTGCTACTTTAGCATCAGTGAGCCTGAGCTTCTCGCCCACTGCATCGATATCAGCTAGCGTCGCCCGCGAGGCTTTACCCTTACCACCGGCGATCCCGAAGCCGAACTCTTCAGGCTCGATCACCGATTTGAGCACGCCGCAGAGAACGGTCGTCGTCCCGCTGCTGTGCCAATCGTACGCGAGGGCGCAGGAGAGCGATTGAAACCAGAGCGGGTCAGCGAGTCGCTCGATCGCGCCATTCACTCCGAATTCATCCACGATCTCCTCGAAGATCGCGTGCGCTAACCGCTTCATTCGCGTCAGCAGCCAATACGGTGCTTTCCCGCCATGAAGTGGCAGATCTACCGCGCCAAGCTTCCTCACGGCCTAAGCTCGTCCCTTCTTCCCTGCTGAGGTCTTCCCTCGATATACCCGCCGCCGCTGTGGCGGGCGACAGATCCAATTCAGATCCTTATCAGCCTTTATTTCAGGATTGGCAGGCTCGACGAGGATGAGTTCGTACCATTTCCGCTTCCCGTCTTCGCCCACCCAGTAAGAATTAAGCACCTCCATGTTGGGGTATTTCCGTGCCGCGCGTTCCTCGGCGATCCGCTGCAAGCTCTTTGCGGGCGTCAGTTTATGCACGCCCATCCCGGTCGTTTTTCTGCCGCGGTTCGGCCTCGATTTCCTCCGGCCACCGCGCCGCACCTTTGCTCGCACCACGATGATGCCGTGTTTCGCTTTGTACCCCAGGGAACGAGCGCGATCCAAACGCGTCGGTCGACCCACGCGAATAACCGCGGGCTGCTGGCGCCATTCGACCAGTCGTGCCTGACGGAGCTCCCCCACGTAGGAGGCTTTCGGCCTCTTCCATGCCTCGCCTATATACTTATACGCTGACTTCGCCATTTGTCCTGTGTCCCCGAGAGATGTGTAAGTAAGATAAATAAGAGGGCGGGGAAATAAAGATATAAGCTATGCTCTTATTAGTGAAGTACCAAGAGAGGTAGCGAAGAGCCCAGTAAAGGTAAAGAATGAGGAGAACGTGATAGCGATGGTGAGTAAGCCGAAGCCGTTAGACGTCTTGAACAAATCGCTCAAATCACCGGTTATCGTGCGAATCCGGGGCGGTAGGGAGTTCCGGGGCACCCTGGAAGGGTATGATCTGCATATGAATCTCGTGCTGAGCGACGCCGAGGAATTGGGCAGCGACTCGTCGGTCAAGGCCTTTGCGGGAGAAATCTTGATGCGGGGAGACAACGTGGTGTACATCTCGCCAACGGTACAGCGCGAGTCAGAGAAGGACGAAGAGACGAGCAAAGGGAAGGAACCAGGAGAGAAAGAGCCGTGGTAAAGGGGACGCACTCGCAGGGGAAGCGGCAGAAGCGGTCGCACGTCACCTGTCGGCGCTGTGGCAGTCTTTCGTTCAGTATGCACGCGAAATGCTGTGTGGCATGCGGATTCGGTCGTTCGAGTAAGCAGCGTAAGGAGTATCGCTGGAAGGAGCGGAAGCCGTAAGGGACGGAGGGAGTGGAGTGCCAGCGGCCGAGGTAGCTTAGCGGACTAAAGCGCCGGCCTTGAGAGCCGGTGTCCCTCACGGGACACAAGGGTTCAAATCCCTTCCTCGGCGTTCTCGTGGGCGCAGATGAGGGTGATTCGCGGTCTTGGTAAGGATAGTACCGATGACGAAGGAAGAATATCTTACGCTTCTGGATCGAGCATTGAAGCAGCTGCCGAGTGTTCGAACACTCGATACCCGGTTCGTTCTCCCGACACCGAAGGTCTTCATCGAGGGCAAGACGACGATCTTTGATAACTTCGAAGTGATCTGTGATTACATCCGCCGGGAGCGGGAAGACGTGATTAAGTTTCTGCTGAACGAGCTGGGCACCGCGGGCAAGATCGTCGGCGATCGGGTCATCTTCCAGGGCAGATTCCCGCGTGAGGAAGTAGAGCATCAGATCCAGCGTTACCTGGATGACTATGTGCTCTGCTGGGAGTGTGAAAAGCCCGATACGCACTTTGAGAAGCTTGATCGGGTCGTCGTGCTGAAATGCGATGCATGCGGGGCGATCCGCCCGATCGTGAAGCGGCGCGGTGGCAAAACGCGGAGTTAACCGAGCTCGCGCAAAGTGGGTTGATGCCCCCAAAAGGATCTCTTTGATATCCCGTAGCGCGTCAGTGAGAAGAGCGCGCAGAATCCATTACGTCGGTTCTCGCCGGAGCGTTACCAGCTTGATCGTCCGCCCCTGCCTGCAGTCGATGGGCGCTTCGCCGATCACCTCCAGGATGGTGCATCGATCGCCCCGCTTGAGGCCCGGAGGATGACACAAATCAAAGAGCGCGCACTCGAGTTCGTTACAAGTCAGGGGGTCGAAAGCGACCTTCGAGTTCTTGAACGCGTAGGATGCCTCTATCACCGCTCTGATATTCGATTCCCGCACCTCGACCACGCAGGCACCGTCTTCGTGCATGAAGCACTCGTGCTTCATCTCGTTTCGAACGTGCTCGATGGTGTACAACCGGCCCACCTCCAGGTTCGCGCAAGCGTTCTTCAGCCGACACTCCTCGCACTTCTTCGAAATGCCTAAAAAGATGAACTCCTCGCCCACGTTCGCCAAGTGAGCACCGATTAACGTGACGATCCGTCCTTCCTCCATCTTCAGGCTGCCTCCTTGGTACCCATTCCCACAGCCCTGCACCGCTCTTCGCGGTCTTATCCCTCAATTACCCCGGTAAGCACAGCGAGTCGTTCCGCGGCTTCGTAGGTGAGGCCCGACTCGCCCAGGATAGTATAGCGGCCAGGATTGATCTTATGGGCGTAGGTCAGTGCTTCGATGAGCTCCTCGTTCGTTATACCCAGCTCCTTGGCGGTGGTGGGCGCGCCGATAGCCCTGAGCACGTCGCGGATACGCTGCCAGTTCTCGCCGTGGAGGTGGGTCATCATAATGGTGCCGAGGCCACATTGCTCGCCGTGTAATGCAGGCCGCGCGGCAATCATGTCCAGCGCGTGGCTGAATTTATGCTCGGACCCGGATGCGGGAGCGGACGACCCCGCGATGCTGATTGCAACCCCACTAGAGACCAGCCCCTTGACCACGGTCCACGCGGACTGCTCATCCCCTTTCTGGATCACTTTCACATTCTCCATCACCATGTTCGCGGTCATCTCGGCGAGCGCCGCGGCGTAACTGCTGAATTCCGCGTTGCGTAACCGATGGGCGAGTTGCCAGTCCATGACCGCGGTATAATTAGCAATAAGGTCGCCGCAGCCCGCGGCAGTGAAGCGGAAGGGCGCGGCAGCAATGATCTTGGTATCAGCCACAATCGCGAGTGGTGCATGGGTCTGGATGGAGACGGTGTTTCGGCGCTCCTTATCCTTGAGCGATGCACGCGGCGAGACGATGCCGTCGTGTGAGGCGATCGTGGGCACGGAGATAAAGGGAAGGCGCAGCTCGAAGGAGGCGATCTTACCGATATCGATGATGGTGCCGCCGCCGACGCCGAGCATGAAGTCAGCTTTTTCGGTTGTGGCCCTGTTCTTCACGCTCTCGATGTTCTCGCCGTTGATGCCACTCACCTCGATCAAGTTGACCTCGTAGCCGGTATCGGCGAGGATCTCCAGAACGGTCTCACCCGCGATCGTACGGGTGCGGCTGTCCGCGACGATCACCGCCCGTTCGCCCACCTCCAGGTGCTTGCAGACCGTGCCGATCTCCAGTACGACCTCATGGCCAATGAGGACATCCCGGGGCAACTGCATCCATTTCACCTTCCCAACCGGTTCCATGCGGCCACTCCTCGACTGCTCAAGCTACATGTAAAAGGCTTGGGCAAGATAAATCTTTTGCGACCTGGCTGGCTGCGGAGCGGCTCAGCACGCCATTCGCGCCCGCCTCGCTTTCAGGTGGCAGGGCCGCGGAGCGGCGGCTGGGTCAGCTCAACGTAGTCATTGTATAGCTCCGTTCACCCATGCCGAGCAGTTCAGCGAGGCTGAACTGGCGTTCTATCGCAATGCCGAAGAGCTCCTGGAAGAGATCTCGGCCTGCTGCTTCTTCTATGAGGTCATAGGAGGCCTGCTCGACACTCAGAAGATCACGTGAGGCGAGCGCGCCGAGATCAGGCAGCAGGGCTTCTTGCTGGTAGGTGCAGTCGCACATCGCGGTAACGTCGGTCAGGAAATTGAGGAAGCAGCGCTTAGCGCCGAACTTCCTGAGTACCGCGCTCGCAGCTTCGACCAGAGCCGTGATGTACTGCTCAAACCAACCCTCGGGGTTATGCATCGCTCCGGTCGGGCAGACGGAGATACACCGAGCACAGCCGACGCAGGTTTGAGCGTCAATGACCGGGAACTCTTCCAGCTGGATGGCCGCGTACGGACAGGCAGCCATGCAGCTCTCGCAGCGCTCGCACGAATCGTGGTCTACCAGTGGTATCGAGAAGCGATGGACAGCTCGCTTGCCGTTCTTCGAGCTGCAGCCCATGCCGAGATTCTTAAGTGCGCCGGCGTAGCCGACACTGATATGCCCGGGGCAGTGAGATAACACGACCAGGTAGTCCGCTTCGTAGATCGCCTGTCCCAGCTCTAGCTCCGTGACGAGGGTACCGCCGGTCTCGACCATCACGCCGCTCTCGCCCTTTAAGCCATCAGCGATGAGCACTGGCGCGCCAACCGTGGCAAAATTGAACCCGTTCCGTCGCGCAGTTTCCAGATAATCGACCGCATTGTGCCGCGCTCGGGGATACAGTGTAGTAGTATATCGGTGAGGAACGGTTTGCCGCCTGCTTCTTTAATCGCCGTGACGAGCTCGCGCACGAATGGCGGGCGAATGAAGCGATAATTGATCAATTCACCCATACGGAGCTTTACAGCCACCAGGGAGTCACGCTCTATGTCCGCAACGGCCTGGAGCAACTTCCGCACGCGGGCGGGGTTGTGCAGGGCCGCGAGCCGGTAGACCTCAGCCATGTCTCTCTATCCAGTAGTACGTTGCCCCTTAAGTTCTTGCGTACCGCGCTGCATGGTTCAGCTCAGAACTCACTCAGCCGCTTCTGCCGCAGTATCCGGCTGTGCGCCTCATACTCCTGGAGCTGCAGTGATCTCCCGTCTCGTGCACGCAGCCGCGAATCGATATAGGCTAATGCCTCTTGCTGGGTCGCGAATGTCTCACCACGCTGCCGCATCGCGTCCCGCGCGGTCTCACGGACGACCCAGACGCCGAGCGGGACGGCATACTGGGGGAAGATCTCACGGAAGA